>NZ_SMKR01000021.1 GCF_004348725.1 Kribbella turkmenica
GGCGCGCCCGGCAGGATTCGAACCTGCGACCAACGGATTAGAAGTCCGACGCTCTATCCAGCTGAGCTACGGGCGCGTGGCACGGAAGAGTCTCTCAGATGGCGGGTGGATCGTGCGCGTGGGTTACCGGTGGGCGGGTCGAAGTACAGGCTTGTCGTTCCATCCCGGTAACGCTGCGTGGGCTCTCCTGCCCTCGGATCGGCTCTCCAACTAGGCTGCGGGCATGAGTTACCCCTCACCAGGCCCGGCCGGCTCGCCGCAACCCGCGGCGGGGTCGGCGTACTCGCCCGGCGGACCCTACCCGCAGCCGAACGTGCTCGGCAGTCACCCCGTCCCGGGGCAGCGGCGCAACCAGGGCATCCTGATCGGCATCGTGATCGCGGTCATTTTCGCGATCGCGGGTCTGGTGATCTTCAGCATCGTGGCCAGGTCGACCGGCGCGGGCGGCTTCACCTGGGGGCTGGTGTTCGCGTTCGTCCCCGTCATCCCGGTGATCGCGCTGTACCTCTGGCTGGACCGCTACGAACCGGAGCCGACCAAGTACATTCTGTTCGCGCTCTGCTGGGGTGCCTTCATCGCGACGCTGGTGGCGCTGTTCATCAACACCAAGGTGTCCATGCTGCTGGAGGAGACCGGCAGCGGCGGATTCCGGTCCGCGGTGTTCGTCGCGCCGCCGGTGGAAGAGTTCGCGAAGGGCGCGGTGATTCTGCTGCTCGCGCTGATCCGGCGCAAGGAGTTCGACGGGATCATCGACGGCCTGGTCTACGCCGGGATGGTAGGTGTCGGCTTCGCCTTCACCGAGAACATCCTCTATTACGGCCGCATCTTCAGTGAGCTCTCCGAGGAGGCCGGCAACGACGCCGGTCTGCGCGGTGTCTTCGTCCTCTTCTTCCTGCGCGGCTTCCTCTCGCCGTTCGCGCATCCACTCTTCACGTCGTTCACCGCGATCGGCATCGGGATCGCCGTACGGCATCGGAGTACGGCGGTCCGCTTCCTCGCCCCGATCGTCGGCTACCTGACCGCCGTACTGGCGCACGGCCTCTGGAACGCGGTGGCGAGCTGGGCCAACGGCACCGGCTTCATCATGGCCTACCTGTTCCTGATGGTCCCGATCTTCATCGGTATGGTCGTCTTCGCCCTGGTGATGCGGTCCCGGGAGGGGAAGATGATCGCGTCCCGGCTGTACGACTACGTGCGGTTCGGCTGGCTGGTCGCGCAGGACGTCCCGCTGATCGCGACGCTGCGCGGGCGCAAGGCGCTGCGGCAGAACGCGAAGCGGTACGGCGCCGAGGCGGAAGCGGCCGCGAAGGCGTTCCAGCAGAACGCGACCGACCTGGCGTACCTGCGGGACAAGATCGTCCGCCAGGTGATCGGACCGGACGCCCTGAAGACCGAGAAACGGCTCCTCGACGAGCTGCGGGCCCGGCGGCCGAGCGTGCCGTTCCCGCCGATGCCGGCGTTCGCCCAGGCTGGACCTCAGTTCCAGGGGGTACCGGGGCCCGGTGGTCCCGGAGTTGGCCCTGGTATCGGTCCCGGTCCTGGCGTCGGACCTGGCGTCGGTGCCGGTGGACCGGGAGCCGGGGCCGGTGCGCCGGGTCCGGGTGGATCTCCGCCGCCGCAGGACGGTTATCCGCCCGCTCAGCCCGGGTATCCCTCGGGTCAACCCACCGGGCAGCCCGGTTACCCAGCGAGCCAACCTGATTACCCACCGGGACCCCCTGGTCAACCAGGACCGCCGGGAGGATACGGTCCGTATCCACCACCGCAGTGACTGCCACCCGTCCACGCCGCCAAACGGGGATGACGATGACTTTGCTTCTGCGCTGTCCGACCGGGCACTCTGTGCTCGTGGGCGGACGTCGTGGCTGACATCAAGTCAGCAGCAGGTGAGGGTTCGGAGCCGCAGGTTCCGGACCGGGATCAGCCTGCCCAGGAGCTGGCGAACCTGATCGCCCAACCGGATGCCAAGGGCAAGGGCTTCTGGCGCCGCCGCCGGCGCAAGACGGCCACCCCTGTCGCCGAGCCCACCGCCGAGCCGACGACGGACGAGCTTGCCCCGGCTGCCACCGAGACGACGGCGGATGCTGACCAGTCGACCGCCAAGCCGACCACCGGCAAGTCACCCACCGACGAGCGGTCCACCGGTGAGCCGACTGCGGACGAGCAGTCCATCGGTGAGCCGTCCAGCGGTACGCCGGTTGCCGACGAGCCGTCCGCAGACGAGGTGGCCGCGGAGGCGACCGCCCGCGAGCCTGCCGCTGACGAGGCTGCCGCCGACCGCCGCGACCAGCGCGCGGGTGCTGTGACCGGTGAGGAACCACCCGACAACGACGCACCTGACGGTAAACTGAGAACCAAGGGCTCCGAGCCTGCGGAGTCCGCTGCCACGGAAGCATCCAACGAGGAACGCCCGGCGGCAGAAGCAACCGCCGCAGAATCACCTGCAGACGACCAGGCGGAGAAGTCCCCCGCCTCCAAACCCGCGGAGACGGACCCGGAGCGCCCGACCGTAGGCGTTGTCTACGAGCCGGACGAATCCCCGGACGGCTTCCCGATGGAGTACGGCGACATCATCGTCGGCCTCCCGAAGAACCCAGCCACCAACTCCGACACGGCCACGGACGACGCCACGCCCGCGGACGAGGAGCCTGAGGCCGACCCGTCGGACTCGCCCCCCGAGTCAGCCGACGACAAGACAGACGCGTCCCCCGAAGCAGCCGACGACGACGCGGAGGCGGCCTCCGAGGCAGGCGACGAGGCAGACGCTTCGCCCGAGGTAGGCGACGACAACGCGGACGCGGCCCCCGAGTCTGCCGACCACAAGACAGCCGAGTCCTCACCGGAGGAGCCTGAGACGGCCAAGGAGGCTGTTCCGGCGGCTGAGCAGGTTGACCCGGCAGTCGACCAGCCCGGGAGCCCCGACGACGCCGACGCAACGTCTGAGGAGGCTGTAACGGCGGCTGAGGTGACGGGCGACGCTTCCGACGAGCCTGACCCGGACCGTTCCGACCCGCAAGCACAGGACGGCGACGGTCAGTCGGCGGATGCGGCGGCCGAGGGCTCGTCCGAGCAGTCGGCTGAGGCTGAGTCAGCAGGCGCCCGCCCGGAGCCGTCGGACGCGACAGCGGAGGCGTCTGCGAGTGAGCGGGCCGACGCGACGGAGCGGGACGACGGCGACGACGTTGCCGGCACGGACGGGCCTCGCGCGGAGGCTGACGGTGCAGAGGCCGACAGCGAGCGGGCGGATGACGCGAATGACGCGGCTGCCGAGGACCCGGTGGAGCAGCTTGCCGCCGCCGGTGACGCCGACGCGGCTGAGGAGTCGGCAGCCAACGGAGGGGCTGCCGAGGATGCCGAGGTGGCTGACGAGGGGCCTGCGGAGTCCACGGCTGCCGGTAATGGCTCCGTGGCTGCTGCGGGTGCTGATGCTGTCGGTGACGCCGATGAGGTTGAGAGGTCTGCGGCGGAGGAAGACGAAGCCGAGCGTGCCTTTGCGGAGGCGGAGGCTGCCGGCGACGGGGCGGACGCTGGCGACGACGGGGCGGACGCTGGCGGCGACGGGGCGGACGCTGGCGATGCCGAGGCTGGTGACGAGGCGCGGGAAGGGTCCGCGGCGGCCAGTCGCGGTGCTGGTGATTCCGCAGATGACGAGGTTGCCGGTGAGGACTCTGAGGTGGCTGGTGGGGCCGTTGAGGAGTTGAGTACTGAGCAGATGGCTGAGCGGGTGGCGGCCGAGCAGGCGGCTATGGCGCTGATTACGGCGCTGATGCGGCTGCGGGGGGCGTTGGCGGCCAGTCAGTTGCCGATCGACGTGGTGGGGGCGGACGAGGCTCGGCAGCAGCAGAAGGCGATGCTGGATCAGCTGGACGACTACGTCCTGCCGCGGCTGGTGCAGCTCGAGGCTCCGCTGCTGGCTGTTGTGGGCGGGTCGACGGGGGCCGGTAAGTCGACGCTGGTGAACACGATCATCGGCAAGGTGGTGAGTGAACCGGGTGTGTTGCGCCCGACGACTCGGTCGCCGGTGCTGATTCACCACCCGGCCGACGCGGACTGGTTTTCCGGCGACCGGGTGCTGCCCGGAATGGCGCGGTCCAGTGGGGACAAGCCGGGTGGGATGGAGGACCCGGGACAGCTGCGGTTGGTTGCCGCCGACACCGTTCCGCAGGGGCTCGCGATCCTGGACGCGCCCGACATCGACTCCGTCGTCGAGGCGAACCGGGACCTCGCCACCCAGTTGCTCGCCGCGGCGGACCTCTGGCTGTTCGTCACCACGGCCGCCCGGTACGCCGACGCCGTGCCGTGGGACTTCCTGCAGAGCGCGTCCGACCGCAGTACGGCGGTCGCGGTCGTGCTGGACCGGGCTCCGGAAGACACCATCGACGACATCACCGGTCACCTCGCGCAGATGCTGCTCGAGCGCGGGCTGGGAGACTCGCCGTTGTTCTCGATCAAGGAGACGGTTGTCGACGGCAACGGGATGCTGCCGGCCGAGACCGTTGCCTCGATCAAGGACTGGCTGGTCGACCTGGCCGCTGACGCGGAGGCCCGGGCGGCGGTCGTCCGGCGTACGCTGCACGGCGCGGTGAGCGCGATGGTCAAGAAGACCCCGCCGTTCGCGGCCGCGGTGAAGGCGCAGGCCGAGGCCGTGGTCGAACTGCGGTCGACGGCGGAGACGGCGTACGACCGGGCGGTCAAGGACATCTCGAAGGCGACGCAGGACGGCACGCTGCTGCGCGGCGAGGTGCTGGCCCGGTGGCAGGAGTTCGTCGGCACCGGTGAACTGCTGAAGGGACTGCAGACCAACGTCGGCCGGCTGCGCGACAAGATGAAGGCGACGGTCGTCGGCAAGCCGCCGCCGACGCGGGACCTCAACGACGCGGTCGAGTCCGGCCTGGAGTCGTTGCTGCGTGAGCACGCCGAGGCGGCCGCCGAACGGGCCGAGGAGTCGTGGCAGTCGACGGCCCCTGGCCGGCAACTGCTCGCCGCCGGGGACCGCGACCTCGGCCGGATGTCGAAGGACTTCCCGGCAGCGGCCGGACGCGCGGTTCGCGACTGGCAGGGCTACGTGCTCGACCTGGTCCGCAAGGAGGGCGCCGACAAGCGCTCGACCGCGCGCATCCTCGCGTACGGCGTGAACGGCCTGGGCCTCTCGCTGATGGTGGTGATCTTCGCCAGCACGGCCGGGATCACCGGTGCCGAGGTGGGTGTCGGCGCCGGAACCGCGGTGGTCGGGCAGAAGTTGCTCGAGGCCGTCTTCGGCGATCAGGCGGTTCGCACCCTGGTGACTAAGGCTCGCGAGGACCTTGACGGTAGGGTTCATGCCCTGATGGATGCCGAATTCGCCCGCTACCTGGCTCTCCTCGACCAGCATCCGGTGGACCCCGAGGCGGCCAGGCAACTGACGGAGGCCGCGCGCGCGGTGGAGGACTGCACGTGACGGGAATTGTGGATACGGTCAAGGGCCTGGTGAGAGGCTCGACCGATGTCCTGACGAAGATCGAGGCGCTGGAGGCGGCCGCAGAGGCCGGCCAGGGCCGGCTGGACCCGGTGGTGCTCACCGAGGCGACGCAGATCGTGGAGCGCGCCGGGCAACGGCTGAGGATGTCCGGTGAGCTGACCGTGGTCGCGCTGGCCGGGGCGACCGGATCGGGCAAGTCGTCGCTGTTCAACGCGATGACCGGGCTCGACCTGGCCGCGATCGGCACCCGCCGGCCGACGAGTTCGATGCCGCTCGCCTGTGTCTGGGGCGAGGAGCCGGCCGGTGAAGTGCTGAACTGGCTCGGGATCCCGCGGCGCCACCAGGTGCAGCACCGGAGCTCGCTGGAGGAGGCGCAGTCGGAAGACCTGGACGGTCTGGTCCTGCTGGACCTGCCGGACCACGACTCGACCGAGGTCGAGCACCGGCTGATCGTCGACCGGCTCGTCGAGCTGGTCGACATGCTCGTGTGGGTCGTAGACCCGCAGAAGTACGCCGACGCCGCGCTGCACAACCGCTACATCAAGCCGTTCGCCTCGCACTCGGGTGTGATGGTGTTCGCGCTGAACCACATCGACAAGCTCACGCCGGACCAGCGGAAGAGCTGCCTGAACGACCTCGACCGGCTGCTCAAGTCGGACGGCCTCAAGTCGCCGAACGTCGTGGCCACGTCCGCGGTGAGCGGCGACGGCCTGGACGAGTTGCGCGCCTTGCTGGTCAAGCGGGTCAACAACAAGCGGGCCGCCCGCGAACGCCTGGCCGCCGACGTCGACCGCGTCGCGGACCGGATGGCGAGCCAGTGCGGCAACGCCAAGACGCCGGAGATCGCCAGGCGCGACATCACCGAGCTCGTCGACGCACTGTCCGACGCGAGCGGCGTCCCGGTCGTCGTCGACGCCGTACGCCGGTCCTACCTGCAGCGGGCGCGCGCCGCGACCGGATGGCCGGTGACCAAGTGGCTGGGCCGCTTCCGCCCGGATCCACTGCGGCGACTGCACCTGGATCAGGTGTCGAAGCAACAGAACAAGGCGCTGCGCAAGTCCGCCTCGCACGAGGTCGCGATCGCCCGGTCTTCGTTGCCTGCGGCAACGCCGGTGCAGCGGGCCCGGATGGACACCGCCGTCCGCACCATTACCAACAAGGCCGCCGACGGGCTGTCGCGCCCGTGGGCCGACTCGGTCCGCTCGGCAGTCCGCCGGCGAGAAGAGTCGCTCGGTGACGAGCTCGACCAGGCGGTCGCCCGGACCGATCTCGGTGCGAGCAACAGCCCCGGTTGGTGGAGTGCGGTCAGGTTCATCCAGTGGCTGCTGTTCCTGGTGGCGCTCGGCGGGGGACTGTGGCTCGCCGCGCTGGCCGTCTTCGGCTTCCTGCAGTTGGACGACCCGCCGCTGCCGAGGTGGAACGGCATCCCGTACGCCACGATCATGCTGATCGGTGGCGCGCTGCTCGGAGTCGCGGTGTCCTTCGCCTGTCGCCTCTTCGCCACCAGTGGAGCCGCGCGTCGCGGTCGTCTGGTCGCGAAGGCGCTGCGCTCGGAGTTGGAGAAGGTTGCCGACAGCCACGTTGTGGCCCCGGCCCGCGCGGAGCTCGACGCCTACACCACCTGCCGCGACAACCTCGCGACTGCCCGCCGCTGAACCTGACGCGCCTACCGACGCTCCACCGTCGGTAGGCGCTGGTGCGGACCCGCGAGCTGGTGCCAAGTCGCGAGACGCGGTCAGACCTCGGCGTCGGGGGCGAACTGCGCCATGGAGACCTTGGCGGCTTCGGCGAGATCCTCCTCGGTGGTCGTGCCGGAGGCGCGGACGGTCTCGATCCAGGCGCGGACGGCCTGCTCGTTGAACCTGAGGACCTCGGGTGACTCGGCCATCTCGACCGGGTTGGTGTCCTCGGGCAACTCCCCGTCGACGTAGAGGGCGAGGCCGAGGAGGCCGCCGTCCCAGCCGGGACCTACCCAGAGTGCGCCGGATCCGCCGGGGGCGGGTGGCTCGCTCATCGTGTGTTCGAGCTCCAGCTCGGTCGACGCGTCGGCGCCCGGCTGCAGGCGGAGCTCCAGCAGACTGGTCGGACCGCCGAAACTGACCTTGAACCGCTTGGGCGGCTCGCACTCCAGGATCTCGCCGCCGGCGTTGTTCTCCAGTTGGTACGTGCCGCCGACCGTGAAGTCGCCGCTCACCGGCCAGAACCAGCGCCGCATCCGCTCCGGGTTCGTCAGCGCGTCCCAGAGCTCCTCGGGCTCGGCCCGGTACGTCCGGCGCATCACCACCGTGGCCGTCTCCCCGGTCCTGCTGACCTCTCGCCGAACCGCGTTGATGTGCTCGAGGATGTCGATCACGGCTGTGTCCCTCTCGTCTCCGGCTGTGGTGCTGCCCAGAATGCCGCTCACGACTTATATAAGTCAAGGCTGAGATAGTCATGCCGCGTCGGACGTCGCGGTCAGGGGCAGGGGAGCTGTCGAGTACTCGTCGGCCGGGAACGGGGAAGCGGTCGTCTCGACCGGGCCCGCTGACGGTACGGCGCTGAGCGCGGCGCCCGGCGGTCCGCCGGCAGGGCCCGATGCGCCGGACGGACGGGCGGCGGTCTTGGTGAAGGTCGCCGTACCCCGAGTCAGGTCGTGGCCGAGGGAGAACGCCTCGAGGACGACGCGGCTGCGAGACTCACCGGCCTCGTCGGTCCACTCATGCGTTCGTAGTCGGCCGGTCACGATCACCGGTTGCCCGACATGCACCGACTCGAAGGCGTTCTGGGCCAGGACGCGCCAGCACTCGACGTTGAACCAGGTCGTCGGTTTGTCGACGTACAGCCCCGTGTTCCGGTCGAACTGCCGTGGTGTCGAGCCGATCCGGAACGTCGCCCGCGGCGTGTTCCCGCCGACCTCCTTGAAGTCCGGCTCGCTGCCGACCCAGCCTTGCACCGTCACATAGGTCTCCCCGAGGCTCATGATGGCCACCTTCCGTCCGATCGCGATGTCGCTGTCGTCGGAGAAGATGCACGGCTCGTCCACGCGTCGAACGCCGGACTTCTGATCTGTGGACAACTGGGAGGGCGGATTGGGGTCCGCCGGGGGCGAGCACATAGGCTCTGGGGTATGGCGGAATTCATCTACACCCTTCGCAACGTCCGGAAGGCGTACGGCGACAAGGTCGTTCTCGACAACGTCACGCTGAACTTCCTGACCGGGGCGAAGATCGGCGTGGTCGGGCCGAACGGCACCGGCAAGTCCTCGCTGTTCAAGATCATGGCGGGGCTCGAGCAGCCGAACAACGGCGAGGCCCGGCTGGCTGACGACTCGACCGTCGGGATCCTGCTGCAGGAACCGCCGCTGACCGAGGGCAAGAGCGTGCTGGAGAACGTCCAGGAGGGGGTCGGCGACACCAAGCAGAAGCTCGACCGCTTCAACGAGATCTCCGCCGAGCTGGCCGACCCGGACGCGGACTACGACACCCTGCTGGCCGAGATGGGCGACCTGCAGACCGAGCTCGACCACCGCAACGCGTGGGACATCGATGCTCAGCTCGAGCAGGCGATGGACGCGCTGCGCTGCCCGCCGCCGGACGCCCTCGTCGACAACCTCTCCGGTGGTGAGCGCCGTCGGGTCGCGCTGTGCAAGCTGCTGCTGCAGCAGCCCGATCTGCTGCTGCTCGACGAGCCCACCAACCACCTGGACGCCGAGTCCGTCCTCTGGCTGGAGCAGCACCTGCAGAAGTACCCGGGCGCCGTCATGGCGATCACCCACGACCGGTACTTCCTGGACAACGTCGCCGAGTGGATCCTGGAGCTAGACCGCGGCCGGACGTACGGCTACGAGGGCAACTACTCGAAGTACCTCGAGACCAAGCAGCAGCGGCTCGTGGTCGAGGGCCAGAAGGACGCCAAGCGGCAGAAGATCCTGGAGCGCGAGCTCGAGTGGGTCCGGTCGAACGCGAAGGCCCGGCAGACGAAGAGCAAGGCCCGGCTGGCCCGCTACGAGGAACTCGCGGCCGAGGCCGAGCGGGCGAAGAAGCTGGACATCGACGAGATCAACATCCCGGCCGGCCCGCGTCTGGGCAGCACGGTGCTGGAGGTCTCGAAGCTGGAGAAGGGCTTCGGCGACCGCAAGCTCATCGACGGCCTCAGCTTCTCGTTGCCGCGGGCAGGCATCGTCGGCATCGTCGGCCCGAACGGTGTCGGCAAGTCGACCCTGTTCCGGATGATCGTCGGCGAGGAGCAGCCGGACGCGGGATCGCTGAAGCTGGGAGACACGGTCAAGATCTCGTACGTCGACCAGTCGCGCGGCGGCCTGGACCCGAAGAAGACGGTCTGGCAGCAGGTGTCCGACGAGCTCGACTACATCAAGGTCGCGAACTTCGAGATGCCGAGCCGGGCGTACGTCGCCTCGTTCGGCTTCAAGGGGCCGGACCAGCAGAAGCCGACCGGCGTGCTGTCCGGCGGTGAGCGGAACCGGCTGAACCTCGCGCTGACGCTGAAGATGGGTGGCAACCTGCTGCTGCTCGACGAGCCGACCAACGACCTGGACGTGGAGACCCTGCAGTCGCTGGAGGACGCGCTGCTGGAGTTCCCGGGCTGTGCCGTGGTCGTGTCCCACGACCGATGGTTCCTGGATCGGGTGGCGACACACATCCTGGCGTGGGAGGGGACTGAGCAGGACCCGGCGCAGTGGTTCTGGTTCGAGGGGAACTTCGCGTCGTACGAGGCGAACAAGGTCGAGCGGCTGGGGCCGGAGGTGGCGCGGCCGCACCGGGTCACCTACCGGAAGCTGACGCGGGACTGATTACCGCAGCTCGAGCGCCCCACCTCGTCGCCGGCGAGGTGAGGCGCTGCTGTTCGCGCGGAAGCCGACGACCAAAGGTGGGGACGCAACCTAATACTTAGCCCTTGCGCTAAGTATCGGAGCCGGGCAATACTTAGCCTTATGGCTCAGTATTCGGGGGAGGTTGACCGGGTGTTCGTTGCGCTGGCTGATCCGACGCGGCGTGAGGTGATTCAGCGGCTCGGGCGAGGGGCTACGAGCGTGGGGGAGTTGGCCGGGGCGTTTCCGATGACCTTGCCGTCGTTCATGAAGCATGTGCGGACGCTGGAAAGCAACGGGCTGATCCGGACGGTGAAGGTCGGCCGGGTGCGGACCTGTGTGCTCAACCGGGAGCGGCTGACGCTGGTCGACGACTGGCTCGCCGAGCAGCGGCGGATCTGGGAGGACCGCACCGACCGGCTCGAACGTTTCGTCACCGACTCTCTGGAGGAACAGGAATGAACCCGGAGCTCGACCTGACCGTGGAGCGGGTCATCCGCGCGCCGCGCGCCGCCGTCTGGAGGGCGTGGACCGATCCGGACCGCTTCGCGCAGTGGTGGGTGCCCGCGCCGGCCGTGTGCCGGGTGGAGCGACTCGATGTTCGCCCCGGCGGCGCCCTCGTGACCCGGTTGAGTGAGGACGGCGTGCAGTTCGGCCCACATCTCGACGCCGCCTTCCTGGTCGTCGACGAGCTCGAGCGTCTCGTGTTCACCAACGCGATCGACAGCACCTGGCGGCCGGTGAATCCCGCGCCGATCGCGATGACGGCCGAGATCGCCCTGGCCGACCACTCGGACGGCACCGACTACCGGATCGTCGTACGGCATGCCGATCCGGCGGCCCGCGCGCTGCATGAGCGGCTCGGTTTCGCCGACGGCTGGGGGACGGTCACCCAGCAGCTCGCCGGCGTGGTGGAGAGCGAGGTTGCGCGATGAAGCTCGTGCTGACGGAGTTCGTCTCGCTCGACGGGGTCAGCCAGGGGCCGGGATCACCGACCGAGGACACGAGCGACGGTTTCACCCGCGGCGGCTGGCTCGTGCCTTTCCTGGACGAGCAGTTCGTCCGGCGGACGTCGGCCTGGCTCGACCTCGCCGACGGGATCCTGCTCGGCCGGCGGACGTACGAGGCGTTCGCCCGGGACTGGCCGCAGATCACCGACCCGAACGACCCGTACACCGTGCGGATGAACTCGCTGCCGAAGTACGTGGTGACCAGCACCCTCAGCGAAGGGGATTGGCGCCCGACCACAGTTCTGCGCGACCTCCACGCCGTTGGTGCGCTCAAGGCCGAGCCAGGACGCGAGCTCCAGATCCACGGCAGCGCGCGACTCGGCAACTCACTGCTGGCCGCCGGGCTCGTCGACACACTGCGGCTCGTCGTCGCCCCGACTCTCGTCGGATCCGGGCGCCGGCTGCTCGACCACCCGAACGAGGCCGTCGGACTGCGGCTCGTCGAGCAGGAAGTGACCCCGAGCGGCCTGGTCGTGCTCGAGTACGACGCCGTTGGCGCCGCTGCGGTCGCGGAGTACGAGGGCGTTACGGCGTTCGTGTAGCGACGTGATCCGCGAGGACCTCGTCGATCACCCGCTGGTTGATGTCGACGTCCCGGTCGCCGGCAAGGGTGATGAGGGCCTTCCAGAGCGCCCAGCCGCGGGCCCGGGCCCAGGTGTCGGCGTCCTGCGCCACCGCTGACCGGAAGGTGTCGCGGGAGTCGCCGCTGAAGAACGTGTAGGCGATCACCAGGTCGCAGGCCGGGTCACCGACGCCGGAGGTTCCGAAGTCGATGACGGCGGACAGCCGGCCGTCTCGGACGAGGAGGTTGCCGCTTGCGATGTCACCGTGGAACCACACCGCCGGCCGGTCCCACGAGCTCGCCAGCGCCGTCTCCCAGACCTCGCGGGCCAGGTCGGTGTCGATGCGGCCCTCGATTACGTCGAGCGCCCCGACGGTCTCCTCGTGGTAATACTCCGGCGGCGCACCGCGGTAGAAGCTGTGCGCGCCGGCCCCCGGCCCACCGGTCGCGTCGCAGGCTTGCAGTGCGACGACGAACTTGGCGATCGAACGGGCGAAACCGGACAGGTCGGTGACGGTATCGGGTGACGCGGTCTCGCCGTCGATCCAGCGACGAATCGCCCAGTGGTAGGGATAACCCTGGCCCGGCTCGCCCTTCGCCACCGCCTCCGGGATCTGCACGGGCAGCGCCGGCGCCAGCACCGGTAGCCACTGGTGCTCCTTGTGGACGGCCGCGGTGTAGCTCTCGGCCGTCGGCAGGCGTGCGGTCAGCTCCGCACCCAGCCGGTACGTCCGGTTGTCCCAGCCGTCGATCTTGACCGGGGCGACCGGCAGGTCGGCCCACTGCGAGAACTGGTCGGCGAGCAAGCGGCGTACCAGGTCAGCGTCGATACCGGCCCGGCCGTCTCGGTGGTAGTCGGTCACAGGCCGCGATTCTTCCGGCGGCCCTCGGGGATCGCAAAGGATTTCACCGAGGGTCGAACGGCGCCGCGGCGATCCAGGCGGCGCCGACCGGCGCAGGTGGAGCGGCGGTAAGGCTTGGGCGTGCCGGCCGGTCAGGTCCTCGACCCGGCCGCCGGACGCGTTCGCGGCTCGGAGTTCCCGGCCGGCCGTTGACGAACGGCTACCCAGTGGCGGCCTACCGCTGGCCGATGTGTTCGGAGACGGTGTCGAAGACCCGGCCGATGGCGGCGAAGTCGTCGGCCGTGGCCAGGTCGACCAGGTTGGCGCGGACGCCTGCGACATGGGTCGGCGCGGCCTGCTCGAGGAGGTCGAAGCCCGCATCGGTGAGCTCGGCCCAGACGCCACGTTTGTCGCTGGTGCAGGAGGTCCGCCGGACCAGTTCGCCGGCCTCGAGGCGGCCCACGGTGTGGGTCAGCCGGGAGCGGCTCTGGTGCAGCCGGTCGGCCAGGTCGGCCATCCGGAGGCGCCGGTCGGGCGCTTCGGAAAGCCGAACCAGGATCTCGTAGTCGTTGATGCCGATGCCGAACTGACGCAGGTCGTCGTCCAGTTTCGCCATCAGGCGCGCAGTGCCCAGCAGGTACGCGCGCCACGCCACCTGCTGCTCGGCGTTGAGCCACCGGGTCTCAGTCGTCATCGTCACGAAGACAGTGTACCGGGAATGTAGTTGACTTTTAAACTGTTGATCCCTACTGTCGTAGTTAACAGGTTGAAACTTTAATCATCCACTGACTGCGTCCCCCAGACCAGTGACGTCCCTTGCAAGACCCCCGAGAGGAAACCATGAGCGAGACCATGACCACCGGCACCACCCCGACCAGCAGCATCCCCGGCCTGGTCGCCGGTACCTACGCGATCGACGCGACGCACAGCGAGATCGGCTTCACCGTCCGGCACCTGATGACCAAGGTCCGCGGCACCTTCCAGGAGTTCGCCGGCGAGATCGTCGTCAAGGACTCCCTGGAGGAGTCGGCGGCGGCCGTCTCCGTCGAGCTGGCGTCCGTCCACACCCGCAGCGAGCAGCGCGACGGGCACCTGCGGTCCGGCGACTTCTTCGACGCCGAGAACAGCCCGAAGATGACCTTCGTCAGCACCGCCCTCAAGCCGGAAGGTGACGACTACATCCTGGCCGGCGAGCTGACCATCAAGAACGTGACCAAGCCGCTCGAGCTCGCGGTCGAGTTCCTCGGTGTGGACCAGAACGCCTACGGCCAGACGATCATCGGCTTCGAGGCGTCCGCGCAGATCAGCCGCAAGGAGTGGGGCATCGACTTCAACGTCCCGCTCGAGGGCGGCAAGCTGCTGATCGGCGACAAGGTGGACATCCACCTCGACGTCCAGGCCGCGCTCCAGGTCTGAGCCGCCGGCAGGCACAAGGCCCCGCACCACCACGGTGCGGGGCCTTCGCTATGCCTGGACCATCCGGTGGGCGAGGTCGGCGTACAGCTTTCCCAGGGCTTCCGGGTCGGCGCGGTGGGGCGTGTACCAGCGGGCGACGTCGATCGCGAGCGAGAGTACGGCGAGGGTCGTGCCCGGGAGGTCGTTCACCGTGAAGTCGCCGGTGGTCGCGCCGTCGGTGAGGACCTGTTCGATCTGGGCCGAGATGGCGCGGCGGATGGTCGCGACCTCGGCGAAGTGCTCCGGGGAGAGGGCGGCGAGTTCGTATTGGACCACCCGCGCGATGGTGTGGTGCCGGGCGTGCCACGCCGTGAACGCGGACACGAGCGAGCGGAGGCGATCCGCGGGAGTCGGGCCGGTGTCGGCGGAGCGCAGTACGTCGAGGGCGGCCTTGTGGCCGTACAGGCTGATCTCGAACAGCAGGCGTTCCTTCGACGGGTAGTGCACGTAGAGCGCCGCCGGGCTCATCCCAGCGCGAGAGGCGATGTCGCGGGTGGTGGTGGCCTGGAACCCCCGCTCGGCGAACGCGTCGATGGCACCCGTCAGCAGGCGGCGCGCGGCGGCCGGCTGGACGTGCTCCCACACGAGCGGGCTGGTGACTGCGGACACGTTGACACCCTGCCTCAGATTGGCGAAGCTAAGCAAGCGCTTAGCCAGTTGTCTCACTCCACGGGAGGCCCGATGGAACGCGTCATCTTCAGCGAGGACCACCACGCCTTCCGGGCGAGCGCGAAGGAGTACTGCGACCGCTCGCTGGTCCCGCGGATGGAGCAGTTCCTCGAGGAGAAGACCATCGACCGGGCCGCCTGGATCGAGGCCGGCAAGCAGGGTTTCCTCGGATTGGACGTGCCCGAGGAGTACGGCGGCTCGAGTGTCGGCGACTACCGCTTCAACGCGGTCTTCGCGGAGGAGGTATCGAAGGTCTCCGCGTCGCTGTCGAGCTGTTTCGGCATCCATTACGACTGCTGCGCGCCGTACTTCGTCGACCTCGGCACCGAGGAGCAGAAGCAGCGCTGGCTGCCGAAGTTCTGCGCCGGTGAGTACGTCGCCGCGATCGGGATGACCGAGCCGTCCGGCGGGTCGGACCTGGCCGCGCTGAAGACGACCGCGCAGCGGGCCGACGGCGGCTGGGTGCTGAACGGGTCGAAGACCTTCATCACCAACGGCGACATGGCCGACCTGGTCATCGTCGCCGCGCGCACCGACCCGTCGAAGGGGGCGAAGGGCATCACGCTGTTCGTCGTCGAGGATGGCATGGAGGGCTTCGCCCGCGGCCGCAAGCTGGACAAGGTCGGCCAGACCGAGTCGGGTACGTCGGAGCTGTTCTTCGAGGACCTGTTCGTCCCGGACGGCAACGTGCTCGGCGAGCTGGACCGCGGTTTCGTGCACATGATGGAGCGGCTGGCGCAGGAACGCGTCGGAGCGGGCGTCTCGAACATCGCGCACGCGACCCAGATCCTCGCCGAGACGATCGACTACGTGAAGCAGCGCACAGCGTTCGGCCGGCCGGTCGGCTCGTTCCAGTACAACAAGTTCGTGATCGCCGAGCTGGTGACGAAGGTCGAGGTCACCCAGGCGTACGTCGACAACGCGGTGGTCGCGCACGACGAGGACCGGCTGTCCGCGGTCGACGCGGCGAAGGTGAAGTGGTGGAGCGCCCAGGTGCAGAACGAGGTCCTGGACGCGTGCGTGCAGTTGCACGGCGGGTATGGGTACATGAACGAGTATCGGGTGGCGCGCGCCTGGCGGGACGCCCGGGTGACCAAGATCTGGGCCGGATCCAACGAGATCATGAAGGAACTCATCGGCCGCGACCTCGGCCTGTAGAGAGGAACAGCTGTGCCTGAAGCAGTCATCGTGTCCACCGCCCGGTCGCCGATCGGCCGCGCGTACAAAGGGTCGCTCAAGGACATCCGGCCGGACGACCTCGCTGTCCAGATGATTCAGGCCGCGGTCGGCAAGGTGGGTCTGACCGGCGACCGGATCGAGGACCTGGCGGTCGGGTGTGCGGAGCCGCATGACGAGCACGGCGGCAACATGGCCCGCCGGATCGCCGTCCAGCTCGGCTGGGACGACACCCCGGCGACCACGGTCAACCGGTTCTGCGCGTCGTCGACGCAGACCGCGCGGATGGCCTTCCACGCGATCAAGGCCGGTGAGGGCGACATCTTCGTCAGCGCCGGCGTCGAGTGCGTGTCGCGGTACAAGAACTTCGGCTCGGCCGGGGTCGGCGACCCGAGCTCGTTCAACGAGGTCTTCGCCGACGCGGTGCAGCGGACCGAGAAGTACGCCGAGACCAATGAGACCTGGCACGACCCGCGCCAGGACGGCCTGGTCCCGGACATCTACATCGCCATGGGCCAGACCGCCGAGAACGTGGCCACGCTGAAAGGGATCAGCCGCGCCGACCAGGACGCGTTCGGCGTCCGTTCGCAGAACCTGGCCGAGAAGGCGATCCACAACGGCTTCTTCGAGCGTGAGATCGTCCCGGTGACGCTGCCGGACGGGACCGTGGTCAGCAAGGACGACGGTCCGCGGGCCGGCACCACGCTGGAGAAGGTCAGCGAGCTGAGGCCGGTGTTCCGGGAGAACGGCACGGTCACCGCCGGCAACTGCTGCCCGCTGAACGACGGTGCAGCCGCGGTCGTGATCATGAGCGACACCAAGGCGCGCGAACTCGGCCTCACCCCGCTCGCGCGGATCGTGTCGACCGGTGTCAGCGGGCTGTCGCCGGAGATCATGGGCCTCGGCCCGGTCGAGGCGTCGAAGCAGGCGCTGGCCCGGGCCGGGATGAGCATCAGCGACATCGACCTGGTCGAGATCAACGAGGCGTTCGCGGTCCAGGTGATCGGTTCGGCGCGTGAGCTCGGCGTCGACGAGGACAAGCTGAACGTGCACGGCGGCGCGATCGCGCTCGGCCACCCGTTCGGGTCGACCGGTGCGCGGATCATGACGACGCTGGTGAACGGGCTGCAGTTCGAGGACAAGCAGTTCGGCCTGGAGACCATGTGCGTCGGCGGTGGGCAGGGGATGGCGGTCGTTCTCGAGCGTCTCAGCTGATGTCGTTGCACGGCCGTACGGCGATCATCACCGGGGCGTCCCGGGGGATCGGGCTGGCGATCGCACGGCGCCTGGTGGCCGACGGCGCGCGCGTCGTCATCACCGGCCGCACCCAGGAGACGCTCGACCAGGCGGTCGCGTCCCTGGGCGGCCGGGAGCGCGCGTTCGCGGTCGCCGGGAAGGCGGCCGACCCGGAGCACCGGGCGACGGTCGTCGCGGCTGCGGTGGCGACGTACGGGTCGGTCGACCTGCTGGTCAACAACACCGGCATCAACCCGATCTACGGGAAGCTGCTCGATGTCGACCAAGCGGTCGCGGCCAAGATGGTCGACACCAACGTCCTGGCCACGATCGCCTGGGTGAAGGCCTGCCGGGACGCGTGGATGCGCGCGCACGGCGGTGCGGTGGTCAACCTGTCCTCGGTCGCCGGCCTGGCGCCGTCGCCGGGGATCGGCTGGTACGGCGCGACCAAGGCGATGCTGTCCCGGGTGACGGCCGAACTGGCGGTCGAGCTGGCCCCGGAGATCCGGGTCAACGCGGTGGCTCCGGCCGTGGTCAAGACCAAGTTCGCCGGCGCCCTGTACGAGGGCCGTGAGGACAAGGTGGCGTCGACGTACCCACTGCAACGGCTCGGAACGCCGGAGGACGTGGCCTCGTTGGTGTGGTTCCTGCTCTCGGACGAGGCGTCCTGGATCACCGGCCAGACCATCACGATCGACGGCGGCCTCACCCTCACCGGCGGGATCGTCGGCTAAGTCTGGCTCGGCGCGGCCGGCCGGGTGGCGACGAAGCGCTGGCGGACGGTGATGCTGCCGTCCGCGTCCTCGTCCTCGTTGCGCCAGCGGAAGCCGGTCTCGCCGGTGTCCGTGAAGATCCAGCGGGTCTTGGCCGACAGTGGTTCGCGGGAATCGAGGGTGATCGAGTTCTCGCCGGGCGTGCCGATGAAGGTCATCACGAACGCGTGCTTCGGGCCCATCCAGGTGGAGCGGAAGGCGCCGAACTCCGGGTCGTGGATGCGGATCGTGAGCCCCCACTCGCCGTCGCCGTCGGTCGCGCGCACGGCCCGGCTGGGCGTGATCCAGATGTCCGCGACCGCACGACCGTCGAGCGCCCAGGCGAAGTGCCACTCGCCCTTGGTCTGCCGGGTGACGTTGCCGTCGTCGTCGTACCAGCTGACGTCGAGATCCCAGCTGCCGATCAGCGGCGCGAACGGCGAGAACGCGTCGGCGAGCTCCGGCCGCGGCTCCTCGGACACCATCAAGCCGGCGAGGACCCGAGCAGCGGCCACCCCATCTGTAATCTGCATAACCGCTATTTACTCCTGACGGCCTAGGGGGCTGTCAAGAGCCGGGGGAGGCGTATCGGACTGCCCGCCGCCGGTGACCACGTCGTGTCCCAGCACGATGGCACTTCCGGCGGTCGGGGCGATCAGTCCGACAACACCGGGCCACTCTAGTGGCAGTCGGGTACACGGCAGAATCACAGTGAGCGCGCACCTGTTGCGATCGCGTTGCTGTTCGTCCGCGGTCGTTATTCCGTGGCGGGAGGACCGGGTGCTGGTTAGGGTCCGGGCATGACGACACCGGTGACGATCCGGCAGGCCGTAGCCGACGACGCCGACGGCGTGGCGGCGGTCCGGCGCGCGGTCTACTCGTACAAGGTGATGTCCGCGGCGGCGGCCCGGCACATGATCACCGTGTCGTCCCCGCAGGAACGCTTCCTCGCTCTGGTCGCGGAGGCCGGCGGCGAGGTGGTCGCCTGGGGATCGGCCGGGCTGAACGTCTGGACCACCGATCAGGGCCAGAGCGACACCTCGATCTACGTGCATCCGGACCACCGCAAGCAGGGCATCGGGAGCATACTGGCGGACCGGCTGCACCAGCACCTCAGCGAGGTCGGTGCCGTCCGCGCCAGGACCTTCGTACACCCGGACGGCCTGGAGTTCGCGCGCAACCGCGGGTACGACGGGACGCGGCAGATGCACTACGCGGGCCTCGACCTCAGCACCTTGCCCGACCAGCCGCCGACCCCGGACGGCATCGAGCTGGTGACGATGGATGAGCTGGACCCACGGCAGGCGTACGCCGCCGACTCGATCGCCTCGCTGGACGAGCCGGGCGATTCGCCGCTCGACGCGATCGCGTACGGCGTCTGGCTCGAGCAGGTGTGGAACGCACCGGGCCTGGACAAGGTACTCGGCGTCGCCGCGGTCGCCGGCGACGAGGTGGCCTGTTTCACGGCGATCGAGACCGATGGCGACCGGGCCTGGTCGGGGATGACCGGCACGATCCCGGCGTACCGGGGCCGAGGGCTCGCCAAGCTGGTGAAGTCGGTCGCGCTGCGTCGCTGCGCCGCGGCCGGGATCACCTCGGCCTACACGTCGAACGACGACGGGAACGGTCCGATGCTTGCCGTCAACAACTGGCTCGGCTACCGCCGGGTGCAGACCGAGCTGAGCCTGCTCCGCCCGCTGGGCTGATCTTCGAGGTACGTCGAGAACGCCGCTGAGACAGAGCTGTAATCGATCCCGCATTCGGTCTGTGCCCGGCGCGGGTTATCTTCCGGGGAACCTCGCCGAAGGAGTCCGGATGGAGATCAGGCGTGCCGAGCCGGGGGACGTCGACAGCGCGATCGCCTTGCACGACGCGCAGGCGCCGTACCTGGCGCTCACGGCCTCGTCGCTCCGGCGCGAGCTCACGGCCGGTCGCGTTCCGGACCGTGGCATCTTCGCCGCGGTGGAGGCGGGCGAGGTGGTCGGCTGGGCGTCGACCGCGCTGATCGCCGGATCGGATCCGCTCGACGGGCAGCTCGGCGTGCTGGTCCGGCCGGACCACCGCGGCCGGGGCATCGGTACCAAGTTGCTGGAGGCAACCCACGAGGAACTGCGGTCGGCCGGTGCGACCAGCGCGCGGGTGTTCGCGGACCCGTCGACGGTGGGCTGGGCAGGCCGGTGGGGTTACCGGCAGACCCGGCAGGTCTACTACGCGGGGGCCGATCCGCGGAAGGCACCGGACATCCCGGGAGCGCCGTCAGGTGTGCACCTGGTGTCGCTGGCCGAGGTCGATCCCCGCCTCCTCTACAAGGCCGACCTGGTCGCCCAGCGCACGAAGCCGGGAGACGCGAGGATCACCACCCGGCCGTACGACGACTGGCTCGCCGGAGTGTGGAACTCTCCGGCGATGATGCTCGATCTCGGCATGGCCGCCGTCTACCAGGACCAGGTCGCCTGCTTCACGCTCTGCCACGGCGACCACACGCGGATCAGGTCGCCGATGACGGGGACGATGCCGGAGTTCCGCGGTCGTGGTCTGGCGAAGCTGGTGAAGTGTGCGGCGCTGCACCGGGCCGCCGACGCGGGAGTCCAGGTCGCGTACACCGCCAACTACGACGGCAACGCCCCGATGATCGCGGTCAACGAGTGGCTCGGCTACTACCGCGTCGCCACTCACGCCGTCCTGATCTGCCCGCTCTAGTGTCCTGAGTCGGGACACTAGGGAACGAGCAGTACGACGGTTTCGGCGACGCAGGCGGGCTTGGTCGAGTTCTCCAGCTCGATCACCCAGTTGAGCGAGACCTGGACGCCGGCCGGCGTCGCCGCCGTACTCGAGATCGAGGCGCCGGCCCGGACCCGCGAGCCGACCGGGACCGGGGCCGGGAAGCGGACCTTGTTGACGCCGTAGTTCAGCTTGGCGGTGACGCCCCGGACCGAGAACAGTTCCTCACCGAACCGCGCGATCAGGCTCAGGGTGAGGTAACCGTGCGCGATCGTGCCGCCGTACGGGCCCGTCTTCGCGCGCTCGACGTCGACGTGGATCCACTGGTGGTCGCCGGTCGCGTCGGCGAACTGGTTCACCTGCTCCTGGGTGATCTCGAGCCACTCGGACTCACCCAACCGGGTGCCGACCGCATGCACGACCTGGTCGATGCCGGTGAAGGACTGCGCCATCTTGTTTCGCCCTCGGTCCTGTGTCTAGTTCCGCGGTCCGCCGGCGACGTACAGGACCTGGCCGGAGACGAAACCGGCCTCCTCGCTGCAGAAGTACGACGCCGCCGCGGCGATGTCCTCGGGCTTGCCGGTGCGCTGCACCGGGATCGCGGCCGCGGTCGCCTTCTTGAACTCCTCGAAGTCGACGCCGACCCGGGCCGCGGTGGCTGCCGTCATGTCGGTCTCGATGAACCCGGGGGCGATCGCGTTCGCGGTCACGCCGAACTTGCCCAGTTCGATCGCCAGCGTCTTCGCCAGGCCCTGCAGGCCGGCCTTCGCGGACGCGTAGTTCGCCTGGCCGCGGTTGCCCAGCGCCGAGGTCGAGGACAGGAACACGATCCGGCCGTAGCCGGCCTCGACCATGTGCGCTTGACAGGCGCGAGACATCAGGAAGCTGCCCTTCAGGTGCACCGACATGACCGTGTCCCAGTCGTCCTCGGACATCTTGAACAGCAGGTTGTCGCGGAGCACGCCGGCGTTGTTCACCAGGATGGTCGGCGCGCCGAGCTCGGACACCACCCGCTCGACGGCGGCGGCCACCTGGTCGGACCGGCTGACGTCACAGCCGACCGCGACCGCCTTCCCGCCGGCCTCGGTGATCGCCTTCACCGTGGTCGCGCACGCGCCCTCGTCCAGGTCGAGGACCGCGACCGCGTTGCCGTCCTTGGCGAGCCGCTGCGCGACGGCCGCGCCGATTCCCCGGGCCGCCCCGGTCACGATCGCCACCCGCTGCTGCGTCATCCGCGTGCTCCTTCGGTGCTCGGTGATGCCGGGGATGACATTACCCACGCTCAGTCATGCCGGAAGTACCCAGGATGCGATGATCGCCGTGTGGATCATCACAACCGCCACGTCTACCTCTGCCCGCTGCGCTGGGGTGACCAGGACGCTCTCGGCCACGTGAACAACGGACGGTACGTCGACTACCTGCAGGACGCCCGGGTCGACTTCCTGTTCCGGACCGCCAAGGAGTTGGGCGCCGACGACCTGGAGACCGGCCTGCTGGTGGCCCGTCACGAGGTTCAGTACCGCGCTCCGCTGCACTTCCGGCCCGAGCCGGTCCGGATCGAGCTGTGGATCAGCGAGATCAAGGCCGCCTCGTTCACCGTCGACTACGAGATCCTGGACGCCGAGCCGCAGCGGCGGACGTACGTCGAGGCGCGCACCCGGCTGGTCCCGTTCGACTTCGCCGCCAACCGCCTCCGCCGGATCAGCCCGGTCGAGCGCGCGGCGCTGTCGAAACTGGTGGGCGCATGACCTTCGCCCATCCGGTTCTCGTCCGCTGGTCGGACATCGACTCCTACGACCACGTCAACAACGTCCGGTACTTCGACTACCTGCAGGAGGCCCGGATCGCCTTCCTGTCGCAGATCATCGGCACGACCGGCGACTTCTTCGCCGACCACCCGTGTGTCCTGGTCAGCCAGACCGTCGACTACCTGCGGCCGATCCTGCTGCGGCACCCGCCGTACGACGTCGACGTGTGGGTCGAGTCCGTCGGTACGACGTCGTACACGCTCGGCTCGCGGATCGTCGACCGGAGCGGGGAGAGCGAGGACGTCTACGCGAAAGCGGTGTCGGTGATCGTCACCGTGGACGGCGAGACACACGCCAAACGGCCGCTCGCGGACACAGAACGAGACGCCCTGCGCAAGCACGTTGTGACGGCTTGAGACACTGGTCCCGTTATGACTGAGCAACAGAGCTTCTACGACGCTGTCGGCGGTGCGGACGCGTTCCGCCGGCTGGTGGCGGCCTTCTACCGCGGCGTCGCCGCCGACCCAAAGCTGCGCCCGATGTACCCAGAGGAGGATCTCGGCCCGGCCGAGGTGCGCTTCCGGATGTTCCTGGAGCAGTACTGGGGCGGTCCACGGACGTACTCCGAGCAGCGCGGGCACCCCCGGCTGCGGATGCGGCACGCCCCCTTCGCCGTCACCCCGAGCGCCCGGGACCGCTGGCTCGGCCACATGCGGGCCGCACTGGACGAGCTCGCGCTGCCACCGGATCGGGACGAGGAGATCTGGACCTACATGGTGATGGCGGCGCACAGCATGGTGAACACCGACGAACCGCAGTACCCGGGCGCGATCGACGTGTCCGGCCGCTGAATTCCTATCGAAGGAGAAAACACGAGCATGGCCGCTACCCGTACCGCCAAGGCCCACTGGGAAGGTTCGCTGCTGGAGGGGGCCGGCCAGGTCGCCCTGCAGTCGTCCGGTCTGGGCACGTTCGACGTGACCTGGGCCGCCCGGACCGAGCCCGAGGCCAGCGGCAGGACCAGCCCGGAGGAACTGCTCGGTGCCGCCCACTCGGCGTGCTTCTCGATGGCGTTGTCGCACGCGCTCGCCCAGGCCGGCAACCCGCCGGCGGCGCTCGACACCCAGGCGGACGTCACCTTCCAGCCGGGCGAGGGCATCACCGGCATCAAGCTGACGGTCGTCGGCAACGTCCCCGGCCTGACCGCGGACCAGTTCGCCGAGTTCGCCGAAGGGGCGAAGAAGAACTGCCCGGTCTCGCAGGCGCTGTCCGCCCCGATCACCCTCGAGGTCAGCTTCACCGCCTGACAGCCGTCTCCGACGCCGCCTTCACAGCTGGTCTGTGAGGGCGGCGTCGTGTTACCGCCAGACAGGTCGCGGGGGAACGCGCATACTGCCGCTGTGGCGGATCACGCTGTGCTGCTCGACAACCATCTGGCGTTCCTGGCTGCTCATCGGGGAGTCGTCCGGCGAGGGGCCGCGGGGATCGAGGTGGTCGGGGAGGACGACTTCTTCTCCTGCTGGATCCCGCTGACCGCGGACACCGGCATCCCGGACGGTACGGCTGCCGTCCGGTTGGTGCCGTGGAGCGGCGACGGCTGGGAGAACCGGCTGACGGCAGCGGGGTTCGAGCCAGCCGAGGTGCTGGTCCACATGGAGTCACCGGCGGGGCACGCGACCGGGGAGCCGCTGTCCCCGATCGCCACGGCCGAGGACGCGGTCGCGTTCGCCGAGGTCCAGGCGGCCGCCTTCCTGGGGGAGGACGACCCGGACGTCGAGTGGTGGCGGCAGGAACTCCGTGAGCTGGCGCTGCGGAACTACGCCCGCCCGGACCAGTCCCTCTACCTCATCCGGGTCGACGGTGAGCCGGCCTCGATCACGCTGGTGTTCCGCACCGGTGACGTCTTCGGCATCTACGCGGTGGCCACGAAACCGGCGTACCGGGGACGAGGTCTCGCCTCGACGCTGCTCGGCCAGGCGCGGCGGGATGCGGCCGGCGGGCGGCTCACCCTGCAGGTGGTCGAGGGCTCTGCCGCGGAGCGGCTGTATCTGCGGCTCGGGTTCCGTCCGGTGTTCCGGTCACCTCATTTTCGTCGGCCGGAATAGGTTCCTCGGCCTTCTCGGTGCCGCTGCCGACACCCGACGGCGCGGAGCTGTCCGGGTCGCGGGTGGTCAGATTGCCGATCCGCAGGACCTCGCCGTTCCGGACGTACCACGTGGTGCCGTCTTCGCCGCGCAGGGTGGTGATCCGCAGTCCGACCGCGACGACGACACCGGTCGCCTTCTCCATGTCGATCAGGTCGCCCACGCCGTACTGGTCCTCGAAGATCATGAAGACCCCGGCCAGGAAGTCCTTCACCAGCGTCTGCGCGCCGAAGCCGAGGGCGACGCCGATGATGCTCGCCGACGCGACCACCGGGAGGATGTTGAAGCCGAGCTCGGCCAGCACCATCACCACCAGGACGGCGGTCAGCACGATCGTCACCGCGCTGCACAGCAGGGAGGCCATCGTCTCCGCCCGCTGGGCCCGGCGTTGGCTGGCCAGGGTGTTCTCGACGAAGCCCTGGCCGAGCTTCGACTTCGCCAGCACTCCGGCGACGGCGCCGTTCCCCGTCCGGCGGGCGAACCGGCGGATTACCTTGTGGAGCACCCAGCGGAGGATCAGGAAGCCCACGATCAGCCCGGCGATCCGGGCCGGGACCATGACGATCTGGTCGGTCACCTCCAGCTTGCCGTCGTTGCCGTACCGGAAGAAGGTCGGGAAGGCCTCGGGCAGCGAAAACAGGGGGTGACTGAACAAGGACACAAGGTAGCTGGTCAGAATAGGCATCTCGCCGCCTGATCTTAGTGAATCCGACAAGGGAGACGCGACGCATGCCGAGCCGGCTGGATGACGAGCTGTCCAGGCTCGTGAGCGCGGGTGTGCTGCGCCAGTACCAGGCCGACGCACTGCGGGACGCGGCCGACGCCGAGGTCGCGGCGGCCCTGTCCGAACGGGGCCGGGCTCGACCGCCGGAACCGGCCGCGCCGGCGTCCGTGAAGCCGCGCACCCCGCCGACCGCGACGCACTCGAGCGCGCTGACCGAGGTGCTCGGATACATCGGCGGGGCGCTACTCCTCGGCGCGGTCGCACTGCTGACGGTCGCGAACTGGGGCGAGATGGGGCGTGCCGCCCGCGTGAGCACCGGCACCAGCGCGGCGATCATCCTGCTCGGGGCCGCGGCCGTCCTCGGCGTTGTCCGCCGCCGCGAGCAGCTCAGTTCGGCGCTCGGGTCGCTGGGGTGTTGTGTGGCCGGCTTCGCCACGTACGTCGCGATCGAGGGGGAGACCGGCCGGATCGCCGGGGTCGCCGTCGCGCTCGCGCTCGCCGGTGCCGGACTGTGGTGGCTGGCCGGGTCGTCGTTGCTCGTGGCAACCTTTGCGATCCTGGCCGTCGGTGTGCTGGTGATCACGGCAGATGTCCTGACTCCGGACACCGGTGCCACGAACAGCGCCGGGATCGCCGGGACCGGGTTCATCCTGGTCGCGTTCGTGATGACCATCCTCGGGCTGTTCCGGGACCAGGTGACGGCGTGGTCGCTGGCCGGGGCGGCGATGTTCAGCTCGTCGATCTGCTGGCTGATCCAGGAGCGGGGCGAGATCATGGCACTCGCCGTCGGCACCGCCGGCCCGGCCGCGCTGCTGGTCGCGTACGGCCGCCGGCACGCGTCGGCGTACGCGGTGGTGGGCTGCGCGATCCTGCTGGTGATCTGGCCGACCGCGCTCTACCAGCTCACCGACAATATGGCCGGCGTGGCCATCGGCTTGGTGATCGCGAGCGCGGTCCTACTGATCGCCGTACTCCTGCTGAGCCGCCGCGGCACGAAGCGCTGACAATCCGCCGCCGCGCGAACCGGTAACAGTCCGGCGCGCGGCGTTGCGCGTTGGGGCAGTTGATACGGCAGACTCGCTGAGGTGACAGCTCCCACTCCGGCCCTTGTCGAGCTAGCGGTTGCCCATGGCGTGGCGACGGAGTACTGGAACTGGCAGGGCGAGCATGTGATCGTCTCCAGCGAGGTGGTGTCCGCCGTACTCGCGGCACTCGGTGTGGACGCCTCCACCCCGGAGAAGGCTGCCGAGGCGCTCGAGCTGCACCGGCAGGAGCGCTGGCGTCGTACGCTGCCGGCCACGCTGGTAATGCGGGTGGGCTGGACGCCTTGGTTCGCAGTACACCTGCCGCACGGATCGCCGGTCGAGGTGTGGGTGGAGCTGGAGGACGGCGGCCAGCGACGGGACATCGCCCAGCAGGACCGCTGGGTCGAGCCGGAGTGGGTCGACGGCGTCCAGGTCGGTGAGGCGACGTTCCAGCTGCCGGGCGACCTGCCGATCGGCTATCACCGGCTCTGCGCGCGCATCGGCAGTAGTCCGGAGGTGTCGGCCGGCACACTGATCGTGACTCCGCGCAAGCTGGAGCCGGAGAAGCTGAACCGCACCTGGGGCTGGGTGCTGCAGCTGTACTCCGTTCGCTCCCGCCGGTCCTGGGGGATCGGCGACCTGCACGACCTCTCAGACCTGGCCGCATGGTCCGCGACCGACCTGAGCGCCGGGTTTGTGCTGGTCAATCCGCTGCACGCCGCGGAGACCTCCGGCCGGATGGAGCCCTCACCGTACCTGCCCGCGTCGCGGCGGTTCGGGAACCCGATCTACCTCCGCATCGAGGACATCGACGAGTACGGCGACCTCGCGCCGGCGGAGCGGGACCGGGTCCGCGCGCTGAGCCTGCAGACCCGCGCGCTGAGCGAGGACCCGACCGCACTCGACCGCGACACCGTGTGGACGGCCAAGCGGGAGGCGCTGCAGCTCCTGTTCGGCGTACGGCCGTCGATCGGCCGGATCGCCGAGTACGGCGCCTACTGCGACCGTGAGGGCCAGGGACTCATCGACTTCGCCACCTGGGCCGCGATCGCCGACGTCCACGGACCGGAGTGGAGCAAGTGGCCCGAGGAACTGCACGACCCGGCCTCTTCAACCGTCGTGGCCTTTCGCAACGAGAATCCGGACGCGGTGGAGTTCCACTGCTGGCTGCAGTGGCAGCTGGACGACCAGCTCGCCCGCACGCAGGCCCGGACGAAGGCGGCCGGCATGTCGCTCGGCGTCGTACACGACCTGGCTGTCGGCGTACACCCGGACGGTGCGGACGCGTGGGCGCTGCAGGACGTGCTGGCATCGGGTATCCACGTCGGTGCGCCGCCGGACGCGTTCAACCAGCAGGGGCAGGACTGGTCGCAGCCGCCGTGGCGGCCAGACGCGCTCGCCGAGACCGGGTACGCCGCCTGGCGCGACCTGGTCCGTGCGGTGATGCGGCACGGCGGCGGGCTGCGGATCGACCACATCCTCGGCATGTTCCGGCTCTGGTGGGTGACGTCGCCGGAACGGCCGACCGAGGGGACGTACGTCCGGTACGACCACGAGGCACTGGTCGGCATCCTCGTGCTGGAGGCCACCCGGGCGGGCGTGACAGTGATCGGCGAGGACTTGGGCACGGTCGAGCCCTGGGTGCGTGACTACCTCACCGAGCGCGGCGTCCTCGGTACGTCGGTGCTGTGGTTCGAGCGGGACCAGCAGGGCACCCCACTGGCGCCGGAGCGGTGGCGTGAGCTGTGCCTGGCCACGGTGACCACGCATGACCTGCCGCCGACCGCTGGGTACCTCGCCGGCGACCACGTCGAGCTGCGGAACCGGCTCGGGTTGCTGACCCGACCAGTCGCCGAGGAGCTCGAGGTGGACGAGGCCGAGCGGGACTCCTGGCTCAACACCCTGCGCGAGCGGCATCTGCTGAGCGACACCGACGGCGACGTCGAACGGATCGTCGAGGCCCTCCACCGGTACGTCGCGCACACACCGGCAAAGCTGGTCGGTGTGGCGCTGACCGACGCGGTCGGCGAACGCCGTACGCAGAACCAGCCGGGCACCACCGACGAGTACCCGAACTGGCGGGTGCCGCTCAGTGGACCGGACGGCTCGCCGATCCTAATCGAGGACCTGCCGAACAACCAGCGGCTCCGCCGGCTGATCGGTGCGCTCAACATTTAGTCACCACTCGCTCACGAGCTGTTGACAATAGATTTGAACGGTTGTTTTCTATTTGCCTAGAAGGCGCCTTCCTTCACTGCCTTTCCGCCCCGACAAGTGAAGGAGTTGTCCGCATGCTCCGATTACGCAAACTCAGCCTGGCCGGAATCGCCGTCGGCGCGCTCGCGCTCGCGGTCAGCACGTCGGTCCCGCTGGCGTACGGCCACGGGTACACGACCGGTCCGACCAGTCGTGCCAAGCACTGCCAGAACGGCACCGTGCAGAACTGCGGCCAGATCCAGTGGGAACCGCAGAGCGTCGAAGGACCCAAGGGCTTCCCGGCCGCCGGACCGGCCGACGGCAAGCTCTGCTCGGCCGGACTGGCGCAATTCGCCGAACTGGACGACCAGCGCGGGGGAGCGTGGCCGGCCGAGCAGTTGACCGCCGGTCAGAGCTACAACTTCCGCTGGTACCTGACGGCGCCGCACGCGACGACCGACTTCAAGTACTACATCACCAAACAGGGCTGGAACCAGAACGCCCCGCTGACCCGGTCGGCGCTCGACCTCAACCCGTTCCTGACCGTCACCATGAACGGCGCGCGGCCGGCGAACAACGTCAGCCATCCCGGCACCGTGCCGGGCGGCCGGACCGGACGGCACATGATCCTCGCCGTCTGGACCATCCACGACACGGCGAACGCCTTCTACCAGTGTTCGGATGTTCGTTTCTGAGTCAACCGGACGTTTCGTCAATATTTTTCACGGGAAGTGCACTCCTTGAAATATCCGCCCCGTCTTTCAAGGAGTGTCCCCATGAGATCTGTCCTCCGCCGGGCCCTCGTCCCGGTCGTCGCCGTCCTGGCCGGCCTGCTGCCCGGTGTGGTCGCGGTCGAACAGGCCGCCGCGGTCACGAAGATGACGCACTCGCAGGCGGCGTCGATCTTCCGGGCCGCCGGGCTCACCTGGTCGTCCAGCGGTGGGTGCTCGGACTGGAACAACCCGACCTGTACGTCGTTCACCAACATCAACGACAGCACCGTGTACGGCGTTCGCACGCTGAAGCAGGCGAGTGGGTGCGCGGTGAACATCACCGGCGGGACCGAGGTCGGGCACGCGTCCGGAACCTACAGCCACCGCAACGGCTACAAGGTCGACATCTCGGTCTACACCTGTGTCAGCAACTACATCCGCAACACCTTCACCCGGATCGCGGACCGCGGTGACGGTGCCCAGCAGTGGCGGTCCGGCGCGGGCAACATCTACGCGAACGAGGGCAACCACTGGGACATCCTGTACTACAACTGCGGAGGCTGCTGACGAGACCAGCCGCGCTCCGTGGGGAGTGTGGCTGGTGGTGCGAGGCACTGATCGGTGTGGGATGCCGGGGGACTAGGCTCTGGGTGTGATCACTGAAGTGTCCGGCCACACCCTGCTGGTGTTCGTCGGCATCCCCGCACTGGTCCTCGCGGTGGTGGCGCTGCTGGTCTTCGCGCCGTCCATCGCGAACGGACCGCGCTACCGCCCGGGCCTGTCCTGGTGGGCGCCGCCGGTCTGGATCAACGGGCCGACCGCCACCAAGCCCGACCCCGCCAAACTCCCCGACCAGCACAGTCTGCCCGAGCTGCCTGCCGCACCGGGCGCCACCGCGAGCGCCGGTGCAGGCGTCGCCCGTTCGACCGGAGGCGCAAGTGCCAGCTGGTGACGCATTCACCCCGGACCAGCTCTACGACATCGAGAAGGCCGTCCGGCACGCCGAAGAGGTCTCCGGCCTGCACTTCTCCGTGTACGTCGGTGGAGCCGACTCCGAGACGCGCCCGTTCGCGCTGGAGCTGCTGAACGAGCTCGACGACCCGGACCACACCGTCCTGGTGTACGTCGACCCGGCCGGGCGCCGGCTGGAGATCGTCACCGGCGCGGTCGCCAAGCGTCAGCTCTCCGACGCCGCGGCCGGGCTGGCCGCGCTGTCCATGCAGACGTCGTTCGCCACCGGCGACCTGACCGGCGGTCTGGTCACCGGCGTCCAGCAGCTGGGCGAGCACGCTCACCAGGCGCCGCTGCTGCACGCGAACGAGCCGCACAAGCAGTGAGCCGTCTGGTCCAGCCGCACCGCATGGACTTGGGCGACGTCGTCCTGCGCCCGTTCGTCTGGACCGACGAGCCTGCGGTCGCGGAAGCGCTCCGTGATCCGGACATCCTCCGCTGGACCGCGGGTACGGCGGTGATCCGCACGCCCGGAGACCAGCGGGCGAAGCGGTGGCTCGAGCCGCGGATCGACGGCTGGGCCCGCGGCAGCGCGGTGTTCGCGGTCGCGGACGCTGACGGCGATCAGGTGCTCGGCAGTGTGTCGGTGCGCGACGTCGGCCGCGTTCCCGACCAGGCGGTCGTGGCGTACTGGGTCAGCCCGGCCGCCCGCGGCCGCCGGCTTGCGGCTCGCGCGCTGGATGCGGCAGCCCGCTGGGCCTTCGCGAACGACGGACTGGGCCTGCACAGGTTGTCGCTCGATCACGCACTCGTCAACGAGGGCTCATGCCGCGTGGCGACGTACGCCGGGTTCGCGTTGGAAGGCACGATGCGCGACTACTACGTCGAACCTACGGGCCGGCGGCACGACTCCCACCTGCACGCGCGTCTGGCGACCGACCCGGTCGGCTAGTTCTGGCTCGCTGCGGGAGCGATCGCCGGCTCGAAGGTGGGGCAGGCGGAGTTGCTGTGAGCGGCCTGGGTCTTGGGTGCGGAGCACTGGTCCAGCATCTGCGCCGATGACCGGCCCGGGCCGAGGTAGACGATCCACGTGTCGGTGACCGGCTCCATGGAGCTGTTCGCGATTCCCGGGTACTGACCGTCGACCAGCATCGCCTTGGCCGGGACGCCGGCGGTGATCATCCTGACCGCGGTGGCCCTGGCCAACCCTTCGGCGTCCATGCCGACGTCGGTCGGATACTTCTCCATCACGACGATCCATTGGCCGCGCCGGAAGACCGGTGAGTCCGGGCCGGTATCCGGGGTCAAGGTCGGCTGAGCCGTGGTCTTGGGCGCCGCCGAGGAGGCCGGCGGCTTGCGATCCGCCTTGGCGGTGTTGACCGAGGGGGACGGGTCCGAGCTCCGGGTCGGGACGGTCGGCGCCGGTGCGGCCGCGCCACCGTCGACGGCGGCGCCGATCCGCAGACCCTCGTCCGTCGGCGGTGCCGACGACCCGCGGGTCAGGATGAGCGCGAACACGGCGATCATCGCGGCCGCGGCCACGATCGCCGCACCGACCGCGCTGTGCGAGCGCTGGGGTTTGCGTGAGTGGCTGTGTGGAGGTTCGGTCCGCTGCCGGGCGGTGCTCTTGTGACCTCGGGAGGGGCTTTTGTGCTGGCTCCGGCCGGCGCGGGTGGGCGGCCGCCGGTGATCCACGGGTGTCACGGCAAGGGTCCCTCCCCGGCTTCCCTTGGTGCGGATAGTGCGTGCAGCTTAAACCGAACCATCCGGTCGGTGAGTAGTGCTCACGCGATGAAGAATCCCCATCGCCAGAAGGAATCGCACCCCGGAGTCGCGGCTTCACTTTCCGCCAGAGAACAATCGTTTGATGGTTACCGGCCGCACTTGCGCCAGCACGGTCCGGGTCCGCGGAGCGGTGGCGCGAATCCGCTCTGGCTAGGTGCCGGACGGGATCCCGGTCTGCTTGGGCTGGGGCCGCGTGTCGAGGGCGTCGTCCAGCCACGCGTCCACGTCGACCTGGGCGCTGAGGATGTGTTTCACGTACGACGTCCGTTCGTGGCTCAACACCTCGAGCTCCCACACGCACGGTGCCGCGCCGATCGGCGCGGGTCGCAGGTCGTCGACGTCCATGCCGCTGAAGATGCTCAGCCGGGACTGGAAGTCCTTCGCCCAGCTCTGCACGACCAGGTAGATCCCGTCGTCGCCGAGGTGGAGTACGACGACGCCCAGCCCGACAGCTCCCATCGCGTCGTCGAACTCGAGTTGGCGGGACGCGGTGGCCCCGGCGACCTCGACCATTTGGTCGTCCCACTGTCGTCCGCGAGCGGTGATGATGTACGGCTTCACCAGGCGATGCGGGTAGCGCCAAGGCATCAGGGGAGTGACGGGGCGAGGGCGGTACGCCTCAGCCAGTCCGGTCAGCGCAACAGCTGCCGCACCGGCGAGGGCGGGGTCAGAAGCGGGCACCCGACCAGTCTTACCTCAGGCCGGTCCAACACAACACCGGCGGTCTCAGCACGAGACCGCCGGCGCCGTGTTCAGCTCGCGTCGCGGGCCTGCGCGGCCAGCGCGCGGGTCAGGTCGGCCTGGGCCTCGCTGACGTAGCGCAGGGTCGGAGCGTCCACCGACGACGCCTCCGCGGACAGCCAGGTCGTGAGCGCGTCGAGCGTCGCCTGCTCGGCCAGGTTGCGCGGCGAGAGGTAGACGAGCACGTTCTCACCCATCGACGAGCCGAGGCGGGTGTAGACGTCCTTGGCCGCGCTCAGGTACTTCTCGACGTACGGCCGCAGGAGCTCCTCCTGGCCTGGCTGCTGGAAGCCGAGGATGGTCCGGAACTGGGTCTCGTTCGGGGTGTCGCCGGACTCGACCGCGATCCGCCACGCCTCTTCCTTGGCCTCGGGGGTCGGTCGGGCGGCGCGCGCCTGGGCGGCCCGCTCCTGGCCGGTGATGGTGGTGTCCCGGGTGAGCTCGTCGTCGATCTCGTCGGCGCCGATCCGGCCGAGCCGGGCCAGTGCGACGATCAGCGTCCAGCGGAGATCGGTGTCGACCACCAGGCCGGGTGGTAGGTCGCGGTCGTCGAGCCAGGCGGCCAGCCGGTCCGCGCCGGCCTCGGAGTACACCGCGGAGCTGTACGCCCGGGCGAATGCGAGCTGGTGGTCACTGCCCTGCTCGGCGGCGGCCAGCAGCTCCGCCACTGCCTCCTCGAACTGAGCCCGCAGGGACGGCCGGTTCTCCGGGGCGGAGTACAGGTTGATCGCGCTGGTCGCCTGGTTCAGCAGGGACCGTACGCCGGTCAGGTCGGTCTCGGCCCTGATCCCGCGCAGCACGATGCCGACGTACTGGCTGGCCGGCATCTCCGCGTCGCGGGTCATGTCCCAGGCCGCACCCCAGGCAAGGGCCCGGGGCAACGACTCGGTCAGCTGGTCGATCGACTCGACCAGTGTGGCCCGGGACCGCTCGTCCAGCCGGATCTTGGCGTAGGTGAGGTCGTCGTCGTTCAGCAGCACCAGGTCCGGCTGGGTCGCGCCGACCAGTTCGGCGAGCTCCGTGCGCGGTCCGTCGATGTCCACCTCGAACCGCTCGGTCCGCACGAGGCCTTCGTCGGTACGGCGGTAGAGACCGACCGCGAGCCGGTGGGGCCGCAGGACCGGGAAGTTCTCGGCCGCGGTCTGCTCGATCGCGAACGACGTGAAGGCGTCCTCGGCGTCGACCGAGAAGTCGGCGCGCAGCGTGTTCACCCCGGCCGTCCGCAGCCAGCGCTCGGTCCAGTCGTCCAGGTCCCGCCCGGACGCCTTCTCCAGCGGCTTGAGCAGGTCGGCCAGCTCGGTGTTGCCGAACGCGTGGTCGGAGAAGTACTCCTTCAGCGCGGTGATGAAAGTCTCCTCACCGACGAACGCGACCAGCTGCCGCAGCGTGGAGGCGCCCTTGGCGTAGGTGATGCCGTCGAAGTTCACCTCGACCGCGTGGAAGTCGACCATGTCGGCCGCGATCGGGTGCGTCGAGGGCAGCTGGTCCTGCCGGTAGGCCCAGTTCTTGCGCGCGTTGCAGAAGGTCGTCCAGGCACCGGCGTACTTGGTGGTGGCCACCGCCTGGGCCCAGTGGCTGGCCCACTCCGCGAACGACTCGTTCAGCCAGAGGTCGTCCCACCAGGTCATCGTGACCAGGTCGCCGAACCACATGTGGGCGAGCTCGTGCAGGACCGTGTTGGCGCGGGCTTCCATCTCCGCGTGCGTCGTCCGGCTGCGGAACAGGTACTCGTCCCGCAGCGTCACGCAGCCCGCGTTCTCCATCGCGCCCATGTTGTACTCCGGCACGAACGCCTGGTCGTACTTGTGGAACGGGTACGGCGTCCCGAAGGCGCGCTCGAACAGCTCGAAGCCCTGCTTGGTCACCTCGAACAGGTCGTCGACGTCGAGGGCGTCCTTCAGCGACGGCCGGCACAGCAGCGACAGCGGGTAGCTGCCGTGCGGTCCCTCGTAGGTGTCGGTGACGACGTGGTACGGACCGGCGACGACGGCGGTGATGTACGTCGACATCCGCTCGGTCGCCGGGAACTCCCAACGGGCGAACTCCTCACCGTTGTCCCCGGTGTACGGCGTGGGCTCGGGCGTCGGCGCGTTCGAGATGACCACCCAGCGGGCAGGCGCGGACACGGTGAAAGTGAAACGGGCCTTGAGGTCCGGCTGCTCGAAGGTGGTGAACACCCGGCGGGCGTCCGGCACCTCGAACTGCGTGTAGAGGTAGGTCTCCTTGTCGGCCGGGTCGACCGAGCGGTGCAGCCCTTCACCGGTGCGCGAGTAGGTGCAGTCCGCGACCACCGTCAGCTCGTTGCGTTCCGCCAGACCGTCCAGCTGGACGCGGGCGCCGTCGTACACCGTGTCCGGGTCGAGCGAGCGGCCGTTCAGGGTCACCTCCCGCACCTGCTCCGCGATCAGGTCGGCGAAGGTGTTCGCGCCGGCCGTGGCGGCGAAGGTGATCGTGGTGACCGACCGGAAGGTCGGAGCGCCGCTCGGGGCGTTGGTCAGGTCGAGCTCGATCAGGTACTCGACGTCGCTGACCACCCCGGCACGGGTACGCGCCTCGTCGCGCGTCAGGTTGGTTCCAGGCATGTCCGCATCCTATGCACCTGGCTGTCGGCTTCGCCGAGGGTTTCCCCGCGACATTGGGTATTGGATACCAGACCGGTACCTACGATTCTTCAACTTTGTATGATGGTGAATATGACTGCCTCTGCCGATTTCTGGTTCGACCCGGCCTGCCCCTGGGCCTGGATGACGTCCCGCTGGATGCTCGAGGTCGAGCAGGTCCGGGACGTGACGACGACCTGGCACGTGATGAGCCTGGCCATTCTGAACGCGGACCGCGACGACCACGATGCCAACTGGCAGCGCAAACTCGGTGTGGTCCGGGTGCTGACCGCCGCCGAGCAGGCGCACGGCAACGAGGTCCTGCTGCCCCTCTACACCGCCCTCGGCAACCGCATCCACGTCGAAGGCCGCGGCCTCGGCGGTGACGGCGTACTCGAGGAATCGCTCGCCGAAGCCGGCCTGCCCGCGTCGCTGATCGAGGCGGCCGGCACCGACCGCCACGACGACGCGCTGCGCAAGTCGCACCAGGCCGGGATGGACCTGGTCGGCATGGAGGTCGGCACGCCGGTGATCGCCGTCGAGGGTACCGCCTTCTTCGGTCCCGTGGTCACGCCCGCCCCGAAGGGCGAGGCGGCCGGCAAACTCTGGGACGGCGTCCGCCTGGTGGCCGGCACCGACGGCTTCTTCGAGATCAAGCGGACCCGTGACCGCGGGCCCGTCTTCGACTGATTCCGTCTCTCGTACAGGGGTTGTCTCCGGCCGCGCGCGCGGGTGAAGGTTGCTCACGAAAGAGTCCGTCGAGTGGTGAGTGGTTGCCGATGACGTTGCGTGACGACCGGCCGGAAATCGTTGCCATACCCGCGGGAGTGACGGCCGGGTACGCCGTCTTCGATCGAAGTACCGGACGGTTCGTCCAGCAGCACAACGCCGATCACCGGTTTCGTTCGGCGTCCGTGGTCAAGCTGCTGATCGCGCTCGACTACCTCTGGGACCGCGCGCCGGAGTACGACGTGCCGGCCGCGGACCGGGCCCGGCTCGACGTGATGCTGCGCAGCAGTGACGACGACGCGGCGAGCTACTACTGGGACGAGCTCGGTGGTGCCACGATCGTCGACCGGATGGTGCGGCGGCTCGGCCTGACACACACGGCCGGGCCGCCTGCCACCCATCCGGGCTTCTGGGGGTACGTCGCGATCACGGCCGCGGACACGGTCCGGATCTACCGCTACCTCCTAGACGGAGCACCTGCACCAGTGCGCACTTTGGTGATGGGGCTGCTGCACCGGCCAACCAGACTCGGCACCGACGGCTTCGACCAGTTCTTCGGGATCGCGTCGGCTTGCCCGGAGGACTTCAGCATCAAGCAGGGCTGGTCCGGCTTTCTCGGGTCGAGCGGATACGGCTCCGACCGGGTTGAACCCCGGGACAGCGCCGTCGACCTGCGCAGTGATGCCCTGCACACCACGGGCACTGCCGGGCCGGCCGACCGGACCGTCGTCGCGCTGTACACGCTGCATCCGCCCGGGACGCCGTACGAGAAGGCGTACGCCGAGGTGACCCGGATGACCGAGTCGCTGACCGTGCCCGGCGTGCGGGACCGTCGGTAGGAGGTGCGAGACTTCGGCCATGCGAGTGCACATCGGCTCCGACCATGCCGGCTTCGAACTCAAGAACCACCTTGTCCAGCACCTGACGGCTGCCGGGCACGACGTCGTCGACCACGGCCCGGCCGTGTACGACGCCGTCGACGACTACCCGCCGTACTGCCTGCGGGCGGGCGAGGGGGTGGCCAAGGACGAGGGCAGCCTCGGCATCGTGATCGGTGGCTCCGGCAACGGTGAGCAGATCGCGGCCAACAAGGTGAAAGGGGTCCGGGCGATCCTGGCCTGGAGCACCGACACCGCGAGGCTCGGCCGTGAGCACAACAACGCGAACGTGATCAGCGTCGGTGCGCGGATGCACTCCGAGGAGGAGGCCACCGGGTTCGTCGAGACGTTCCTGGCCACCGACTACTCGGGTGAGGACCGGCACACCCGGCGGATCGACATGCTGTCCGCCTACGAGTCGACCGGTGAACTGCCTCCGTTGTCCTGAGCCTTGTCGGTGTCCCTGTCGTGGTCCCTGTCGTGGTCCCTGTCGTGGTCCCTGTCGTGGTCGTTGTCATGGTCCGGCTGGACCACCGGCCGGCGGTTGACCGGCTGACGCGGCCGGGACACGTCGCGGGCGCGCATCGACCGGCCGGTCCCGACGACGGCCGGAGTGGGCGGACCGCTCCGGCCACCTTTCGCACCACCTGTCGTACCCATAAGAGGAATCATGCCTGAAGGTCACACCCTGCACCGGCTGGCGAACGACGTCTGGGACGCGTTCGGCGGCCGTCCGGTCCAGGCATCCAGCCCGCAGGGCCGGTTCGCCGAAGGTGCCGCTCTGCTGAACGGGCACGTGCTGCGGCAGACCGAGGCCCACGGCAAACACTTCTTCGCCGACTTCGAGGGCGCCGGCTGGCTGCACGTCCATCTCGGCCTGATCGGCAAGGTGGACTTCGGCCCGGCGCCGGTGCCCGAGCCGGTCGGCCAGGTCCGCCTCCGCCTGCAGAACGAGACGGCGTACGCCGACCTGCGCGGAGCGATAGTGTGCGAGGTGCTGACCGACCCGGAGCGCGAGACACTGATGGCCCGGCTCGGCCCCGACCCGTTGCGCGACGACGCCGATCCTGAGCTGGCCTGGAAGCGGATCCACCGCAGCAAACTGCCGATCGGGCAACTGCTGATGGACCAGGCGGTGCTCAGCGGGGTCGGCAACGTCTATCGCGCCGAGGTGCTGTTCCGGGCCAAGCTGCACCCGATGACGCGCGGCCACCTGGTGAAGAAGCGCGAGTGGCAGGGCATGTGGGACGACCTGCTCGAGCTGATGAAGTACGGCGTCCAGACCGGCCGGATCGACACCGTTGCCGACGACCACACTCCCGAGGCGATGGGCCGCGACCCTCGGCAGGACGACCACGGTGGCGAGGTGTACGTGTACCGCCGGCAGGGGCATCGTTGCCACGTCTGCCACTCGGTCGTCCGGACCGAGATACTGGCCGGACGCAACTTGTTCTGGTGCCCCAAATGCCAGCGGACCGGGCTCGCTCGCAAGAGCTGACATTCATCAGTTGGGTTACGACTGGATGCGCGGACCGGGGAGTGCCGTTATCTTCTTCACACCATGAACACGAGCGGCGGTCTCGCTGAGGTACGACGGATCGGCCGCCGGGTCGATGCGCTGGTGCGACGCGCGCGCAGATCGCACCAGCTTGCGTTCGCCGCGCTGCTGCTGACGACGCTGGTCGGCAGTGCGTTCGGCCTCGCCTGGCCGTCGCAGGTGCCGGCCTCGCTGCTGGTGATCCCGCTGCTGCTCGGCGGACTGCTGCTGCGGTTCCGGCAGCTCGTCGCACTGACGCTGATCACGCTGGCGGCCGGGTCGTACGTCATCATGTCGCGGCCGCCCGAGCTGCCGAGGACTGGCTTCGTGCTGGTGCTCGGCATCGTCGGCTGGATCGTGATCACCTCCGCCAAGGTGCGCAGCCGGCTCGGCGTCCCGGGCACCCGGGGAGAGTCGATGCTGATGGAGCTGCGCGACACGCTCACCGCCCAGGGCGAGCTGCCGGACCTGCCGCCCGGGTGGTGGGCCGACTCCGCGATCAGGTCCGCGGGCGGGGCGACGTTCTCCGGTGACTTCGTCGTGTCGACGACCCGCGACGACCTGCTCGAGGTCGCGCTGGTCGATGTCTCGGGCAAGGGAATCGACGCGGGCACGCGGGCGCTTCTGCTGTCCGGGGCGTTCGGCGCGCTGCTCGGCGTCGTACCGGTGGAGGAGTTCCTGCCGTCGGCGAACCAGTACATGCGGCGACAGGAGTGGGACGACGACTTCGCCACCGTCGTCCATGTCGCCGTCGACCTGAAGACCGGGGACTTCGGCGTACGGACGGCCGGTCACCCGCCGGCGATCCAGTTCGACGCGTGGTCGGGGCGGTGGCAGACCCGGGACACCGACGGTCCGCTGCTCGGGCTGATGGAGACGCCGGAGTTCGAGGTGAACCGCGGGCAGCTCAAGCCGGGCGACGCGCTGTTCCTGTACAGCGACGGGATGGTGGAGACGCCGCGACGCGACATCGGCCGGGGAACCGACCGGCTCGCGGGGCACGCGGAACGTCTGGTCGCGCAGGGCTTCCAAGGTGGTGCCGACGAGCTGGTCGACGCGGCCGGAGGTCCGGGGGACGACTCCGCGATCGTGATCATCCACCGGAAGCCGCACGGTTAGCCGCCGGCGGCGCGGGGGTCCCCGGATGGCGTAGCCTGCACGGTCGTGACGACCGACAAAGAAGTCTCCTTCGGGACCGCTCCGGATCGGGCCGCGCCGGACGTGTCGTTCGAGGAGCTGCTCGCGCTGATGCCGGACGCGGTCCGCGAGGTGTTCCCGCCGTACCGCTGGCAGCTCGAGAAGCTGTGGGAGCTGGACCTGAAGGTCGAGCCGGTCGAGGTGGCGGACCTGGTCTGGATGTTCGACCTGCCGCTGTGGCAGCTCGACGGCGAACGCTTCAAGGTCACGCCGAACCAGGTCGCCGCGACGCCGATGAACTTCCGCGCCCACTACCAGCGGGTGATGGACGCCGACCTCGACCTCCCGGTCAACCTGGTCGCCTACCGGGGCCGTCTGGTCGTCCTGGACGGCGTGCACCGGTTGCTCAAGGCGCACTTCCTCCGGCGGCGGTGGATCGAGGCGACGATCGCCACCGCGACTCAGCTCCGGTCCTGCGCGGTCTGAGCACCCTGTCTGATGTGCAAGTGGTCACTTGCACCTGGCTGGGTGGAGTGGCAGGGTGGAGGCATGGACAGCACGGTGGAGCGTGAGGTGTACGTCGAGGCGCGGCCGGAGGTGGTGTGGTCGGCTGTGACCCAGCCGGAGAACCTCGCCCGCTGGTACGCGTTCGGCGGGGCGGAGATCGACCTTCGCCCGGGTGGCCGGCTGGTGATGCGGTGGGACGAGCACGGCGAGTATCGCGGGTTCGTGGAGAAGCTCGAGCCCGGCCGGAGATTCGCCTACCGGTACGCCGTCGATCCCGACGTGGAGCCGAAGCCGGGCAACTCGAACCTTGTGGAGTTCACCCTCACCCCCGAAGGTGAGGGCACGCGGTTGCGGGTGGTGGAAAGCGGGTTCGACCGGCTGGAGGTGCCGGCGGAGGAGCAGGTCAAGCGGGCCGACCAATCGGCGCAGGGCTGGGACGGTGGTTTGGCCGCGCTCACGGAGCTGGCGCCGACGCTGTGAGCGAGGTGACCGGCGCCGAGCATCCCGTCGTCCGCGTGGCCGGGGTGCTGGAGGCGTTGGGTGATCCGACCCGGCGGGTCGTGGTGGAGTTGCTCGCGGTCGGCGGTGGCCGGACGGCGACGTCGCTGGCGAGTGAGTTGCCGGTGACCAGACAGGCGGTCGTGCAGCATCTCGCCGTCCTGCGGGCGGCCGGGCTGGTGCAGAGCCGGCGTGAGGGGCGCGAGGTGCAATTCGAGTTGCGGTCGACGGCACTGACCGCGACGGCGGCCTGGATGGCGGACGTCGCGGCGCAGTGGGACCGCCGCCTGGCGATCGTCGCCGAGATCGCCGAGACCGCTCAGGTGGAAGCGATGCTCGCGGACAGGACACGCCAGGATTCCTGATGATGACGTGTCACCTTCTAGAGTTGGTGACATGACATCGAACAATGACGACTACGCCCCCAGTCCGACCGGGTGGGTCCGCACCCAGGTGGAGAAGATTGAAGCGGCCGGAACGACCGCGGCGGTCGACATCATGGGCCGGCCGGTCGTGCTGCTCACCATGCGTGGCGTCACGTCGGGCAAGATCCGCAAGGTCCCGCTGATGCGGGTCGAGCACAACGGTGTGTACGTCGCGGTCGGCTCGGACGGCGGCGCCGCGAAGCACCCGGTCTGGTACAACAACCTCAGGGCCGACCCGAAGATCACGCTGCAGGACGGCGAGGTCACCAGGGAGTACGTCGCCCGCGAGCTCGAGGGCGCGGAGTACGACGAGTGGTGGCCGCGGTCGGTGGCCGCCTTCCCGCAGTACGCGGAGTACCAGAAGAAGACGGCCCGCAAGATCCCGCAGTTCCTCCTGGAGCCGATCGGCTAGTAGGTCAGCCAGACCATCGCGGAGCCGGCGGCGATCTTCAGGGCGCCGCCGGTCACCCACGACACCCGGTACGGGATGCCAGGATCCGCAGGGCCGAGCAGCGCCCGGCCGCCGCGCATCAGCGGGAACGTCTGGGCCAGGTCCGTAAGGTCTGTGAACAGATCCACCGCGGAACGGTACAGGGTGACCTGGCCGGGCCAGGGGTTGTGAGACGCTGGGGCTCGGCCTCGTTTCATCTGCCTGGCGCGACGCGTTGCGTCGACCGAGTTCTGGGAGTCGTCCTGACCACACACGACGCGGTGCGGGAACCGTTCGTCGGGTCGACGCGGTTGCGTCTGGCCGGACTGGCACTGCACGCCTATACCGCGAGCGGAACGGTGCTCGCGCTGCTCATCGTCATCGCCGCGATCGACGGCGACGCCGTCCGCGCGCTCTGGCTCGGCCTGGCCGCCCTGGTGATCGACGGCACCGACGGGATGCTCGCCCGCCGGCTACGGGTGAAGGAAACCATCCCGTGGTTCGACGGCGCGATGCTGGACAACATCGTCGACTACCTGACCTACGCGTTCGCCCCGATCGTGCTGCTCTGGACCGGCGACTACCTGCCGTCCGGCGCCTGGGGGGCGGTCCTGGCCGCGCTGCCGTTGCTTGCCTCCAGCTACCAGTTCTGCCGGGTCGACGCGAAGACCGACGACCACTTCTTCCTCGGCTTCCCCAGCTACTGGAACGTGGTCGCGTTCTACGTCGTCGTCCTCGGCCTCGGCCCGGTCGCGACCGGCGTCATCCTGGTCGTCTGCTCGATCCTGGTGTTCGTCCCGGTCAAGTACGTCTACCCGTCCCGGACGAAGGCGTTCCGGTCGCTGAACCTGCTCACGACGGCGATCTGGCTCGCGTCGTACGCCGTACTGCTCGCCCAGATGCCGGACCCGAACGCGATCGTGGTCGCCGTCTCGCTCGCCTACCTTGTCTACTACGGCGTTCTCAGTCTGTATCTGACGTTCTGGGTGCCGCGGCGCAAGGTCGGCTGAGTGGTCCTCGGTCTCGGCGCGGCGCTCGGCGCCGCGGTGGTCTTCGGCATCGCCGCGATCCTGCAAGCCGTCGGCTCGCGCAAGGTCCCGACCGAGTCGGAACTGAACCCGCGCCGGCTCGGCGGCTTCGTCATCGCGTTGCTGAAGCAGCCCGCGTTCCTCGCCGCGCTCGCGCTGAACCTGGTCGGCTTCGGGCTGCACTTCGTCGCCCTCCGGCTGCTCCCGCTGTACCTCGCCCAGGCTGGTATCGCGGCCAGCCTGGTGGTCACAGCCCTGCTCGCGACCCGGCTGATGTCTGATCAGCTGAGCGGGTTGGAGTGGTCCGCGGTGGTTGCGGTCTGCGTTGGGCTCGGGCTGCTCGCGGTCTCCGCGGGCCATGCCGGTGACAGCGCCCGGCACCACGGGCTCACCGTCGGCATCATCGCCGGGCTCGTGGTGATCGGCGTCCTCGGCGCTATCGCGAGCCGCTCGCAACACGGCGTCTCCACTGCGTTGCTCGGTCTGCTGGCCGGACTCGGGTACGCCGGGGTCGCGATCTCAGCGCGGTTGCTGCAGGACGGGTCGGTCGGGGAACTCCTCAAGGGCGTCACGACGTACACGCTGCCTCTGAGCGGCGCAGTCGCCTTCATCCTCTACTCGCTGGCGTTGCAGCGGGGGTCGGTCACCCTGGCAACCACCCCGATGATCGCCCTCCAGACTATCACCCCGGCCGCGGTGGGCGTCTTCGTTCTCTCCGACGCCGTCCGCGACGGCTGGTGGCCGGGCGCGATCGCCGGGTTCGTGCTCTCCGCCGTCGGTTCGCTCATCCTCGTGCGGTTCGAATCGATCAAGGATTGAGGTTCTCCGCACGCCGCGCTACGCCCGCTCCGCCGGGCCTTCGCCCGGGGTACGACGATCGTCGCCGTCATCAGCGGATCCGGCGAGGTACCCCATCTCTGAGGTCTAGCGCGTCGGCCACTTCCAGGGTGGTTCGTCCAGTGGGCCTTGGCCGGCGATGGTGGTGGCGCCGTGGTCTTTGACGAGCTCGATGGTGTGGAGGCCGTCGGACAGTTCGTCGAGGGCGGCGAGGAACGGGCGGGAGTGGGTGACGACGATGACCTGCGCCTCTTTCGCGGCGGTGACGACAAGGTTCGCCAGGGCCGGGAGGAGATCGGGGTGGAGGCTGGTCTCGGGCTCGTTCAGGACGAGGAGCTCGGGCGGGCGGGGAGTGAGCAGGGCGGCGACCCAGAGGAGGTATCTGAGCGTGCCGTCCGAGAGCTCGGCGCCGGACAGCGGCCGGAGAAGACCGTGCTGGCGGAAGGCGATCTCGAAGCGTCCGGCGGCGTTGACGATCTCCACCCGACTGCCCGGGAACGCCAACTCGATCGCCTCGTCGAGCGCACCCTTCGCGCCGATCTCCCGAATCGTCTGCAGGGCGGCGGCCAGGTCGGCGCCTTCGGGGTCCAGAATCGGCGTACGGGTGCCGATCTGCGTCCGCCGGGCCGGCGCGTCGGCGTCCGTACGGAGATGGTCGTAGAACCGCCAGGCACGCATCCGTTCGCGCAACGCGAGCAGCTCGGGCGCGCGCTGCGGATCCGCGAACTCGCTCAGCATGCTGTCGAACGGCTGAAGCACGTGCCCGTCGTCCTGCCACTGACCGTCGTTGTCGCGGATGCGTGCCCCGCCGCCGCCCCGTTCCATCAGCAGCGCCGCGGGTCGAAGGAAAGGGCCCGCCCAGAGCGACTCACGCTTGATCACCGGATCCAGGTTGAACGCCGATGGCTCGCTGCGAATGCCGCTCGTCGGCACCGGTAGGCCGAAGTCGACGGCGTACCCGTAGTCATCCGACGCGAACCCCATCCGGAGCGCCACCGGCCCGGTTCGGACGGTGCCTTGCACTGGTCTGTCCTTGCGCACGTGCTCAGGGCCTGCCCACAGCGTCGATTGCAGGCCGCCTTCACGGGCGAGGGCGGCGACGGCGCCGTTGCGCGAAGCGTCGGCGAGCAGGCGGAGTGCGCGGTACAGGCTGGACTTGCCCGTGCCGTTCGCGCCGGTCACGACGTTGAGCCCGCGCAGGGACATGACCAGGCGGCGCAGTGACCGGTAGTTCTCCACCGCCAGCGTCGTCAGCATGCGCTCACGCTACCCACCTGCGCCGACAGAACCGCTCGGGACAGACTCACCCGTCCGACGGGACTCGTTGTCCCTCCGGGTGATCGGGTAGTCCACCTGAGCCGCCTGCTCCGTCGCGAACCGTTGCGTATGGTAACGGCCGGGTCGCTGCCTCTGGCCGGCCAAAACCCCTAACGCCGCAGGTCCCTGGCGAATAGGCTCGCACTCATGACCGACGGCGACTGGAGGGATGGCGGGTTCAGGCAGCGTCGGCCCTCCGTGGAGACTCTCGCCTGGGTTGCGGCGTCAATGGGTCGGGGCAGTCGCATCGTCGGCTATCGCCGACTGACCGGTGGCGTCTGCTCCGCCGTGCATCGGTTGACTGTCGAGCGACGTGGGGTGCGAACGTTCGTCGTACTGCGGCAGTACCCGGGCGGGCTCGGCCTGCAGGAGAGCTTGGAGAAGGAGATCGCCAACCTCGGCGTGGTGGCGGGCAGCGTGCTCCCGGCTCCGAGCATCCTGGCTGCTGACGTCGCCGGTGCTTCGACCGGGGGCGCGCCATCGTTGCTGATGACACGCTTGCCGGGGCATGTTCACCTCGATCCGGCGGAACCTCGGTCGTGGATGACGAGAATCGCGGAGCTTGCTGTACTGCTGCATTCCCTCGATCTTCCCGCGAAGATGTTCAGACCCTGGACGGATTCCTGGATCGCTCCTCTCGACGGGTTTCAGGTGCCGGTCGACGCACAGAACCCGGCTGTGTGGAAGGCGGCGTTCGGGGTCATGGCGGCGCCGCCGCCGACGGACACAGCCGTCTTTCTGCACTGCGATCTCCTGCCCGTCAACATGCTGTGGTCGCGCGGGAGGATCACCGGGCTGACCGACTGGAACTCCATCCATCGGGGGCCGCGCGCGATTGACGTCGGGCACTGTCGGCGATACTTGGCGGCGCTCTACTCGCCAGAGTGGTCGGAGCAGCTTCGGTCGCTCTATGAGTCGATCGCCGGGGTGACTCTCGATCCGTGGTGGGACCTGTATGCCCTGCTGCACTATGACGACAGCGGGCCGAAGTGGATCCGTGGCCAGGTCGCTGGGCGGCGGCCCGTCGATGTGCCCGGCATGACTTCCCGGGTCGAGGCCGCTGTCGAGACAGCGCTACGGCGCCTCGGATGACCGCGGGTTCCCCGCTGGTCGTCGTTCGGGTTCTGGCATGCCACACAGACCCCTGCACGCGAACTTCCGGCGATGGCTCCGGGCCGCGAATCGCGAGAACCGTCGCCGGCCCTACTGAGTGTCCTGTGCCTCGATCAGGTCGAGGTCGCGGACGCAGAAGCCGTGGTGCTCGAAGGTCTCGTTGAGCACCGTGCTGAGGCACTGCCGCACCGAGCGGCCCCGGGCGTACGGCGGCCAGACATCGTCGTCGGGCACCGGCGCTCGCGCTGCGAGCCGCACAGCGGTGACCTCGTCGAGCCAGGCCTCCAGCTCGGCGGTCTGGGCGTCACGCACGCTCACGATCTCGTCGAGGGAAGGATCCAGCGAGAGGTCGAGCCCGTGCGCGCCACGGTAGGGCTCGACGGTCGGCCCGACGCCCATCGGCGTGAACAGCTCCGTCGAGCCCAGGCAGCAGCGGCGGAACCACGAGTCGTGGACGAAGACCAGGTGGCGCATCGTCTGCACCGCCGACCACTCGTCGTTCACGCTGCGGCGCTCGATGCCGGGCGTACGGCGGATTCGCTCGATCGTGGCGGCCCAGCCGGCATGGAGCTGACGCGATGCCTCGCGCAGATCGGCAAGGTCCCCGGAGCGGATCAGCACCCGCACCGGATGACGCCGGTCGAGCTCTGCCTCGACGTACCCGGTGACCTCGACACCGTTCACCACGAGGTTGGTGACGAGCCCGTCGATGACGGCATCCTGCATGACGACGCCGATCAGGCGGGCGCCGGTCAGATCGCATTCGCGGAACTCCGCACCCTGCAGGTCCTCGTCGACATATCGCGTCATGCTCCGCATCCTAGGTCCGGGCACCGACAAGCCGCCCTCCCCAGCGTGATCCGGCTTCGTCCAGGTCCTGACCGAGCGCGAACCGACGCGGGCTTGTGCGCGAGCCATCGACGACCGGCTCACCCACGGCGGCAACATCCTTGACATCGGCAACACTCCCTGAAACGCCGGCACCAGGTTCTCGCCACCCCGGCACGGCGGCACGAGAGCACGCGAAAGCGGGCGCGCCGGGAGGACCCCACGCGCCCGCAATCGACCCGAGACTCAGGCCAGGGACTCCTCCCACGCCTGGTGCAGACCGGCGTACCGACCGCCTGTGGTGATCAGGTCGTCCGGTGAGCCGTCCTCCATGATCCGGCCGTGCTCGAGCACGAGGACCCGGTCGGCCGTCTCGACCGTGGACAACCGGTGGGCGATCACGATCGCCGTACGGTCGGCCAGGATGGTCCGGAGCGCGCGCTGGACGAGCCGCTCGCTCGGGATGTCGAGACTGGACGTCGCCTCGTCCAGGATCAGTACGCCGGGGTCCGCCAGGAACGCCCGCGCGAAGGCGATGAGTTGGCGCTGACCGGCCGACAGCCGGCTGCCCCGCTTCTCCACCTGGGTCTCGTACCCGTTCGGAAGCGCCATGATGAAGTCGTGCGCGCCGATCACCTTGGCCGCTTCGACGACCTCGTCGACGGTGGCGCTGGGCTTGCCGAAGCGGATGTTGTCGGCGACCGTGCCGGTGAAGAGGAAGTTCTCCTGCGTCACCATCACGACCCGCTCGCGCAGGTCGTCCTCGGTCAGGTCGCGCAGGTCGGTCCCGTCGAGGAGGACGTGACCGCTGGTCGGGTCGTAGAACCGGGCGACCAGTTTGGCGATCGTGGTCTTGCCGGCACCCGTCGTACCGACCAGGGCGAGTGTCTGCCCGGCCGGCACGTCGAGGTCGAGTCCGGGCAGGACCGGTACGCCGTCGACGTACTGGAACCGCACGTTGCGCAGCTCGAGGTGCCCGCGGCTCTTGCCGGGACGGACCGGCTTGACCGGCTCCGGTACGTCGGGCTTCTCGTTGAGCACACCGGACAGCTTCTCCAGCGCGGCGCTCGCGGACAGGAAGGTGTTGTAGAACTGCGAGATGTCCTGCAGCGGCTCGAAGAACTGCCGCAGGTACAGCAGGAACGCGGTCAGTACGCCGACGGTCACGTGCCCGTGGTACGCCTGGTAACCGCCGTACGCCAGGATCGCGACGATGGTGATGTTGCCGACGCCCTTGATCGACGGCATGAAGATCGCGTTCAGCCGGAACGACTCCAGGTTGGCCGCCCGGTAGCGGTCGTTGACGCCGTGGAAGATCTCCTCGTTGCGCGGCTCCCGGCGGAACGCCTGGACCGCACGGATCCCGGTCATCGACTCGACGAAGTGCACGATGACGAGTACGACGGCCTCACGGGTCTGCCGGTAGACGACGGCGGACCGCTTCCGGAACCAGGCCGTGATCAGGATCAGCGCCGGGAACGACAGCAGGGCCAGCAGGCCGAGCTTGAAGTCCAGCGTCAGCAGCAGGACCGCCGTACCGATCAGCGTCAGCAGCGCCGTGACCAGGCTGTCGAAGCCGTTCGCCAGCATCTCGTCGATCACGCCGACGTCCGAGGTCAGCCGGGAGATCACCCGGCCGGACGTGTACTTGTCGTGAAACGAGGGGCTGAGCCGCTGGAAGTGGTCGAACACGCGGCGGCGCAGGCCGAGCAGAATGGTCTGACCGAGCCGTCCGGACCGCATCAGGAACAGTTGCCGCGCGAAAGCCTGCAGCAACGCCATCGCGAACAGGGTGATCACGACGGTGATCAGCGTCGACGCGCCCTCACCGGCCAGGATCGGGGGGATGCCGTTGTCGATGCCGAGGTGGACCAGGTACGGCACCGCGAGCCGCGCGCCGTTCTCGACCACCACGATCACGACCAGAATCCAGATCAGCTTGTGGTACGGCCGGAGCAACTCGCCGAGGAGCCTGCGGGAGTCCTCTTTCAGGCGGATGGTCGTCGCCCTCGACAACTCCCGGTCGCCCTCGTCCTCGAAGTACCCCCGCCAGGAGGCCTCCGGCGAATTCTTCCCCTCCTCGGCCTCGGACTCCGGAGGTGTCTGCTGCGTCGTGCTCATGCGTGCACCTCCTCTTCCTCGGCCGCGAGCAGCAGCCGGTACGCCGGGACGTCGGTGAGCAGTTCGTGGTGGGTGCCGACGTGGGTGATCGTCCCGTTCTCGAGCAGAGCGACCTTGTCGGCCAGCATCACCGTCGACGCACGGTGCGCCACCACGATGCCGGTGGTGTCGGCGAGCACGTTGCGCAGCGCCTCCTCGACGAGCGCCTCGGTGTGCACGTCGAGAGCCGACAGGGTGTCGTCGAGCACCAGGACGGCGGGCTTGGCGATCACCGCCCGTGCCAGTGCGAGTCGTTGCCGCTGGCCACCGGACAGCGACATCCCCTGCTCGCCGACGCGGGTGTCCAGACCCCACGGCAGGTCGTTGACGAACTCGGCCTGGGCGACCTGGAGGGCCTGCTGGATGTCTGCCTCGGTCGCGTCCGGCCGGCCGAGGGCGAGGTTCTCCCGGACGCTCATCGAGAACAGCGTCGGGTCGTCGAAGGCGGAGGCGACCGCACCGCGCAGCGACTGCAGGGTCAGATCGCGGATGTCGTGCCCGTCGAGCATGATCCGGCCGCCGGTCACGTCGTACAGCCGGGGAACCAGAGCCGTGAGCGTGGTCTTGCCGGACCCGGTGGCGCCGACGAGGGCGAGCGTCGTACCCGGGGTGAGGTCGAGGTTGACGTCGTGCAGGATCTCGGGGGAGTCGGGGGAGAAGCGGAAGCTGACGTTCTCGAACCGCAGGTGGCCGCGCGGGCTCGGCAGCTCCTCCTCGCCGGACCGGATGGTGGACCAGGTGTCGAGGATCTCGCTGATCCGGTCCGCCGCGGTCATCGACTCCTGCGCCATCGCCAGGATGGCGCCGAGCGAGGTGACCGGCCAGATCAGCGACAGCATCAGCGTGATGAACGCGACCAGTGTGCCCAGGGTGATGGACTCCCGGCCGACGGCGAGTGCGCCGAGCAGGAGGACGACGACCAGGGTCAGGTTCGGGATCACGCCGAGGAAGCTCCAGAACCTCGACGCCAGCCGGACCTTGTCGACCGAGGTGTTGAACAGGGTGACCGCGCCGTCGTCGAACTGCTGCTGGACGTGCTGACGCCGGCCGAAGGCCTTGATCACCCGGAACCCGAGCGCGGACTCCTCGATCCGGGTGGCCAGGTCACCCTGCTGGTCCTGGACCTCGCGAGAGATCACCAGGTACTTCTTCTCGAACCGCAGCGACAGCAGGATGATCGGTACCGCCGCCAGCAGGACGACGAGACCGAGGGGCCAGTACAGCTGCAGCAGCAGAGCGGTGACGACCACCAGTTGCAGGATGTTCATCACCAGGAACAGCAGGCCGAAGCCCATGAACCGGCGGATCGTGGACAGGTCGGTGGTGACGCGGGACAGCAGCTGGCCGCTCTGCCAGCGGGTGTGGAACTCCATCGGGAGGGACTGCAACCGGACGTACAGGTCGTGCCGGAGCGTGGCCTCGAGGTCGCTGACGGTCCGGGACTGGGCCCAACGGCGCATCCAGACCAGCAGCACCTCACCGATGCTGAGACCGAGGGCGAGGAAGGCGAGCGGAACCAGCAGGTCGAGCTCGCGACGCGTGACGGGGCCGTCGATGATGGCCCGGGTGACGAGAGGGACGGTGAGGCTGACGCCGACGCCCAGCATCGCGGTGGAGAACATCACCGCCAGACGCCATCGATGGGGTCGGAGATAGGGTCGGAGCCGCCAGAGGTTGCGGCTGCGTTCGGGTGCTCTGGTGGTAGGGGCTGCGATCGACGGCGCGGAGGCAGGTCTCTCTGAGGGCATCTGGACGGGCGCACTTCCCATCATGCTCGTGTCTTTGGGGTCGCGACCGGAAAACGGCGCACTTTCCAGTATCGCGTACGGGTAAGCGCTTGTCCCTCGAATTCCATTCCTTGGTGATGAATTACCTCTTGTTGCAATAGGCGAGCCCCGTCACCACGCGGTGACGAGGCTCACAGTGATAGCGACTCGTGATAGGTCTACGGGTTCACCCGGAGGAACGCGATGCCGTCGACGATCGCCGGGGCGGTCGAGGTGGAGACGATCTTCACGGCGCCGGTCCGGAACGGCGTGATCGGCAGGTAGGTCACCTTCCGGGACGTGGTGCCGGCTGCCAGTGAGACCGTGCCGATCTTGAGGTTCGCGTGGTAGATGTCGACCCGTCCCTGACCTGGGCCGTGGATCGCGACCAGGGCGATCCGGGCTCCGGCCTCCGTCGTTTTGGTCAGGTAGGCGCCGTTCGCCTTGAGGATCGACGTGGTGCCTTGGAACGCGAGCGAGCTCGTGGAACGCGTGACGGATCCCGCCGAGGTCAGCGCGCGGTCGTCCTGCGGTGCGACCGCACAGATCTGCGGCGACCAGGCGGACAGGTTGCCGAGGTAATCGCGAGCCCGAACCAGGAAGCACTCGTCCCAGCCCAGCCGCGGCGTCCAGGTGATCGACCTGATTCGCGTGTTCTGCCAGGCAGGCGGGTACATCCATTTGCCCAGGGCAGCGCCTGGCGCGGCGACCTTGTAGACGACGTCGTACGACGCGACCTCGGTGTCCTCGGTGTACGCCCAGCGGAAGGTGACCGGCGCGGTCACGGCGACCCGGTCGCCGATCCGCAGGGTGACCAGCTTCGGCGCCGTTCCGTCGACCTCACTGCAGTACGACGTACTCCATGCGCTCAGGTTGCCCGCGTAGTCCCGGGCCCGGACCTGCCAGCAGGTGTCGGTGCCGATGGGCGCGGTGGTGCTGGCGGCGGTCCCCTTCAGCCCCTGCCACACCGGGACCTGGTTCCAAGCGCCGTACGGCGAGGTGCGGTTGGGCCGCTGCTGGATACGCAGGTCGTAGGTGGCGACTCCGGTCGCGGGGGAGTTGGGGTCCTGCGGGTCGGTGAACGCCCACTCGAACGACAAGCTGGTGTTGTCACGGATCCGGTCCCCCGCAGAGGCGCTGGTGAGCACAGGTGCGACGGTGTCCGGGCGCTGCTGCGGGTCGGCGGTGAGCCAGCTCAAAGTGATTACGCGCGGCTTCGAGTCCGGGTCGGCGTACACGATCTTTGCCAGACCCGATCCGTCGGCACGGAAGCTGGTGGGCTCGCCGCGGACCGGTCCGTAGCGGCGCTGGCCCAGTCCATGATCGTTCAGGTCGGTGACGAGCACGTCCTGCTCGGGCGTGATCTGGACGGTGAAGCCGTTGCCGAGCTGGGAGTCGGCCGCGACGGTCAGGTTGCGCGGAGCCCCCGGACCTCTCACGTCGACGACCTGATTGCAGCCGCTGAGCAGTGCCCAGCGGCCGTTGACGCGGTCCGGTCCGACCGTGCAGTTGCTGGCAACCAGGATGGTTTTGACAGTGCCGGTGGCCAGGTCCTTGCCGGTCAGCCGGCCGGGCTCGGTGACCTTCCAGACAGTCGAGTCGGACATCGCGAACGGCGGTGCGTAGTCGGCCAGCTTGGTGTTGGTCGCTACGTCGTACACCTCGGCGCTGGCGCCGTTCGGGATGCGGTGGGAGACGAGCTTCCCGCCCTTCCCCAGAATCACCTCGTCGGCCGCGGGGAAGGTGAGGCCACCGACCTTGGCCGTGGTGCCTTCGAAGGTGAGCAAACTGGACCCTTCGAGCTGGAAGGGCTTGGCGTCGCTCGACCCGCCGGTCGCGGTCCAAGTGGTGCCGTTGTTGCTGGTCTCCCAAAGCGTGTGGTCGGTCTCGTCCGTCGTCACCACCCGCGCACCGGACAGGCCGACCTCGCCGACCTGAGCCGTGGCTGTTCGACCGGTGACCAGCACGCCCTCGCCCAGATGCTCCGGCGGATCGGCCGCCATCACGTGACTCGCGACCGCCAGCACGAGCAAGAACGCACAGGCGGCCACGGCTGCCACAGCCACCCTGACCCGCAACCTCACCACAGAACCCCCTCGACACCCCGCCCCAGGGCGCCTTCGACACAGGGCGGCACCTTAGCCAGTAACGCGCGGCAACGGAAGCGCTTACCGGTATGGACCGGTCGAAAACCGGATGACAGCACGGCAGTCGAGGAGGACCCTCGGGGGTCAGGTCGAACGGCGAAAGGGACTGATGCAGGCGGGAATCACGGTGTCGGCGGGGGAACTGCCGGAGGTGCTGTTGCACGTCGCGGTGGTGCGACCGGTGTTCTTGTGGGGCGCACCCGGCATCGGGAAGAGCAGCCTGGTGCGAGCTTTCGCCGACTCGCTCGATCTGGAGTGCGTGACGCTGCTCGGCACCCAGCTCGCGCCGGAGGACCTCATCGGCGTACCGCAGATCGTCGACGGGCGGAGCCGGTTCGCGCCGCCGGTCGCAATCGCCCGGGACGAGCCGTACTGCCTGTTCCTCGACGAGCTGAACGCGTCATCCGCCGAGGTGCAGAAGGCGTTCTACTCGCTGATTCTGGATCGCCGGATCGGCGAGTACGAACTGCCTGCGGGTTCCGTGGTGATCGGCGCCGGCAACCGTGCGACCGACAACGCCCTGGCGAGGCCGATGGCGAGCGCACTGGTCAACCGGCTGGTGCACGTCCACCTGCGGGCGTCGGCTCGTGACTGGCTGAGCTGGGCGGGTACGGCGGGTATCCATCCGTGGGTGCTCGACTACCTGCGCAACCGGCCGGACCACCTCTGGACGGCGCCGCCGAAGACGGAGGAGCCGTTCTCGACCCCCCGCAGCTGGCACATGCTGTCGGACGCGTTGCACTCCTACGGCAACGGCATCACCGACGAGACCGTGCGTGTTCTCGCCTCCGGCACGTTGACCGCGGCACACGCGTCGGCGTTCCGCGCGTTCGTGAAGACGGTGCGGAACGCCTTCGGGCTGGACGCAGTCCTGAAGGGCGAGGCCGGATGGCCCGCCGCGCCGGAAGACCGCGACCTGCTGTACTTCCTGGCGGAGACCTTCCGGGCGCGGTTGGTGAAGGAGCTGTCCGCGGACAAGACATCGGCGAGCCCGGCGGCACGGCAGTTGGCCCATCGCGGCAAGGCGCTGTTGGTCGAGCTGGCCGAGATCTCGCTCGAGGTCGCGCAATTGGTGATCGCGGCCGACCAGGACGGGCGTCCGGTGCTGCCGTCCTGGTTCCTGGTCGAGGTCAGCCGCGATCTGCCGCGTCTGGTCGCGGCCCGCGCCTAGGCAGCCTGATGGCCAGGCGGAAAGCGCACAAGGACCCGGCGTGGGAGGCGATCCAGGTCGCGTGGGAGCGGATCGCCCGGCACCCGCTGTTCGCACCCATGGTGCACTGGGGCAGTACGCCGAACCGGAGTGAGAGCTGCCCGCCCGACGGCTGGGCGACGATCAACTCCAACGGGCAGATCATCACCCATCCGACGCGCCGTGCGACGCCGGAGGAGTGGACGTGGGTATTCGCTCATCTCCTCATCCACCTCGGCCTCGGGCACGCTGACAGCGACCGGCCGGAGTCCGACCGAGCCTTCGCTGCGGCCTGTGACGTCGCGGTCAACCGCTATCTGCAGTCCTTGAAGCTCGGCATACCCGTGGTGGAGTTGCCGCCCACGTTTCCCGGGACCGGCGAGGAGGCACTCGCGCGACTCTGGCGTGGAGCCGGCGTACCCGCGGAGTACGACGGTCTGGGCGTGGCAGGCCCCGCTACCGACGTACTCACGGCTCGGTGGAACGGATGGGGTCCACCGCCGAACTGGAGTGAGCTGTTCGCGGCCGGACTCTCCGCGGCAGCGGCGGCCGCCGTGGACGTCGCCGGTGGCGCTCGGTCGTCGCTGTCGGACGCGCGGGGCGGACGAGACGCCTGGGACCTGGCGCTGGGCTGGTTCGTGTCGTCGTACCCGCTGCTGGGTGCGATCGCGTCGAGTATGACGGTCGTCGCCGAGGCGGAGCTGGCGCGTGGCTGGGACATCCAGGTGGCGGCGGTGAACGCGGCAACCGGCGAGATCTACGTGAACCCCCTGGTGCAGCTGACCGAGAACGAGTGGCGGTTCGTGATTGCCCACGAGATGCTCCACGCCGCTCTGCGGCACGGGGACCGGGTGAGCGGGCGTGACCCGTACCTCTGGAATGTCGCGGCAGACCTGGTGATCAACGGCTGGCTGCTGGAGATGGGCGTCGGCATGATGCCGGCGGGGGCTCTGCACGACCCGGTCCTGAAGGGGTTGTCCGTCGAGACTGTCTACGACCGGATCGCGACGGACCTGCGCCGCTACCGGAAGTTGGCGACGTTGCGCGGTGCCGGACTCGGCGACGTACTGGGCCAACCGCTGCCGCATGTAGGCGAGTCGCAGCGTGGCGCCGGACTGGACGACATCTACCGGCGTGCACTGAGCACTGGGCTGGCGTACCACGACCCGGCACGTGGTCTGCTACCGGCGGGGCTTGTCGAGGAGATCCGGGCTCTGGACCACCCCGCGCTCGGTTGGGACGCTCAGCTCGCCAGGTGGTTCGAGGAGCACGTGCCGGCCAGGTCCCGGGTGCGGACCTACGCTCGGGCCTCCCGTCGCCAGTCCAGTACGCCGGACATCCCGCGGCCCGGGTGGATCCGACCGGTCGAGGTGGATCGATTGCCGACGTACGGCGTAGTGCTCGACACCTCAGGGTCGATGGACCGGGTGCTGCTCGGTAAGGCACTCGGCGCGATCGCGTCGTACTCGGTCGCTCGGGACGTGCCTGCGGCGCGGGTGGTGTTCTGCGATGCTGCCGCGTACGACGCGGGGTACGTACCGGTTGAGGCGATAGCCGGGCGAGTGCAGGTGCGTGGGCGGGGCGGGACTGCGCTGCAGCCGGGTGTGGAGCTGCTGGAGCGTGCTGACGACTTCCCGGTGGACGGGCCGATTCTGCTGATCACGGACGGCCAATGCGACGTGGTGCGGGTGCGGCGGGAGCACGCGTGGCTGATCCCTGCCGGCGCAACGCTTCCCTTCACTGCTCGCGGCCCGGTGTTTCGCGTGCAGTGAACAGCATCGGCCCCGGGCGAACAGGTGTAGCCGGGCGACTCTGCTCGGTGACAGGTTGCTGGACATGGCGTGGGTCGTTCGCGGTGAGTTCAGGAAGCTGTGGGTCGGGCAACTGGTGTCGGCGTCGGGGAGTGCGATCACGACTGTCGCGTTGCCGTTGGTCGCGGTGGTGACGTTGCAGGCATCAGCTGTGCAGATGGGAGTGCTCGCGGCACTGACGGTGTTGCCACACCTTGTCTTCGGACTGCCGGCGGGGGTGTGGGTGGATCGGTGGTCGCTCCGGCGAGTGCTGGTGATGACGGACGTCGGGCGTGCGCTGGTGCTCGGATGCATCCCGGTGGCGGCGGTCGTTGGTGTGTTGCAGCTGTGGCAGTTGTACGTCGTAGCTGTGCTTGCCGGTGTGCTTTCGTTGTTGTCTGAGACGGCTTCGTCGACGTTGGTGCCGGCGTTGGTGCCTCGGGAGGAGCTGATCCGGGCGAACAGTGCGCATCTGCTCAATCTGAATGTGGCATCGACGGCTGGGCCGTCGGTGGCGGGTCTGCTCGTGCAGGTGCTGACTGCGCCGTTCGCGATCCTTTTCGATGCGGCATCGTACGTGGTGTCGGCGGTGGCGTCGTACCTGATCCGTGAGCCGGAGCGGTCGGCGGTCTCGCGGTCGTCAGGGGTGCGGGTGACCGGTGGGCTGCGGGCGATCTTCGGGAATCCGGTGCTGGCTCCGCTAGTGGTGAGCGCTACCGTCGGTGCGATCGCTGGAGCCTTGCTGGGACCGTTGATCGTCCTCTATCTGGTGCGTGAGCTCGACTGGGCGCCTGCTCTCGTCGGCGTGGCCATCACAGCCTCCGGAGTGGCGGCGGTCGTCGGCTCACTCGTCGCGCCGGCATGGATCCAGGTGGTGGGGCTCGGGCGCGGTTACCTCATCGGGCAGCTCGTCGCTTCTCTCACGGGGGCTGCGCTGGCGGTCGGCTTCGCGCCACTTGTCTTCGTCGGGCAGGCGTTGGCGGGCATGGGGATGTCGCTGTTCGCCGTACCGCAACGCACGCTGCGGCAGTCTCTGCTTCCGCCGCACCAGCTAGCTCAAGTGCAAGCCACCTGGCGCACGCTGGTCATCGGCGGCCAATCCGTGGGCGCCCTCACCTCAGGCCTCCTCGCCACCACCCTGGGCCTGCGCACCACTCTCGTCCTGTCCACCGTAGTGATGCTCGCCGGCACCCTCATCGCCTACCTGTCCCCGCTACGCCGACTACACACCCTCCCGAAAGCTGTCACCGCCTGATTGCACACTCGCGGGCGGCACCCTTCGGTCAGTTCTCGACGGCGTGGGGGACTGTGCCGCCGGTGGACCAGGCGAGGTCGCTGATGATGCGCCGAGCTGAGGCGTCGAGCGTGCTCGTACTGTCGATCACCTGCTCGCCGGGTACGCCGAGAAGGTCGCAGGGCTGGTACCACCGCCGCAGTTGCTCGACGGTGACCTCCGACGGCGGCTTGGTGGCGTGACGCCGGAGGGTCTCGTCGAACGGGATCAGCAGGTAGTACACCCCGGTGTGGCCGGCATGGTCGGCGATCAGTTGCCGGACCATCTCGCCGTACGTCGGGCTGTAGAGAATCCCCTCGAGGATCACGTGGTACCCGTGGTCGAGCGCGTACCGAACCGTCTGGTCGATCAGCCCGATGTTCGGCTGGCCGGGTCGATCGTGCTCCCGCAGCAGGGTCCGCCGCAGATAGTCCTGCTCCACCCAGGCGACCCCACGTCCCACCCGCCGGCGGACCTCCTGCGCCGTCGTGCTCTTCCCCGACGCGGAGCTACCTCGCAACACCACGAAGCGCGTCGTACCGTCCCCGATCCTCGCCATCCCGAGACCCTAGACCGGGGGAGAGTCAACGATCCGACGGCGGCGGCTCCCACCCGATCGATTGCGCCCACTCATCCGCGAACTGGATCGTCCGCCAGATGAACGGCCCCTTCGCCTCCACGTAGTCGCCGCGCTGCTTCGGCCCCGGAAACTCCGCGGCCAGCCCGCGCTTCAACTCGCCGTACTTCTGCGCGTGCTCAGGATGCGACCGCAGAAAGTCCCGGAACAGCAGGTTCACCTGCTCCGAGAACGACCCAGTTCGCCGGACGTGCACATGCGTACGTCGCCCGCCCGGCGCCTCCCGGAAGTACCGCTTGGTCCGATCAGGATTCTCCACCC
>NZ_SMKR01000220.1 GCF_004348725.1 Kribbella turkmenica
GCCTTCGCCCACCATCACCGCGCCTCGGCCGCTCCCGACCGTGTCGCCGCAGCTCGACCACCTGGCTCACCCGCGCAGTCCGCCGCTCTCCCCGCCGCACCGAGACCGATGGGTTCACCTGGTCAACCCGCGGCCGTCCGCGCCCTGGCTCCACCACGCTCCTCCGGCGTCGACGTACGCGACCTGATCGCCCTCGCGACCGATGCCGCCCACCGCGCCTGGGAGCTCGCCTCCGGCGACACCGACGGCGGCCTCCACCTCACCTTCGAACAAGACTTGGCCCGCCGAGCCTCGCACCTCCTCGGCACCCCCGAGCTGGCCGACCTCGCCCACCGAGCCGGCGTCTCCGCCCGTCAACTCACCAGCTGGGCCGCAGCCTGGCACCAAGCCGGCCCCGGCGGCCTGGCCGCCACCCTCGACGAACCCACCGACCCACACCCCGAAGCCCTGACCGAAGGCCTGGAAGCCCTACCCAACGGCACCGCCAACGGCAACCGCATCACCGCCGGCAGAACCCAACTCCGCCTAGGCCGAGACGCCCTCTGGTACCGCTTCGACCAACACTTCAGCGACTGGACCCTGACCAGGTCCCCGTCCCCCGATCCGCGCGACCTCGTCGACTAGGAGGAACGCTCGGCGACGCAGGCGTGGGTCAGGCGGGTGATGAGGTCGTACGGGATGGGCTTGTCGAGAGGGAACTTCAGGGTGCCCTGGCCGGAGCGGTAGGGCTCGATGGCGGCGGCCAGGTCGTCGTCGACCGAGGGGATGGGGTAGATGGAGATGTGGTGCTTCCAGGCGCTGAAGTAGAGCAGGTACTTGCCGTCCAGGGTGATGGTCGGCATCTGGTAGCTGATCTTCTCCCCCGCGTCCGGGACGACGGCGTGGACAGTACGGCGTACCTCGGCCAGCACCTCCTGGACCTCGGCCGGGAACGACTCGATGTACTCGTCCACGCTTGTGAACCTGTTCTCCGCCATGCCCATCATCGTGGCCAGGCCGATCGCGGGCGGCAACCCCGCACGTTAGGAGCGGCGGCGGAGATTCGTGTGGGTTCCGAGCGCGGTGACCAGGTGGTCGGCGATCTTCGCGTGGCCGGGGACCGACGGGTGAACACCGTCGGTGGTGTCGGCCTCGGTGATCCAGCCGGTCGTGTCGACCAGGACGAGGTTGGCGTCGTCCAGGGACTTCACGGCGGCCTGGATCACGTCGTTGTGCCGCCCGTTGAACGGAGTGAGCGACACGATCGTCGTGTCCGGGTACGCCGCCCGGACCCGCCTCACGAAGCCGGCGTACTGCGCCGGCTCCAGCGTCTCGTCGTTCACGCCGAGGTTGATCACCACCACGTCCGGCTGCTCGACCCGCTCGGCCGGCGACCCCGCGAAGTTCCAGCCGAACGACTCGACCCCCGGCGGCACGTCGCCGTTCCCCGGCCGGAAAATCCCCTGCCGCCCGAACCCGACCTGGTACGACGTGCCGCCGAAAGCGCGCCCGGTCAGATAGGCGTACGACGCCGTACCGTCGGCGCCCGCGGACTCCGGGTGGGTGCTGAGCGCGAGCACGCCCTGCGTGATCGAGTCGCCGTAGAACTCGAGCCGCGGGCCGCCCGGCCGGCCGCTGAGCCGCAGCCGGGAGTGCACGTCGAGCACGAGCCCGGCGAACACGACCGCGCACTCGAACGGCGGGTTCCACCGGTTGACGTGCTCGTTGACGTCCTTGACCACGACCTCGACCTGGTGCCGGCCGTCGGGCGCGGACAGTTCGATCACCGGGTTCTCGACCAGGTGAAGCGCCGGCTCACCGTCGTCGACCGTGATCCACAGGTGTGGTGGGACGGTCAGCCCGTTCGTGTCGAAGAGCAGCTGGAGCCGCTCGCCCGCGAACGAGAACGAGATCCGCGAACCCGAGTTGACGGTGATCGCGACCCCGGGCTGGTGACCCCACTGGCCTTCCAGCACGATGCGCGGATCTCCGGGGGCGACGACCTCACCAGGCTCGAACGACACGTCCCACTCCTTCGTCTTCGGTGACGTCTCTTCGGTGACGTCGCAATTCTGCCTGGCCGCTCACCACCCTTCCTTGCGAGCCCGCGCTTCGAACAGCAGGATGCCCGCGGACAGCGCGACGTTGAGCGAATCCGCCTGGCCGAGCATCGGGATCGACACCGTCTCGCACCCCTGCTCGTGCCAGTCCTTCGACAACCCGGATCCCTCGGAGCCGACCACGAACGCCGTCGGTCCGTCGTACGCGCGATCGCGGTAACTGCCGCTCGCCGACGGGTCGGCCAGATGGATGCGGAAGCCGTGGACGCGCAACCACTCGGCCGCTTCGGCGATGTCGTCGAACTCCAGCACCGGCGTCGTCAGGATGGTCCCGCGGCTGGCGGAGTACACGGCCGGGTGGCTGGGCCGCGCGCGCCGGCTGGTCAGTACGAGGCAGTCGGCGTCGGCGGCGTCGACCGTACGGACCAGGGTGCCGAGGTTCCCGGCGTACTCGACGCCGTCGGCGACCAGGACCAGCGACGAGTTGGTGAAGCGGAAGGTACACGGACGCCAGACGGGCAGCCGGACGATCGAGATCAGGCCGTCCGAGCGGGTCTTGCGGGACAGCCGGGTGAGCAACTTCTCCGAGATGCGGTAGACCTCGGCGGCGCGGTCGGCGATGCGGTGGACGGCGGCCGTCGTACCGGCTTCGGGGCACCAGAAGAAGGCTTCGATCGGGGCTTCGGTGGCGAACAGGCGGTCGTGTTCCCAGTTGCCCTCGATCATGATCCGGCCGGGTGCGCCGTCCTTGCGAACGGTGAGCAGGTCGCGGACCCGCGGGTGCTGCGCGCCGATCGAGCGCGCTTGGGGAATGGCGGGGTGCACGGTCATGTGCAAGCTCCGGAAGGAGAGAATCAGCAAGCGCGCCGGGGACCCTGTGGCGGGTCAGCTGCCGGCGTGGCGAACGCCCGAAGGCGCCGTGGTCTGGACGCGGTCTACCTGGACCGCGTCAGCCAAGGATTCTCTTCACGCTTCGGATGGTAAGCACCCCCTCCCCACCCGTCACCCGGTTTTCCACAGGCCACCGTCCAACGCCTGTCCACAGCAGGCGGCAACCCGGTTTTGGTCTGTCGGTATGGGTGGTTAGAGTCCTTCTCCTCTGGTAGCCGGTCGCTATCACACGGGAGGGAGTGCGGATGGACGCGACTTTGCTGGACGCCGAGGCCGAGGCCGCCGTACTGCGCGTCTACCGCCAGGTGTTCGCGGTCCTCGCCCGCGAGGCCGGCGCGATGATCGTCGACCCGGACCTGCTCGACGTCGACCAGGCCATCCTGGACGCGTTCGCGGAAGCCGGCAGCGACGGCCTGACCGTGGAGCAGGCGACCCTCGCCTGCCGCGCGTACCCGCACGACGTGATCGTGCGGCGCTTCGAGGTGCTCCGGCAGTACGGCGCCATCACCAAGCTCGTCGACCGCCCGAACGAACTGCGCCACCGAGCCGCCTTCGCGCCGTACGTCATGCTGATGTTCCTCCGCCGGATGTCTGTCCAGGGCGGCCAGGCCGAGCTGCACCAACTGCTCACCCTCGAGGCCCACAGCGTCAGCGACCCGCAGGCGGTTGTGGAGCAGGGCGAGGCCTCGATCGAGCGCCTGACCAAGGTCTTCCGCCTGCTCGGCAACGAGCTGGCGATCCTGGTCGCGACCAGCACGACCGCCCAGCTGCGGGAGAACGCTCAGCTCGCGTGGGGCAACGAGCGGCTGATCGAGCAGGCCGAGAAGGTCCACCGGATCGTGCTCGACCGCTGGCCGGCCCTCCACCGCGCGTGTACGTCGCTGCGCATGTCGCTGGCCGCGTACGCCGACGCCGTCCAACTCGCCGCGGGCCGGCTGGTCGAGCGAGCCGGTACGACGCGCGCACTCGGTCTGCTGCCGATCGAGACCTGGCTCACGTTCACCCGCAGCAGCGAACCCGAAGTACTCGCGGGCGTGCTGGACGGACTCCTGTTCGACGCGGCCGCGCCGGACTTCTCGCCTCAGACGATGGTGGAGGCGGTCGAGACCGGTCGCCGTACCGGAACCGCCCGGATGGCGCCGCCGCGACCGACCGAGGACACCGCCGCGCCGGAGTCAGCGGCGGCGACGGACCGCGAGGAGCTGCGCGCCGAGGCCGAGCGAGTGCTCGCCGGGCGACCGTCGGTGGACATCGTCGAGGTGGTCGACGAGGCCGGGGACTGGATCACGGCTCGGCGCGTGCTGGCCGAGCTCACCGCGGCACACCTGCACGACGAGCTCGACTACGAGCTGGTGTGGTCGGACGGGATGCGGATCGACCCGGCCGCTGGGACGCCATGGGCGACCGAGGGTGTGTTCCGGCGGGTGACGCGATGAGTACGCCGTCCGAAGCCGTCGAGCGCAGGCTCTACAACGCCCTGTGGTGGGCGAAGGTGCAGTCGGCCGGTCCGCTGGAGGTTCCGCGGGACACGCCTGCCGTCGCGCTCCTGACCCGTGCTGCCTCGCCGGACGGCTCGACGGTGTGGTTGGTGCCGGCGTTGCCTTCAGGCGCCGGTCACACAGTCCTGGACGAATTGGGTACTCCGCCGGTGGCTGTCGAGCAGCCGAACGAGACGGCGCGGGTCCTCTCGATCTGCGTCGCGTGCTGCTGGACGGATCGAAGCGGACCGGCGTGGCCCGGCTCTGCCGGCACGCTCGCACAGGTCCGATCCGTGTACGCCGGGATGCGCGGCCGCCCCGAACAGCCGAGCGACCTCACGCTGATCATCGGCAGTCTCCGCCGGCTGCACGCGACCCATTGGCTGCTGTGGAACGAGAAGGCCGGAGAGGTCCGGCTCGGTCCGCGCGTCATCACCTGGACGGCCGCGGACCAAGCCACCCTCCGCGACCTCTGCCGCCACCTCCCCGATCCACCACCGGCAGTGCTCACCACTACCCCGGCCCCGGACGCCGAGTCCGATTCCCTGCCCACGGAGCCGGAGTCCCCGGAGGCGGCGGATGACTGAGCCGCACGTGTTGTTCGATCCGCTGCTGCAGGACCTGGGCGACCGGGCACGCGACGAGGTGCTCGCCGCGTTCAGCGCCGTACAGTACGCAGCCCATCCGGTGGCCGAGGTCCAACTGGCCGGCCTGCGCGACGTGACGCTACGGCGACATGTCGCGCGAATGCTCAAGCTCATCGGCCGAACCCTCGTACACGTCGACGGCACGCACTGGACCTCGGGCTACGCCGACGACATCGCGGCAACGCTCACCGCGCAAGGCTGGCAACCGCTGTCGGTCGTCGATCGCGCGGTACTCGTCCTGGTGCTGATCCACTCGGTCGCGATCCCCCGCAGCGAAGGGATCCTGACCGGCGACAGCTGGAAGTCGGCCCGCCCGACCACGGTCGACGAGCTCCGCACCACCAAGATCAGCGGCGAGGAACGGCGCCTGGCTCTCCAGCGCCTGCGCGCAGCCGGGCTGATCCAACTCTCCGGCGACCACTCCGGCGGCCCGAGCTACATCCCCGGCCCGCAGCTGCAGCGACTCACCCCGGCCGCTCGACGCCGGCTGCAGGACCAACTCATCCTGGCCGCCGGCCCCGCCAGCCCGGTCGCGGAAGCGATCCGCGCCCGCAACGGCGCGACACCGACCGAGCAGGCGGCGGAACGCCGTACCGACGACACCGAAGGAAACGGATGAGCGAGAACAGCGCCTGCCAGATTTCATCCGTGCAGACGACGAAGCGGGGACGGGGATGAGCAGTTCGGTGGAGGACGGCCCGTTCGACATTCTCGGGTCGAAGGTGCTGCTCGGCGTGCAGGTCGTCGACCTGTCCCGACTGTCGACGCACCCTATCCCGATGGTCGGCCAGGGCCTGGTCACGGTCGCCGGACAGGGCCCGACCGACTCGAACGGCGCCGGCAAGTCGTCCTGGATCGCCGCGCTCAGCCTGCTGCACGCCGACGACCAGTGGCGCCTGACGAGCGGCGCGCCCGGCGCTGCCGAGCTGCTGTTCACCGCGGAGGCGGCCGGCCAGGAGGGCAACTGGTCGAACGTCGACCGCGGCTACATCATCGGGGTCTTCTCCGATCCCGAACTGATCGATCTCGCCGAGATCGAGGCGGCCGCGATCACTGTGTGGCTTCGGATCAACCGCAAGGCGTCGTACATCGACCTGCGCTGGAAGAGCGGCCTGCACGTCCCTTACGGCGCGACCGAGGCCGAGCGGGCCGCGGGCGCCGACGCGTTGTGGGCCGCGTTGCCGCACTCGAACGGCCGGACGGACTTCCACGCCAACAAGCTGTCCACGGTCCTGTACGGCGGTCAGGTGCGCTGCGTCTCGTTCCTGTCGACGTCGGTCCGGTCGAGCCCGACCGCCAATCTGCTCGCCGAGCCGCTGAACGAACTCGGCCCGGCCCGCATCTTCAACGCGATCGCGACCTTGACCGGTCTCGACCACGAGCTCGAGCAGGAGCAGGCGCACCGGTCCGCGGAGCACACTCACCGCGAGGCGACCAAGCAGGCAACGGCCGACCTGCAGCGGTGGGAGCAGGAGATGGCCGCTGTCGAGTCAGGCATCCTGCAACGCGCGTCGGCCCGGGAAGCGCTGGCCGGGGCGAAGGAGTCCTGGAAGGCCCGGTGTGCGCGGCACCTGATCGACGGCGACGCGCGAAACCACGAGATCCTGCAGGAGCTCGCCGTACTCGACGAACGCGTCGCCGAGCAGGAGGCGCGGCGCGAGGCGGTCGACTCCGAGATCGAGGCGTTCGGCAACGAGGAGGTCCTGCTCCGCGACGTCCAGCTGACAAGGCAGGAGCGGGACAAACTGGACGCGCGTGACCGCGAGCTCGACCTCGCTCAGCGTTCGGTGCGCGAGCAGCTCGAGCAACTCGGTCAGGAACACCGGCGACTGCTGGAAGCCGGGCGCTCGGCGGACGGACGGGATCTCGCGGCAGCCGCCGAGGAGCAGGACGAGGCGCGCGCCGTCCTCGAGGAACACATCGGACGCGACCACGCCGCCCGGTCGGCCGTGGACTTCGCAACTGCCGAGCTGCGGGAGGCCGAGAGCGGCCAGACCGTGTCGGCAACGCAGCAACAGGTGCTGGAGAACGCAGGCATCGAGTGCGGTGCGCTCACCGACATCACCGAGTTGTCAACCGCGCAGCGGGCCGAGTGGGAGCCGCGACTCGCGCCGTACCGGGACGCTGTCGTCATCGACTTCGGCGACGCCGCGGTCGCGTCGGCCGCGTTGGCGGACGCCGGGTACGCCGGATTCCTGCTGGTGCTCGCGAATCGGCCGGGCGCGGCCAAGGCCGGGCGAGGTGGGCCGAAGTCGGCCGACAAGCGGTTCGCGCTGGACGGTTTCTTCGCCGCGCTGGGCGAGCGTGCGACCAAGGAGAACATCGACGATTTCGCGGGCGTCGTGGCGGTCGGGCACTTCGAGGAGCCGCTCACCGGCCGGACCGCGCGGATCGAGGCCGCTCGTCGCCGCCTCGAGGCCGCGGTCGAGGCACGTGTCGTCGCCTCCGCTGCGCTTGAGCAGGCACGCGCCCGGGTCGGGCAGGCAGAGCGTCGTACGGCGGCCGCCCGGGCGATCGCCGACGCCGAGTCGGTGCAGGAGCACATCCTCGCACTGCGCGAGACGATCGACCGGCACGAGACCGACCGCGACTCGCTCGCACCGCAACTGCAAGCAGCCAAGGAGTCCGCCGAGGCGGCCGCCGGTCAGCAACTCGTCCGCGACGAACGACTCAAGAACCTCGAGGCGACCCGGCGCGACCACGAGCGGCTGCTCGACGACCTCACCGCCCGCCGGCTGACGCTGATCGAGGAACAGACCTCCCTCGACCTCGTCGGCCGGACGACGGCGTGGGGCTCGACCCCGGCGGAGGCCGAGGAGTTCATCCTCGGCCTGCCCGACGACGTCCAGCGCCGGACGACCGCCGACTGGAACCATCAGGCCTGCACGCAGCTCGACGACGTCATCCGGCGTTGCTTCCCGAACGCACGCTCACGCGAGGAGATCCCGGCCGAGCTCTGGGAGATCCTGAACGGCCCGGACGGCTGGACGAATGGCACCCTCGGCGCCCGGGTCGGCCTGGTGCCGGCACTGCACCGGACGCTGAGCAGCCATCTCGCGCAGCACGAGACGTTCGACAGTCTCCAGCAACAGCAGATCGCCGGCCAGCGCGCCGAACGGAACGCAGCCCTCGAACGCGCCCGCGAAGGACTCGCCGAGGCCGAGAGCACCGCGCGCGCGCACCGCGCATCGCTTGCCGATGGCATCAAAGCGCGGCTCCGCCTGGTGTCGCAGGAGTTCGACCGGCTCGACCAGCAGTACGGCGGCTACGGTGCGAAGCTCGAGTTCCCCGAGCCCGACCCGCCGGCCGAGCCCGACAAGCCGTGGCGCTGGACGGTCACGCCGAAGTGGCGGCGATCCGAAGGCGGCCCGTTCTCGGCGTTCAACGTCAAGGGCAACACCGCGCAGATGGACGAGAAGGCGGTGAAGCTCGTGTGCGCCGCCGCGCTCGCCGGTGGCTCGGATCGACCGCTCCTGCTCATCCTCGACGAGCTCGGCCGGAACCTCGGTTCCCAGCACCGCCGCGAGGCCGTCGCCCTGTTCGAGCAGATCGGCCGCGACCGCAACATCACCGTCATCGGCGCGCTGCAGGACGACATGGAGCGGTACGCCCTCGCGTCGTCCCGGCTCTACGTCAAACTCCGCCGCAGTTCCGACACCATGCCGTACAACCAGGCACCGGTGGTCAAGGGCAACGAGGAGTACGCCGATCGCGTCGAACTCCTCCGTACCTGGCTGGAGTCCTACCGCGGCACCGCACCGACCCTCGACCTCGCGGCCCCCACCTTGACGCCGTAACTACAGTCCGCTCGCGGTGTCGACGGGCGCCGACTCGTCGCGCACCCGGTGCCGGTAGCGCAGCGGGGACACACCGACCTCACGCTTGAACGCAGTACTGAAGGCGCTCTCCGAGGCGTATCCGAGGTCGGCGGCCAGCGCCCCGACCCGGATATCGCCGTCACGCAACGCACGCTGCGCGAGCAGCATCCGCCAGCGGTTGAGATAGGCCAACGGCGGTACGCCGGCCACGGACCGGAACCGTTCGGCGAACGACGTCCGCGACATCGTTGCGGCGCGGGCCAACTCCTCCAAGCCCCACGACCTACCGGGCTCGGCGTGCATCAGCCGGAGCGCCGGCCGCAGCCGTTCGTCGGACAACACGCGCAACCATCCCGGCGGCAGGTCGGCCTGATGGATGTAGGCGCGCACTATTTCGAGCAGTACGAGTTGGCTGTGCTGCCGGATCGCGAACGCGGAGCCCAGTCTGTTCGAGGTCACCTCGTCGAACAACCGGTGGAGGCTCCCCCGCAGATTGGCTCCCTCGGCAGCCGAGCCCCGGACGTGTCCGACCGGCGGAAGCGCCTCCACGAGCAGCGCCTGGCCCGCCGGGTTGAGCGCGATCCGGCCGCCGAAGACCACATCGTCGACCCCGGTGACGGCACGCATCAGACCGGTCGACGGAAAGCCCTGCTCGGGCATGACCTCGCGCCGCGGGCCGGGCCCCGTACCGCCCTCGAGCTCCAGCCACGACCGACTGTTCAGAATCGCGACGTCGCCGGGTTCGAGCTCGATCGGTTCGTCGATACCGTCCGTGCTCAGCCGCCCGCGACCGCTCGCCATCGCAACGAACTTCAACGGCTCGTGGACCGCGGCCCGGGTCACCCACGGACCCCGCACCGCGAACCCTCCCGACAGCAGCCCGCGGACCTCGACGAGCTCGAAGACCTCGGACAACTGATCACTGGCCACCACCGTACTCTCGCGCAAGAAATTCGAACTGACAACTATTCAGAGTCCGGATCCACTCGCGCAGACTAGCTCATGAGTTGCCAGCGCCGACAGGAACAGCTTTCCAGTCCAACGATGTAGGCCGTGCCCTCGACCCCTCCCGCACGCGTGTGTCCAGGAGCTGAGTCCTGGCTCGAGGCAAACCCCACCACCAAGGAGAACCCAATGCGCTACCGCCCCCTCGGCCGGACCGGAATCCAGGTCAGCCCCTACGCCCTCGGCGCGATGATGTTCGGTGCCGTCGGCAACCCCGACCACGACGAGTCGATCCGGATCATCCACCGAGCGCTCGACGCCGGGATCAACTTCGTCGACACCGCCGACATGTACTCCGCCGGCGAATCCGAGGAGATCGTCGGCAAAGCACTCAAGGGCCGCCGCGACGATGTCGTCCTCGCCACCAAAGCCCGCTTCCCGGTGAACTTCGACCCCAGCGGCGCGACCCCCGTCGTCCCCAACCGGTCGGGTGCCTCACGCCGCTGGCTGATCCAGGCCTTGGACGACTCGCTGCGCCGCCTGGGAACCGACTACGTCGACCTGTTCCAGATCCACCAGCCGGACCCGGACACCGACATCGAGGAAACCCTCGCGGCACTCACCGACCTGGTACGCGCCGGCAAGATCCGCGCCATCGGTACGTCGTCCATGCCCGCCTCGGACCTCGTCCACGCTCACTGGGTCGCCGAGCGACGTGGTCTGATCCGGCTGCGCACCGAGCAACCGCCGTACTCGATCCTGAATCGCGGCATCGAGCGCGAGGTGCTGCC
>NZ_SMKR01000221.1 GCF_004348725.1 Kribbella turkmenica
GTCGGTGGCGGCGGAGACGAAGCCGTTCGCGATGGTGGGCGTCACCTGGCCGAGCGGCGTGCAAGGGGTCCAGGCGAAGGTCCGGGTGCAGCGCGCGGGGCAGTGGACCGAGTGGACATCGCTGCGGGTCGAAAACGAGCACGGACCCGATCCGTCCGCACCTGAAGGCACACGGAGCGGTACAGAGCCGTTGTGGGTCGGGGACGCGACCGGGGTGCAGGCGAGTGCGGTGACCTCGAGCGGTACGACGATCGACGACGCCAAGGTCGTGCTCATCCAGCCGGGAGTGCTACCGACGGACGCCGACGAACCGGCCGCACCGAGCGTGGAGCCGGCGGCGACGAGCGCGCCGTACCCGATGCCCGTCATGGTGAGCCGGAAGAAGTGGGGCGCCGACGAGCGGTTGCGCAGCCACAACGGCGCCGACTGCGCGCGACCGAAGTACACGACCACCGTGCTGGCCGCCTTCGTCCACCACACCGCCGACCGGAACGATTACACCCGCACGCAGGTCCCGGCGATGGTCCGCGCGATGTACACGTACCACGTGAAGAGCCGCGGCTGGTGCGACCTCGGCTACAACTTCCTGGTCGACCGCTTCGGCCGCGCCTTCGAGGGCCGGTACGGCGGTGCGCAACTGCCGGTGCTCGGCGCCCACACCGGATCGTTCAACGCGAACTCGTTCGGGGTCGCACTGATCGGCAACTTCGAGAAGGTCGCGCCGACGCCGGCGATGCTGGAGAAGACGGCGCGGGTGATCGCGTGGAAGATGGACGCGAACTACCGGTCGGCGCTCTCGACGGTCCGGCTCGCAGGGAGCCGGGTGCGCAGCGTGTCGGGCCACCGCGACACCAAGGCGACGGCATGCCCGGGCAAGCTGCTGTACAGCCGGCTCGGATGGTTGAGGCAGCGCGTGAACGTGCTGACCGGCGGCAGCGTGTCCACGCCGATCTACCGCTTCGCCATGGCCGTCGGCTTCCGGAGGACAGGGCAGCCGTTCTGGGGCGAGCACCGGACGAGGACCGGCTGGGCGACGTACTTCGGCACCCGGGACGTCTTCCACTCCGTTGCCACTGGCACCCATTCGACGGTCGGCGTCTTCCGGGCACGGTACCGACAACTCGGCCCGGACAGAATGCTCGGCCTGCCGATCGGTGAGTCCTACAACACCCGGGTGGCCGGTGTGCGGGCGCAGCAGTTCCGCAAGGGTGCGCTCTACTGGTCGAAGTCGATCGGGACCCGCCCGGTCGCGGGCCTGATCTTCCGCAAGTACGCCGCTCTCGGCGCGGAGCGCTCACGGCTCGGACTGCCGGTCACCGACATGTACAAGGTGCGCAACGGCCTTCGGCAGAAGTACCAGCACGGTTGGCTCACCTACAACCAGCACCGCCGCGTGGTCGATGTCCAGTACCGGAGCGTCCGATGAGCAAACGCGTTGTCGCGGTCGTCGTGCTCGCGTCCACCCTGATCAGCGCGACCGCGCAGGCGCGTGAGATCGAGCCACCGGCTGCCGCGGACACCACCATCAGCGGGCGCGGATTCGGTCACGGGCGCGGGATGTCGCAGTACGGCGCCCAGGGCGCGGCGATCGCCGGCAAGTCGGTGCGGCAGATCCTCGACTTCTACTACCCGGGAACGACGACCGGCAAGGCGGCCGGGAGCATCCGGGTGCGGATCACCGCGGACACCACCGACGGCGTCCGGGTCGGCGTCGTCAACCACCTGAAGGTCCGCGACCTGGAGTCCGGCAAGGTCTACACGCTGCCCAAGGCGGCCACCCGCGCCCAGTGGTCGATCGACCCGTACGGCGACCACGGGACCAAGGTCAGCTCGTTCAACGCGACCACGCGCAAGTGGACGCTGTGGAAGACGTTCGCCGGGATGACGCAGTTCGAGGGTGCGCCGGTGACCGGGCTGATCCTGCCGAGTGGCGCCGTACGGCGGTATCGCGGGGCGCTCCGGGCCGTCGACGTGTCCGGGGCGCACCTGGACACGGTGAACGTGCTGTCGTTGGAGTACTACCTGCGCGGCGTCGTACCGGAAGAGGCCTTGTCCAGTTGGCGTCCAGCGGCCCTGCAGGCCCAGGCGGTTGCCGCGCGCACCTACTCGGTCTACCACCGGAACCGGGCGACGCGACGCGCGTACGACCTGTGCGACACGGTCTCCTGCCAGGTGTACGGCGGCTACGACTCGGAGAAGGCGTCGACGAACACCGCCATCGCCGCGACCGCGGGCCAGGTCCGGCTGTACCAGGGCAAGCCGATCATCGCCGAGTTCTCCTCCTCGAACGGCGGCGCGACGGCGAGCGGCCCGGTCCCGTACCAGGTGATGAAGCTCGACGGCTGGGATGCGTACCCGGGAAACGGGAATCCGAACGTCACCTGGACGGTCACCCGGACGGCGGCCGAGGTGCAGTCGGCGTTCGACGTCGGGTCGATCCGCAGCCTGCGGGTGGTCAACCGCAGCGGTGTCGGACCGGGCGGCGGCCGGACGATGACGGTCGAGGCGGTCGGGTCGAAAGGCCGGCGGGCGCTGACCGGCGACCAGGTCCGCGGGCGGCTCCGGCTGCGGTCGGCATGGTTCACGTTCGCGCCCAATCGGCTTGATATACCAATCGGATCTGATCAAACCACTCGTCGCTGAGCCATTGACGCGCTTCCCCTGCGCCGGTTAGAACATGACATCGATGTCAACCGCCACCGCCCAGGAGGAGTAAGGTCGATGCGCAACAGATTTGGTATATCAACCAGGATCGCGGCCGGGGTGCTGGCGGTCGCCGTACTCGGGTCCCTGAACGTGACCGCGGCCGACGCCGTGTCCAGTCCGGCGGCTCGCGCCAAGGCGTCGTACGAGGCGCTGAACAAGTACTTCGACGCGGGAAAGGACCTCCTCCTCGAGGAGTACCCGAACACACACGAGAACCCGTACGCCTACGTCTGGCCCTACTCGCAGGCGGCGATCGCGGCCGAGAACCTGGCCGGCATCCCCGGCGCCGGCGACGGGGCGTCGAAGGAGGCGGACCGCCGGATCGCGGCGTACGAGCCGTACTGGAACGCCGGCACGACGCCGAAGGGGTACGACTCGTACGTGCGTCCGCCGCTCGGGCATGGCGGTGACAAGTTCTACGACGACAACGAGTGGATCGGGCTGCACCTGGTCCAGCACTACAAGCGGACCGGCGACCGTGCCGCGCTGGCGCGGGCGAAGGAGATCTTCGACCTGGTGGTCTACGGCTGGGACACGGATCCGTCGCACCCGTGCGCCGGCGGGGTGTTCTGGACGCAGGCGCCGTGGAGCCAGGACCGCAACACGGTCTCGAACGGGCCGGGCGCGGAGCTCGGTGCGCACCTGTACCTGCTGACCCGCGATCAGTCGTACCTGACCTGGGCGAAGCGGATGTACGAGTGGACCCAGGACTGCATGCTCGCGCCGAACGGTCTGTACTGGGACCACATCGACCTGGCCGGGAACATCGAGAAGACTCAGTGGAGCTACAACCAGGGAGTGATGCTGGGTGCCGGCGTGCTGTTGTACAAGGCAACGGGTGACCGCGAGTACCTGAACGACGCCCAGTCGGTCGCGAACGCATCGCTCGCCTTCTACGCCGAGGACGACCGGCTCTGGAAGCAGCCGACCCGGTTCAACTCGATCTGGTTCAAGAACCTGCTGATCCTCGACTCGGTCGCGCCGGACCACCGCTACAAGAAGACCATGAAGGCGTACGCCGACCGCGCCTGGAACGAGGCCCGCGACCCGGCCACCGGCCTCTACCACTTCGTCGACGGCCCGGTCCAACTGCTGGAGCAGGCCGGCATTGCCCAGATCCAGGCCCTGCTGGCCTGGCCCCGCGCACGGTACGGTCTGCTCGCCTGAGCTGATCCGAACAGACGTACGGCCCTCCTGCACCAGGAGGGCCGTACGTGTTGGTTCAGGCTGCGGCAGTAGCCGTCTGGATGTTCACCGGGGTGATCGGCGCCCCATCGGTCGGCCCGTTCTGCGGCGTGACACCGGCCTCGGCGACCTTGTCGATCAGCGTCAGGCTGGGTTCGTCGATCGTCCCGAACGCGGTGTAGTCCGGGCTCAGCCCCGACCCGTCGCCGTACACGATGAAGAACTGACTCCCGTTCGTGTTCGGCCCGGAGTTCGCCATCGCCAGCGTGCCACGCCCGTACTTCAGGGTCGGGAACACCTCGTCCGCGAAGCTGTATCCCGGACCGCCGCTGCCGCTCCCGGTCGGGTCACCGCACTGCAGCACCTGCAGACCCTCGCCGACAGTCAGCCGGTGGCACTTCGTGTTGTCGTAGTACTTCTGCCCGACCAGGCTGAGGAAGTTCTTCACCGTGCACGGCGCGAGCGCGCTGTCCAGAGTCAGCTGGAGGTCGCCGATCGACGTGTTCAGGCTGACCTTCGACGTACCCGACGCCTTCGCCTTGCCGTCGGCCGGCGGGTTCACCTTCTTGCTCGCCGCCTCGGTGCCCTTCTTGTACGCGCAGCTCACCTCGGCCGGCAGTGCGGTCGCCCGCTTGGGTGCCGCCGCGAGCGCGGTCGGGATGCTCTTCGGCTTGTTGTCCGGCCCGGCCGCCGCCGGCAGCTCGGTCGAGGGGTCGTCACCGTTGTTCCCGACCACCACGAAGACCCCGACGACGACCACCACCACCGCCGCGATCGCGGTGATCGTGATCCCCAGGTTCCGCCGCTGGCGCCGCCGCTCGGCCTCCCGCTCGGCCTGCCGTTTGGCCTTCCGCACCGCCAGCTGCTGCTGATGGGTCTTCTTGGACATGCAGAATCCTCCTCACAGATGCCTGGAGGGAACCTACAGCCTCAACCTGAGAACTGTCTGTTAATCCTCGTGAGGAACCGGCGAGCTATAGGTGTAGACGCGCGGAGGACATCGGCGGGCACGGCGGGCGGTTCCGGGGTGGAGTCGGCCGGGTCGGCGCGGTCTTCGGGCCGCGGTTGACCGACGGTCGTGACGTGGCCCTGAAGGCGTTGCGTCCGGCTGCGGACGAGCGGCGGCTGCGGGCCGTCGTACCGGCGCCGTAGACAGATCTTGGCGAGAAGGCCGTGGAGCTCGGACCGGTCGGCGACGGTGCCGCGAAGGGTGCTGGTGCCGTCCGCCTCGAGGGTGAGATCGAGACCCCCGAACCACGTAGGACCTGGAGTCCCACAGAGCCGTCATCGAGTCGTGGATTTCGGTCGTCGACACGCCGGCGGACGCGTCCGAAATCCACGACTCGGCGACGTTCCGCCGCGGACGCTCACGGGAGAGGAGGAGCTGTCCCGCGGGTGGCGGCGTTGACTGCGGTGGGTCAGTCTTTGATGTCGCAGAGGATGGCGCCGGCGGTGACGGTGGCGCCTACTTCGGCGGTGAGGGCGGTGATGGTGCCGGACTTGTGGGCGTTGAGAGGCTGCTCCATCTTCATCGCCTCGAGCACGACGATCAGGTCACCTTCGGCGACGGTGGCGCCTTCCTCGACGGCGATCTTGACGATGGTGCCCTGCATCGGCGACGTCAGCGAGTCCCCGGACGCAGCGGAGCTCCTGCCCGAGCTCCCGGCACGACGCGCCGGCTTCTTCTTGCCGGTCGCGGCACCACCGGCCGCGACCGCGGACGCACGCAGCCCGGCGGGCAGCACGACCTCGAGCCGTTTGCCGCCGACCTCGACGGTCACCTTCTCGCGGTCCGCGGACCCGGGAGCTTCCGCGCCCGTCCCCTCGTACGGCGGGATCTGGTTGTCGTACTCCGTCTCGATCCACCGGGTGTGCACCGTGAACCCGTCGTCACCGACGAAGGCGGGATCCGACACCACGGAAGCGTGGAACGGAATGACCGTCGGCATCCCTTCGACCACGAACTCCCGCAGCGCCCGCCGGGACCGCTCCAGCGCCTGCGTGCGGTCGCGACCGGACACGATCAGCTTCGCCACCAGCGAGTCGAACGCACCCGGCACGGTCTCGCCCTGGTCGTAACCACCGTCGAGCCGTACGCCGGGACCGGACGGCGCGTGCCATCGAGTCAGCGTGCCCGGCGCAGGCAGGAACCCGCGCCCGGCGTCCTCGGCGTTGATCCGGAACTCGATCGAGTGCCCGGACACGACGGGGTCGTCGTACCCGAGCTCCTCGCCCTGGGCGATCCGGAACATCTCGCGGACCAGGTCCAGCCCGGTGACCTCCTCGGAGACCGGGTGCTCGACCTGCAGCCGGGTGTTCACCTCGAGGAACGAGATCATCCCGTCCTGCCCGACCAGGAACTCGCACGTCCCGGCGCCGACGTACCCGGCTTCCCGCAGGATCGCCTTCGACGAGGTGTACAGGATCTCCAGCTGCTCGTCGGACAGGAACGGCGCCGGCGCTTCCTCGACCAGCTTCTGGTAGCGGCGCTGCAGCGAGCAGTCCCGGGTCGACACGACGACGACGTTGCCGTGGGCATCGGCCAGGCACTGGGTCTCGACGTGCCGGGGCTTGTCCAGGTAGCGCTCCACGAAGCACTCGCCGCGGCCGAAGGCGCTGACGGCCTCGCGGACGGCGGACTCGTAGAGCTCCGGCACTTCCTCCATCGTCCGGGCGACCTTCATGCCGCGGCCGCCACCGCCGTACGCCGCCTTGATCGCGATCGGCAGCCCATACTCCTGCGCGAACGCGACCACCTCGGACGCGTCGGCGACCGGATCTGGCGTGCCGGGGACCTGCGGGGCGCCGACCTTGTCGGCGATGTGCCGTGCCTTGACCTTGTCGCCGAGGGAGTCGATCGCGGACGGCGGCGGGCCGATCCAGATCAGCCCGGCGTCGATCACCGCCCCGGCGAACGACGCGTTCTCGGCGAGGAAGCCGTAGCCGGGGTGGACGGCGTCCGCGCCCGAGCGGGCCGCGACGTCGAGGATCTTGGCGATGTTCAGGTAGGAGTCGGCCGGTGTCGAGCCGTCCAGCGAGTACGCCTCGTCGGCGAGCCGGACGAACAGCGCGTCGCGGTCCTGCTCGGCGTACACGGCGACGCTCCGCAGCCCCGCGTCGGCGGCGGCGCGGACGACCCGGACGGCGATCTCGCCCCGGTTCGCGACCAGGACCTTGGTGATCTGCTTGCTGTCGGACACAGCTGACTCCCTTCGGCCAGCCCGAGTCTAGGGTTAATCAGCCCTCGGGGAGACAGGGTGTTCCTCACACCCTACCGAGCGGTTACCACGGGCGGGGGGCTCGATAACCCCTTCATCACCGCGACCACGACCGTCCGGTCTTGGCTGCTGACATCGGGCGGCGCGCGGACGTGCTGAAGGAATAGGCTTTCCGGCGACGGGGAGTCGACTGCGTGAGGAGTGGTGATGACGGGCATTCTCGAGCCGTTGGCAGGGACCGCGCCGGCCGTGTGGGAGAAGCTTGACGACCGGTTCGACGGCATCCGCGGGGACAAGCTGCTCGAGCGGCTGTGGACCGGCGGGCGCTGGGTCGAGGGACCCGTCTACATACCGGCCGGCCGCTACCTGCTCTGGAGCGACATCCCCAACGACCGCATACTGCGCTGGGACGAGACGTCGTACCAGGTCTCGGTCTTCCGGCACCCGGCCGGGAACACCAACGGGCACACGCTCGACACCGAGGGCCGCCTGGTCAGCTGCGAGCACGGCAACCGCCGGGTCACCCGGACCGAGCACCACGGCGCGGTCAGCGTGCTCGCCTCGGAGTACGACGGGAAGCGGCTGAACAGCCCGAACGACGTGGTGGTCAAGCGCGACGGCTCGGTCTGGTTCACCGACCCGGCGTACGGCATCGACAGCGACTACGAGGGCTTCAAGGGCGAGATCGAGACCGGCGGCTGCCACGTCTACCGGGTCTCGCCGGACGGCGTGCTCACCCGGGTCGCCGACGATTTCAACCGCCCGAACGGGCTCGCGTTCTCGCCCGACGAGTCGTTGCTCTACATCGCCGACTCCGAGGAGGGAACGCTCCGGGTCTTCACCGTCGACGGCGACACACTGTCCGGCGGCGAGTTGTTCGCCGAGTGCGGCAACGGGATCTTCGACGGCATCCGCCTGGACACCGCGGGCCGCATCTGGGCGTCCGCGGCCGACGGTGTGCACGTGTACCACCCCGACGGCACGCTGCTCGGCAAGCTCATCGTCCCCGAGACCGTCTCGAACCTCGTCTGGGGCGGTGCGAAGCGCAACCGTCTCTTCCTCACCGCGACCACGTCGGTCTACTCCCTCTTCACCACCGTCAACGGCGCTCCCGGCCCCTACGGGCCGCACAGCTGACGTTCTCCCCCGGGCGGGGGAGGTGGTTCCCGAGATGGATCACACGGTGGGGCCGGAGCGACGCGGTTTCAGCTCGCCGCCCACGTGCCCGCCGGCGACGGCGCCACGGACGTCATCGGACGTTTCCGGTTCGCCGATCGCGGTGCGGATGCGTAGGCCGGCTCGGCTGCCTGGCCACCGGCGGACCGGTCGCTGTCACGACCGGCGTGGTGACGAGGTCGAAGGATCCGGCGCAGGTCGGCAAGCCGGTGTCGTTCTCGCTCAAGGCCGAGCAGGCAGTGATCGACTACCTCGCCTGAGGATCCCGGGTACGACGCGCGCGGCGTCGTACCCGGGACGGGATCAGAAGTTCTTCTGGACCTGGTCGATGATGGTGAAGACGGCCAGGAAGCCGAACGCCAGGAAAGCGAACAGCATGACGCCGGTGCGCAGGGGCGTGATCCGGATCGCCTTGGGCAGGGCGCGGGAGTTCATCCACCACAGCAGGCCGGAGTAGAAGAACATCATCGTGCCCGCGGTGCACGCGGAGATGACCAGCAGCACCAGCGGCTGGGTCAGGCCGGCCAGCAGCACGATGATGCCGAAGGCAACCAGTCCCCAGACGAGGTAGAAGTACAGCTTGGACTCGCTCACCGCGGAGTCGCGCAGGTAGCGGGCCTTGATCATGTCCGACGTCAGCCGCGACGTGTAGTCGACGATGCCGGCCGCGGCGGCGAAGAGCGCGAACGCGCCGATCGCCCAGAAGAGGTACCCGAACCAGCCGCCGACGAGGGACTGCAGCTGGGTGCCCTCCACCCTCAGGAAGCTGATGTTGTTCTTGACGTCCGGGTTCCCGAACAAGGTGGCGTGCGCGAGCATCGAGGTGAACGCGATGGTGAGCACGGTGATCGCCACGAACGTCGAGGCCTGCTCGATGTTGGCGAACCTCCACCAGCGCCGCCAGCGCGCCATGTTCTGCTCGTCGAGCTTGAACACGTACCCCTTGGCGGTCGGGTCGGCCTCGATCTCACCGGTGATCGGCGAGACCAGCCGCGGAATGTGCGAGCCCATCCCGAACCCCTTGTCGCGGATCCAGTTGCTCTGCACCAGGTTCTGGCCGCCGCCGGCACCGGCGTACGCGATCGCACCCATGATGAGCGCGAAGCCCAGTTGGTCGGCCGGGAACTGCGGCGCGGCGACGGCGTCGCCGAGCGCGCTGTAGGTGCGGCCGCGAATGGCGAACGCGATCGCGAGAACGACGAGCAGGCCGACCGCCAGGATCTTGACGAAGATCAGCCGCTCGAGCATCACGTAGACCACCGGTGCGAGGGTCAGGATCACGCCGATCGCGAGCAGGATGCCGATCGCGATCCAGCGCGGGTCGCCGGCCCCGAACAGGTACGTGAGCATCGAGGCCGAACTGGTCGCCCAGCCGGGCCACATGTTCGCGAAGTACGTCATGATCGCGAAGAAGATGCCCCAGTGCTTGCCGTACCGGTTGAAGCCGGTCAGTGCCGTCTCACCGGTGGCCAGCGTGTACCGCTCGATCTCCATGTTCAGGAACCACTGGATGATCACGCCGACCAGCGCGCCCCAGAGGAACACCAGGCCGACCTGGCTGGAGATGTACGGCCAGAGGATGAACTCGCCGGAGGCCAGGCCGACACCGGCGCCGACCATCCCCGGACCGACGATCCTCCAGGTGTTGGCCGGTGGGTCCGGCAGGTCGCGAACCTGCGGTTCCGGCAGGTTCTTGGTCGGCAGAGCGAATCTGCCGTGGTCACTGGTAGTGGTGTCTGCCATTGGGCTCCTCACTTCCTCGACCCCCTGTTCGGGAGGTTAACGAATGAGGTCGGCACAGGCGAGCCGACACAGGCACAACTCAAGAAGACTTGAGCATCTCCAGCGCTTTCGCGATCCGGCGGGCCCGGGTTTCCGGCTTCTTGGCGTCGTTGATCGCGTTCACGTGCTCGCGGCGGTGGCTGTAGCTCAGCCTGTCGAACGCCGCCCGCAGCCCGGCCTCGTCCAGCGCCGCCGCGAGATCCGCCGGTACGCCGACCGTCCGCTCGGCGGAGTCCCGCTCGACGGTCACGGTCACCGGGTCGCCGTCAGCCTTCCCCAACTGCCCGCAAATGCTTTTCAGCATTCCCAGCGCCATGCAGCCACCCATCGACGCGATCGACCCGCGATACCCGATCCCGTCGAACCACGCCTGCACCGGGATCCGCCCGCCGCCCCCCAAC
>NZ_SMKR01000222.1 GCF_004348725.1 Kribbella turkmenica
GTGGCTCGACGCGCGGGGCGGGCGGGGGTTGATGACGACCGGCTCGGTGCTGGCGGCGGCCGCCGTACTCGGATGGTCGCAGGTCCAGAACGTCCTCCAGTTGTACGGCGTCTTCGTGGCGATCGGCGTCGCGTCGGCGATGGTGCTCTATCCGCCGGCGTTCGCGGTCGTGGTCGCGGTGGCGCGGCCGGAGGCGCGGACCAACGCGATTCTCGCCATCACGCTGGTCGGCGGGCTGGCCAGCTCGATCTTCATCCCGCTGACCGGGCTCCTCGCGGACGCGCACGGGTGGCGCACGACCCTCGTCATCCTGGCGGCGGTCGTCGCCGGTACGACGATCCCGTTGCACGCCGTCGTCGTACGGGGCGCCAGACCTCAGCCGGGCGGCAGGGTAGCCGGATCCCCGCGCCGCGTCCTGCGGGACCTCGGCTTCTGGCTGCTCGCCGGGGCGTTCGTGATGCACAGCGCGGCGCTGGCGGTCATCTCCGTGCACCTGGTGCTGTACCTGATCAGCCTCGGGCACCCGCCGGCCACCGCGGCGACCCTGGCCGGCGTCCTCGGCCTGTTGTCGGTCACCGGACGGCTCGTCACCAGCCTCGCGGCCCGCTGGTTGCCGATGGCCACGATCACGGCGTTGGTGCTGGCTGTGCAGGGAGTGGCGATCTCGTTGCTGCCCGTGGCCGGCCGGGAGGTCGCCGGGGCGATCGTCTGCCTGACGCTCTTCGGGCTCGGGTTCGGGGTGTCCTCGATCGCGACTCCGGCGATCCTGCTGGACCGGTACGGCGCCGACGGGTTCGGCACCATCTCCGGGATGCTCACCACGCCGGTCACCATCGCGAAGGCGGTCGGGCCGCTCGGCGGCGCGGCGCTCGCCGACGCCGCCGGCTACCGGCCGCTGATGGTCTCGGTGGCGGCGGCCTGTGTGACCGCGGCGGCCGCCCTGGTGCTGACCCAGCGGACCCGGCCGCGACCGATCCCGCCCAGGATGTGACCTAGGTCGTGGCGGGCTGGGCCGGCAGTGGCACACTGGACCCACGAGTGAACCCACTCGCGTGCTCCGGGGTCGGTGTAATTCCGAGCCGGCGGTGACAGTCCGCGACCCGGCCGCAGCAGTCGAGCGGTCGGTTGACCTGGTGGAATTCCAGGACCGACGGTGAAAGTCCGGATGGGAGGCGCACGCGATCGGCGGGTGCGCTCTGACGTCCGGCCGTGAGCCCTGCAAGGCGAGCGGAGTACGGCGAGCAGTGGTCGGGCTCGGCGGCGGCACCCCGGACGGCAGTGCGTGCGGAAGCCGGTTGTCACGAACCCCGGAGTGCGTCCGTGACGACGAGGGACCGTGAGTGAACAACGCTTCGCCGATCGATGTCGCCTGGATGCGGCGTGCCGTCGAGCTGGCCGCGAAGGGCATCGGCAGCACGCATCCCAACCCGGTGGTCGGCTGTGTGATCACCGGGCGCGACGGCCACCCGGTCGGCGAGGGCTTCCATGCCGTTGCCGGTGGCCCGCATGCCGAGGTCGAGGCACTGACGATGGCGGGCGCCCGCGCCCGCGGCGGTACGGCGTACGTGACGCTCGAGCCGTGTAATCACACCGGCCGGACCGGCCCGTGTGCCGACGCGCTGATCGAGGCCGGCGTCGCCCGCGTGGTGTATGCCGTACCGGATCCGAACCGGGAGGCCGCCGGCGGCGCGGAGAAGCTGGCCAGCAAGAACATCCAGGTCGAGCAGGGCGTCCTGCGGTCCGAGGCCGAGGCGGTCAACCACGTCTGGCTGCACAGCGTCCGGACGGGCCGGCCGTTCGTCACCTGGAAGTTCGCCACCACGCTCGACGGCCGTTCGGCGGCCCCGGACCGGACCAGCAAGTGGATCACCGGCCCGATCGCTCGGGCCGACGTCCACCGGAAGCGGGCCGAGTGCGACGCCATCGCGGTCGGCACCCAGACCGTGCTCGACGACGACCCGGAACTGACGGTCCGCGACGAGCACGACGTACCGGCCGCCAGGCAGCCGATGCGGGTCGTCGTCGGCGACCGGGAGATCCCGTCGACCGCGCGGGTCCGCAACGACCGGGCCCGGACGCTGCTGCTGCCGACCCACGACCCCGCCGAGGTCCTCCGGCAGCTCGACGACCACCACATCCGGCACCTCTGGCTCGAGGGCGGCCCGACGCTGGCCGCCGCCTTCCTCCGCGCCCAGCTGATCGACCAGATCGTCGCGTACGTCGCCCCGGCCGTCCTCGGCTCGGGGTTCGCGGCGATCGGCGACCTGGGCGCGGAATCGATCGACCACCTGCGGCGGTTCAAGCTAGCGGACGTCACCCGCCTGGGCGACGACGTCCGGCTGATCCTGACTCCTCTTGGAGGGAAGTAGATGTTCACCGGCATCATCGAGGAACTCGGCACGGTCGAGTCCCTGGACTTGCTCGACGGGGACGCGGCCCGGCTCACCATCCGCGGTCCGAAGGTGACCGAGGACGCCGGCCACGGCGACTCGATCGCGGTCAACGGCTGCTGCCTGACGGTGATCGAGCACGGTGCCGGGACCTTCACCGCGGACGTGATGCGCGAGACCCTGCGCCGGACCAGCCTCGGCGACCTCGAGAAGGGCTCCAGCGTCAACCTCGAGCGGGCGGTCGCCGCGCACGCCCGCCTCGGCGGTCACATCGTCCAGGGCCACGTGGACGGCACCGGCACGATCGCGAGCCGGACGCCGTCCGAGCACTGGGAGGACGTCCGGGTGGCGACCACGCCCGAGATCCTCAGGTACGTCGCCGAGAAGGGCTCGATCGCGATCGACGGCGTCTCGCTGACGGTCACCGACGTGGACGACGCGACCGGCACCTTCGGGGTCAGCCTGATCCCCACCACTCTCGAACTCACCGTGCTCGGCCGCAACCAGGTCGGAGACACCGTCAACCTCGAGGTCGACGTGATCGCCAAGTACGTCGAGCGACTCATCCAGGGAGGCACCAAGTGATCGACTGGTTGCTGCACTCCGAGGTCACCGTCGCCGGTTCGCCGGTGCTGGTGCGCGAGATCGTCGGCAACGTCTTCGGCCTCGGCAGCGCGCTGTTCGGCATGCGCCGGCTGGTCGCGGCCTGGCCGGTCGGCATCGTCGGCAACATCCTGCTCTTCACCGTCTTCGTCGGCGGGATCTTCGACACCCCGCAGGACAAGGACCTGTGGGGTCAGGCCGGTCGCCAGGTGTTCTTCGCCCTGGTCAGCCTCTACGGCTGGTACCGCTGGTACCAGACCCGCCACGGCGGCGCCGCCACCGGAGTGCAGCCGCGCTGGGCGACCGCCCGTGAGCGGTTCGAACTGCTCGGCCTCGCGGTCGTCCTCTACGCGCTCTCGTACTTCGTCCTGCGCGAGCTGGGCTCGTGGGGTCCGCAGTGGGACGCGTGGATCCTGACCGGTTCGATCCTGGCGACGTACGGCATGGCCCGCGGGTTCGTCGAGTTCTGGCTGATCTGGATCGCGGTCGACGTGGTCGGCGTACCGCTGCTGCTCCAGGCCGGCTTCTACCCGTCGGCGGCGATGTACATCGTCTACGGGCTGTTCTGTGTCGTCGGGTTCGCCTCCTGGTGGCGGATCCAGAACCGGGAGCGCGCCGCGGCCCCCGAGCCAGTGGTGGTGGGATGACGATGGGCAACGTGCTGAAGCTGGACACGATCGAGCACGCGATCGAGGAGATCCGCGCCGGGCGGCCGGTCATCGTGGTCGACGACGAGGACCGGGAGAACGAGGGCGACCTGATCTTCGCCGCGTCCAAGGCGACGCCGGAGCTGCTGGCCTTCCTGATCCGGTACAGCTCGGGGGTGGTCTGCGTCCCGATGGAGGGGGCCGAGCTCGACCGGCTCGGCATCCCGCTGATGACCCCGCACAACCGGGAGCGGATGCGGACGGCGTACACGATCTCGGTCGATGCCCGCGACGGCATCAGCACCGGGATCTCGGCCGCCGACCGGGCCCGGACGATCCGGGTGCTCACGGACTCCGCGTCCGAGGCGTACGACCTGGTCCAGCCGGGGCACGTGTTCCCACTGCGCGGCCGTGACGGCGGCGTCCTGGTCCGGCCGGGCCACACCGAGGCGTCGATCGACCTGGCCCGGATGGCCGGGCTGACGCCGGCCGCGGTGATCTCCGAGCTGGTGAACGACGACGGCACGATGAAGCGCGGTCCCGAGCTGCGCGAGTTCGCCGACGAGCACGGCCTGGTCCTGGTGTCGATCGACGACCTGATCCGCTACCGGCGCCGGACCGAGAGCCAGATCCAGCGGGTGGCGACCACCACGCTGCCGACCCGGTACGGCGATTTCATTGCCCACGGCTACCGGAACGTCGTCGACGGGTCGGAGCAGCTGGCCCTGGTCCGCGGCGAGGTCGGGGACGGGCCGACGCTGGTGCGGCTGCACTCGGAGTGCCTGACCGGCGACGTGTTCGGCTCGCTGCGCTGTGACTGCGGGCCGCAGCTCGACGAGGCGATGCGCCAGGTGGCCGCCGAGGGCGGCGTCGTCGTGTACCTGCGCGGCCACGAGGGCCGGGGGATCGGGCTGCTGCACAAGCTGCAGGCGTACGAGCTGCAGGACGCCGGCCGCGACACGGTCGACGCGAACCTCGACCTCGGGCTGCCGGCCGACGCCCGCGACTACGGCACCGGCGCGCAGATCCTGGCCGACCTGGGCGTCAAGGAGGCCCGGCTGCTGACGAACAACCCGGACAAGCTGGCCGGTGTCCAGGGGCACGGCATCGACGTGGTCGAGCGGCGGAGCATCTCGATCGACCCGACCGAGCACAATCTGCGGTACCTGCGGACAAAACGGGACCGGATGGGCCATCACCTGCCCGCCGGCGTACTGGCTGAAGAGAACGGAGCCGGCTGATGTCGGGCAGTGGAGCACCCACCATCGAGACCCCGCGGGCCGAGGGCGCCCGCGTCGCCGTCGTCGGCGCGCAGTGGCACCCGAAGGTGACCGACGCGCTGGTGGCCGGCGCGATCCGGGCGCTGGACGAGGCCGGGGTCACCGACTACACGGTGATCCGGGTGCCGGGCTCGTTCGAGCTCCCGGTGGCGTCGTTGCACGCGGCGAAGAACGGGTACGACGCCGTGATCGCGCTCGGCGTCGTGATCCGCGGGGACACGCCGCACTTCGAGTACGTCTGCCAGGCCACCACCGAAGGACTCATGCAGGTCGGCGTGACCACCGGCGTACCGATCGGCTTCGGAGTCCTGACTTGCGACAACGACCCCCAGGCGCTGGACCGGGCCGGTCTCCCCGACAGCCGCGAGGACAAGGGCTACGAAGCCACCCAGGCAGCCCTCGCGACCCTGCTGGCCGTCCGTAGCCTCTAGCTGTACTCGGCCGGGAGTCACCGCCGTCATCTGGACACGGCGTCGCGCCATGCCTCGACCGGCGCCTACGATCTGCTGACTGCCGGATGAGTTAAACGTTAAGGGTTGATGAGGTGCGATGAACTACCGACCGCTGATCTGGCTTGCGGTGGCGACGTTCTCGACCGGGATCGACGGTTACGTGCTGGCGGGTCTGCTGCCTGCGATCGCCGACGACCTGAGCGTCGTCGAGGCCGTGGCCGGGCAGTTGGTGTCGGTGTTCGCGCTGACGTCGGCGCTCGCGGCACCGGTGCTCAGCACGTTCACCAGCCGGTGGGAACGCCGCCGTACCATCGCCTGGTCGCTCTGGGTCTTCGTGCTCGGCAACCTGATCGTCGGGCTGGCGACGACCTACGCGATCGCGCTCGGCGGCCGGATCGTCGCGGCGCTTGGTGCCTGTCTGTTGAACGCCGCGGTCACCGGCTACGTGATCGCGCTGACGCCGGCCAGGGATCACGGCAAGGCACTGTCGTTCGTGCTCGGCGGCTGGATGGCCGCGACCGCGCTCGGCGTACCGGTCGGCCTGCTGCTCGGGCAGTCGAGCTGGCGTTTCCCGATGCTCCTGGTCGCGGTGGTGGGCACGATCGCGCTGGCCGGCATCCTGCTCAAGCTGCCACGGCTGCATCTCCCGGCCGCGACCCTCGCCGAGCGCCTTCGGCCGCTCGGTCAGCCACGGCTGATCGCAGGTCTGCTGGTCACCACCGGGATCCTCTGCAGCAGCTACACCTGCTTCACCTACGCGACGCTGATCCTGCGCCCGGCCTTCCCGGCCGGGTGGATGATGATCCTGATCATGTTCGGCTACGGCCTGGCCAGCATGCTCGGCAACGCGGTCACCGGGCGGCTCGCGGACAGGTTCACGCCGCTGCGGGTACTCACGGTCGTGCTCGCCGGACTCCTGGCGGACGCGGTGCTCGGGGCGATCACGTTCAGGCTCGTTCCCGTCGGTGCGGTGCTGGGCGTGCTGGGCCTCTTCTGGTTCTTCACCGCCGGCATCGGCAACGGCGGCGCCGCCGTACCGCAACAGGCGCGGCTCGCGTCGTTCGCGCCGGACTCGGCGGCGATCGTGATGGCGCTGAACGGCAGCGCCATCTCACTCGGCGTAGCTCTCGGCGGCGGCCTGGGCGGCCTCACCCTGGCCGCCGGCGCACCTCCGTCCGGCCTCCTGGTGGTAGCCGCCGCCGTCCTCGGTCTCACCCTGACCCTCCACCTGCTGGTCGCCCGATCCCGCCGGTACGACGCAGTACCCGCCTGATCGTGGTGCCGATCGACAGGAGGTATACGCCCACTCCCAGGTCGCTCCGCGCGTGAACTGAGCAACAACTGGGACGAAAGACCGGACACCTCCTGTCGAAATGCACTCCCTCCGGGGACTAACTGATCCTGCTGTGCTGCATCTTCCAGTTGGGGGTCCAGGTGCGGCCGCCGTCGGTGGAGAAAGCCTGTTCCCACGCGGCTTTGTCGGTGCCCGGCGTCCACGTGAAGCGGACGTCGATCGGCGTACCATCCCACACGTCCGGGCCTTCGAAGATCCCGGTGCCGTCGTCGTGGAACGAACCGGTCACCGGGGTCTCGAGTCGGCCGCGCAGGCTGTTGATCCAGTGGATCGCCCAGGTCCTCGACTCGGGGTCGTAGATCCGCAGGGTCGCGCCGCGGAAGCCTTCAGCCGGGAACCAGCCCTCGTCGAAGCTGATCGCTCCGTCGAAGTACGTCGTGACCTCCAGCTCCGACCGCATCTCGTACCACTCGGCGTCGTCACCCAGCGCGGGCTTGCGCCGGCTGTTGTGCAGGTCCCACCGGCCGACCAGGAAGTCGAAGTCCCCGGTCAGCTTCGGTACGTCGAGCGGCGGCGGAGGCGTGTCCCGCCGGGTGAAGTCCATGACCCAGTTGAGCTCCCAGGTCCGGCCGCCGTCGTTGGAGTAGCACTGCTCCCAGTGCGCGGTCCGGTCGGTCACGCCGGACCACGAGTAGCTGACCATGACGGTCTCGCCGTCGATCTCCTCCTCGCCGACGAGCCAGCAGGACGTCCCGTCGTCCGACCAGCGGCCGCGGACCGGCGGGTAGAGCCTCATCGTCCGCCCGTCGACCCACCAGATGCTCCACTGCCGCTCGACCGGGTCGAACACCCGCACCGACATCCCGTACCGCTGCTGCGTCGGGAACCGCATCTCGTCGATGCTGATCGCGCCGTCGAAGTGCGTCCGCGCGGTCGTGGTCCCCTCGAACTCGGTCCACTCGTCGCAGCCCATGAAGACCTGTTTCAGCGTTCGGTGCCGGACGTCGAAGTATCCGTTCAGGAAGTCGAAGTCGCCGGTCACCTTGGTCCATGTCGTCATGCAGTCAGCGTGCAGGCCAAACCTGACAGCGCATGGCAGTGTTCCGGGCTAGCCTCGGGACATGCGTTCGAGTCGGCTGCTGTCGATCCTGCTGTTGCTGCAGACCCGCAGGCAGCTGACCGCGCGTGAGCTCGCCGACGAGCTGGAGGTCTCGCTCCGGACCATCTACCGCGACATGGAGGCGCTCGCCGCGGCCGGTGTCCCGGTGTACGCCGACCAGGGCCGCGCCGGCGGGTATCGCCTGGTCGAGGGCTACCGCACCCGCCTCACCGGGCTGACCGAGCAGGAAGCGGCCGCGCTGTTCCTGGTCGGCATGCCCGGACCGGCCGCGGCACTCGGGCTGACCGCGGAGACGAGCGCGGCCGAGCTGAAGTTGCTCGCGGCACTCGCCCCCGACCAACGCGACCGAGCAGGCCGGCTGAAGAACCGCTTCCACCTCGACCTGCCGGCCTGGTACCGGGACGCCGAGAACTCACCGCACCTGTCCGCCGTGGCCGACGCGGTCCTGCACGACCGCCGCATCAAGGTGCTCTACCGACGCTGGGAGGCTCCGCGCGAGGTCGAGCGCGTGCTCGATCCGTACGGCCTCGTCCTCAAGAACGGCGCCTGGTACGTCGTCGCCGCGACCGCCGGCGGGATGCGCACGTACCGGGTCGCCAGCATCCTCGAACTCACTCCGACCGACGAGGAGTTCGACCGTCCGGCGGACTTCGACCTCGCCGGATTCTGGCAGGAGCGCCTGGCCGACTTCGACCGGACCCGTTTCACCGCCGAGGCCGTCGTCCGGGTGTCCGCCCGCATGGCCGCGCAGATGCACGACGTGTCCTTCCCGACCCTGGTGAAGGCGGTCGCCGCCGCCGAGCCCGCGGACGACGGCTCGGTCGTGGTCACCATCCCGATCGAGTCCATCGGCAACGCGGCCGCCTCCCTCTGCCGCTTCGGCGACGCCCTCGAAGTCCTCGAACCGCCGGAACTCCGCACCGAACTCGCGAACCTGTCCCGCACGGTGCTCGCCCTCTACGAGACGTGACCCAGGTCCCGGGCCAGGGGGCGCGGCGGAGGTTCGCGTACGCCGGCACCGCGAAGACGGCGAAGGCCCGGCCGGGTTAGCGCCGCCCCGCACACCAGGTCAGGAACTGCAGCGGGATGTCCTGCGATTCGAGGAGGGCGAAGAGCTCGGACGCCGCCGTATCCAGGCTCGCGTGCGGTGGTGCACCGGCCGGCTATCTCGGCCGGACGAGGTCGTGCGGGACCGCTTGGGCGGTGCGGCCCTGGTAGCCGACAGTGGTCGTGGCCATCGTCAACGAGTTGAGCAGGGCTTCCTCGACGGACTCCGTGGTGGCCTGGAAGACCGGGCGGAGCTCGCGGTCGGCGAAGGCCGGTGGGCGGTGCGTGCCGAACGCGACGGCGTAGTCCCCACTGCCGGGGGAGAAGTCGGAGCCGACCCGGCCCATCGCGAACACGGCCCGGCGGGCGACCCGGCCGAGCTGGCGGGCGTCCAGCGGGAGGTCGGTGGCCACGACGATCATGCAGGAGTTGCCGTCGGCATCGAGCGGCGCCGCGGGGACCGGGGTGCCGAGCACGGTCAGGGTGCCGGAGAAGTTGGCCTGGACGAGGACGCCGACCGTGCCCCGACCGGCCGTGCGGGAGGCCGTACCGATGCCGGCCTTGAAGCCGAGGGCCGACGTCCCGGTGCCGGCGCCGACGCAGCCCTCGGCCGGCCGGTCCGCGGACGCCGAGTCGAGGGCCGCGTGCACGTGCTCGGGGGTGATCGGGCGACGGCGGACGTCAGACAGGTGTCCGTCGTTCGTCTCGCCGACGACCGGGTTCAGGCTGGTCGCCCGCGGGTCCCGGTCGAGCAGCCAGGTGAGCAGAGCGTCGGCGACGCGGAACACGCTCAGCGTGCCGGTCAGGAGCACCGGCGTCTCGATCACGCCCAGCTCGTCCACCTGCGTGGACCCGACGAGCTTGCCGTACCCGTTGCCGACCGCGACCGCGGCGGGCAGGCCGTCGGCGTACCCGTCCGGCACGATCGCGGTCACCCCGGTGTGCAGGTCGCCCGTGGAGATCGTGGTCTGGCCGACGCGCACGCCGGGTACGTCGGTGATCGCGTTGAGCGGACCGGTCGGCTGGGTGCCGACGACGACGCCGAGGTCGCGGACTCTCCGGGGAGTTTGCACAGGAGCTATCGTCGGCCAGGTGCTGGTACAGCTGAACGACCGGGTGTGGCTCTACCCGCAGGACTCCGACGCGGACGCGGTCAGGCCCTCGGTCGCGGGGTGATCGCCGACGACCGCGCCCCGCCTCGGTCCGTCGTTCCGGGCGCGCGCCCTCGCCGTCTCCGACTGGGCCGGCTTCCGGATCGTCCTCCCGCAGTTGACTTTCGACGACACGCTCACGCTCCCGATGGGCGTCGTACTGCGTCATGTCGGCGGAAACACGCGCCCGACTCGCTGGTCGCGACCGACTCGGGTGTGATCCTGCTGGGCGACGCCTTCTACCCCCCGCCGTTCCACCTGCGCACCGGGACCGACACCATCGACCACGCGATGGTGAAGCGCCTGCTCGCCGGCAATCACATTTGGTACGTCGATGCTCACTCACCGCCACGAGGTCCCGGTAGGCGGACCTGACCGGACGCCGTCACCACCCGGCATCTAGGCTGGGCGCGCGATGAAGACCTTTGAGG
>NZ_SMKR01000223.1 GCF_004348725.1 Kribbella turkmenica
CCCACCCCCGCCTGCGTCATGAACTCCTGCTCAGCCAACTCCCGCCGGAGGTTCGGCGGGAGTTGGCTGAGCAGGAGTTCATGACGCAGGCGGGGGTGGGGGATCGGCCGGAGATGGCGGTCGCGCTCAGTGGGGCGGAGGGGGTGGTGCCGGCGTTGGTCGACGTGTTGAAGGGGTGGATCTGCCGCCGGCGTGGGCCGGGGACGGTGCGGTTGACGTTGGGGGACGAGTCGATCGAGGTGGACAAGCCGTCGTTCGACGCGCAGGCACTCGAGGCATTTCTGACCAAGCACGGCTAGCCCGCCGCGATAACGGCGGCGACAGGCCGAGGAGAGCTCGCCGGGCACCGGGGTGTCTTCCCGATGGGCCGCGGTGACCGCCTGCGAAGCCGTTCCTTGAGTTGGGTCAGCCGGGCGAGGCCGTGTCCTGCCGGTCACCGGGCCGGACACAGTGAGCCGCAGCCGACGGCTGGACGACGACGCCGTGTCGTCGAAGGAGCCGTGGGTGTGTTCACCGCCGGCATCTGGACCTCGACCAGCCGTACGCCGCTCCGATCGCGCAGCAACTCGCAGCGCAGCGAGTCGGTGAATCCCTGGATCGCCTGCTTGGCGCCGCAGTACGCCGACTGCAGCGGGATCCCGCGATACGCCGGCGCCGACCCGACCTGGACGATCACCCCGCGGTCGCGCGGAACCATCCGGTGCAACGCCGCCGCGTCCCGCTGACGAAGCCGAGGTACGTCACCTCGGTCACCCGTTTGTACTCGTCGGTCCACCGAGTCGGCGTCGCTCACGTCGACCTGTACGGCGCTACCCGTGAGCCGGCTCGTTCGACGTCGGCCACGGCGCCCGCGAGTCCGTCCGGTCCACGGGCGATGAGGCCCACGTCGTACCCACGCTCGGCGAACGGTCGCGCGGACGCCCGCCTGATTCCTGCACTGGCTCGGGTGATCGCGACAACAGACATGCCCGGCCGGTGCCATTCGGCGGCTGATGACATGGCGGGCCACCGGGGTTCCGACGGCGAAGCATGCGCCGGTGCGGCCCGAGCACCGGTGAAGGTGTGGGCCGCACTGGGGTGGGCTGGTCAGAGGGAGCGGAAGAACTTGCGGAGGTCGGCGGTCAGTTCGTCGGGGCGCTCGAGGGAGGCGTAGTGACCGCCCTTGTCGAACGTCGACCAGTGGACGATGTCGGTGTTGTCCCGCTCGGCCAGCGGCCGGATCGTCTTGAAGTCGTCGGCGAACACGGCGACCCCGGTGCGGGCGTGATTCTGGGTGGGTTCGGCGCTGGAGTGGGCCTCTTCGTAGTGGTAGCGGCCGGCCGCGGCGGAGGTGTTGGTGAACCAGTACAGCGAGACCTCGGTCAGGATCTGGTCGCGGGTGACCAGGCTGGTGCCGTTGCCGAAACTGTTGAACAGCTCGTTCCAGGCGAGCTGCCCGACCGGCGAGTCGGAGATGCCGACGGCAACGGTCTGCGGACGGGTGCCGTTGATCTGGTTGTACCCACCGACCGACTGGAACCATTGCAGGTGCTCGAGCGCCGCGTAGTCGGCCGGTGTGAACTTCTCGAACTCGGACGGATCGCCGGACGGGAACGAGAACAGCTGCAGCACGTGCAGCCCGAGGAAGCCTTCGGGGTTCAGCAGGCCGAGCTCCCGCGAGACCATCGCGCCGGCGTCCGAGCCATGGCTGCCGTACGAGGGGTAGCCGAGGCGGCGCATCAGCGTGTCGAAGGTCCGGGCCACCCTCGCCATCGTCCAGCCGCGGTCGTTCAGCGGCGTGCTGAAGCCGAAGCCGGGGATGGACGGTACGACGACCGAGAACGCGTCCTCGGCGGAACCGCCGTACGCCACCGGGTCGGTGAGCGGGCCGATCATGTCGAGGAAGTCGACGAACGAGCCGGGGTAGGAGTGGATCAGCAGCAGCGGGGTGGCGTTCTCGACCTTCGACGGCACGTGGATGAAGTGGACGGTCTGGCCGTCGATGTCCGTCAGGTAGTGCGGAAACGCGTTCATCCGCGCTTCCTGCTCGCGCCAGTCGAAACCGTTCTGCCAGTGGTCGACCATCTCGCGGAGGTAGTGGTTCGGGGTGCCGTAGTCCCAGTCGTCGCCGGGAGCCGGCTCGGGCAGCCGCGTCCGCGCGAGGCGGGCGCGCAGGTCGTCCAGGTCGGCCTGGGCGATGTCGACGGTGAAGGGCCGGATGCTCTCGTTTGTGCTCATGGCTTCACCGTAGAATCCGTATAGGAACATTAGATTCCTATTTAGGAGGCGGCTTTGCTGGAGACTTCGTCGCGTCTGCTGAGCCTGCTGGCGTTGCTGCAGACTCGCCCCGCGTGGACCGGTGCGGAGCTGGCCGAGCGGCTGGAGGTCAGCACGCGGACGATCCGCAACGACATCGACCGGTTGCGCGAGCTCGGCTACCCGGTCGACGCGACCCGCGGGCCGGCCGGGCACTATCAACTCGGTGTCGGCGCCAAGCTGCCGCCGCTGCTCCTGGACGACGAGGAAGCCGTCGCGGTCGCTGTCGGCCTGCGGACCGGAGCCGGCGTGGCCGGGATGGCGGAGAGCAGTGCGCGGGCGTTGACGAAGCTGGAGCAGGTGCTGCCGCACCGGCTCCGCCGGCAGGTGAACGCGATCCACAGCACAATGGAGAAGGGGCCGGACAACACCGGCTCCAACGTCAAGGATCCGGAGATCGATCCCGCCGTACTGACGGCGGTCGCGGCGTGCATCCGCGACGAGCACTACCTCCGGTTCGACTACGAGATCCCGACCGACGTGCCCGTGCGTGGGCCGGGCTCGGGGACCGCGTCGGACCTGCCGCTCCTGGTCGAGCCGTACCGGCTGGTGAGCTGGCAGCGGTACTGGTACCTGGTCGCGCGGGACGAGTCCGGTGCCTGGCGCACCTACCGGGTCGACTGGATGTCGTTGCGAATGGCAACAGGTCGCCGGTACCGGCCGCGGCCGATGCCGGACGACGACTACACGGACTTCGTCCTGCGGGACGTCGCGACGACGGGGTGGAAGGTGCACGCCCGGATCACCGTGTTCGCCCCGGCGCAGGAGGTGCTGGCGCGGATCCACGCCGCCGTCGGCGTGGTCGAGTCCGTCGACGACAACACCAGCGTGCTCGTCACCGGTGCCGACTCCCTCGAGATCGTCGCCGTCTACATCGGCATGCTCGGCCTCGACTTCCACGTCGACGGCCCACCCGAGCTGGTCCGGCACCTCGACACCATCGGCAACCGCTACCTGCGCGCGATCACCTAGTGTCGTGGCTTCTCGGTGCCCAGGCCGGCGTTGCGGGCCTGGATGATGGCGGTGGCGCGGTCGGCGATGCCGAGTTTCGTGAAGATCGCCGAGACGTTGTTGGCAACCGTCTTGGCGGCGAGGTCGAGGCGGTTGGCGATGGCGGCGTTGGACAGGCCGGCGGCGAGCAGGTCGAGGATCTCGCGCTCCCGCGGGGTGAGTTCCGGGAACGGGTCCGCTGCCGGCGGTGGTGCGGAGAAGAAGCTCAGGACGCGGCGGGCGACGCCGGGGCCGAAGATCGCCTCGCCGGCGGCGACGGCCCGGATGGCCCGGGCGATCTCGTCCTGCTCGGCGCCCTTCACCAGGTAGCCGCGCGCGCCGGCCCGCATCGCGGCGAAGACCGAGTCGTCGTCCTCGAACATCGTCAGCACCAGGACGGCGACCTCGGGCGCGGACCGGGCCAGCTCACGGGTCGCGGCGAACCCGTCGAGGTCGGGCATCTGCAGATCGAGTACGGCGACGTCCGGGCGCGACGTGATCACCTCACGGACCGCCTCCCGCCCGGTCGCGGCGACCCCGACGACCTCGATGCCCGGCAACGAGGTGAGCAGCGCCGACAGTCCGGCCCGCACGACGGGGTGGTCGTCGGCCAGTACGACGCGGATCGACCCTGCTGCCGGCGAGGCACCGTCCCGGATCATCTGCCCTCCAACGGGAAAGTCGCCCGGACGACGCCTCCGCTCGGCGACGGTCCCGCCTCGAACCGGCCGCCTAGCTCCGCGGCCCGCTCCCGCATCGCGTGCAGGCCGACGCCCGGCCGCCACTCGCCGTTCGGCGGTCCGTCGTCCGTCACCTCGACCTCCAGGTCGTCGCCACACCGCAACGCCAGTACGGCGCTGGTGGCGTGCGAGTGTCTGACGATGTTCGTCAGCGCCTCGGTCGCGATCCGGTACGCCGCCACCTCGAGCGCCGCGGGCAACGCCGGCAGCCCGTCCGCCGACACCTCGACCTGGACCGACGCGCCGTCGGCGCGGAACGACAACTGATCCGCGCGCTGACGGAGGGCCCCGACCAGGCCGAGTTCGTCGAGCGCCGGCGGCCGCAGATCGTCGACCAGCCGCCGTACGTCGGCGATCGCCATCCGGGTGTCACTGCGCAACGTGCTGAGCAGGTCGCGGGCCTGGTCGCTGTCGGTGTCCACGACGTTCGCGGCCGCGTCGGCGGTGAACGCCACACCGGTCAGCGTCGGGCCGAGACCGTCGTGCAGATCGCGGCGCAGCCGGCGGCGCTCCTCCTCGCGCGCCGAGACCAGCTTCTCGCGGGACGACTGCACCTCGCTGGACAAGCGGGTCGCGTGCACAGCGACGGCCAGCGGTACGGCGACCAGCCCGATCACACCGCGGTCGGCCGACGACAACCCGGACTCGCCGGATCGCAGGCCGATGTCCAGCGAGCCGACCGCGCTCCCGCCGTACTCGAGCGTCAGCGGTACGACGCGCGCCGGCGGCGTACCGTCCGCGGCGACAATCGTGTTGTCGACAATCAGCGCGACGTACGGAAAGCGGAGCGCAGACCGGATGGCGGCGACGACGCCGGGGAGGCCGCCACCAGGTCCCTCCGGTCCGTGACCGGCCGACAGTTGTGCACCGACGCGGGACGCTACCCGGGCCGGATCTCCGCGGTCGCCGTACAGGGCGCGATCGACGAGTCGCTGCAGCCGCGGCAGGATCGGCGCGATGATCAACGCGACCAGGACCGTGATCGCCGCGGACCGTCCGACCTGGGACGAGATCAGCGACCCCAGGATCGCGGCCAGTGCCGCATAGGCGCCGATGGCAACCAGCGACAGCAGGGCCCAGGTCAGCGCCCGCGAGACGACGAGCCTGATGTCGAGGAGTTGGTAGCGCACGATCGCGACCGCGACGGCCACGGGGATCAGCGGGATCGCCAGCAGGACCAGGATCGGCGTCCCGGCGATGAACGACCACGGGGTCACGAACAGGAACGCGATGACGGATGCCAGCAGCAACCAGAGGAGTTGGCGGCGGCCCATCTCGTCGGCCCGGCGATACCTGATCGTCAGGCAGGTGATGGCCAGCAGCAGCGCGACGAGGTTGCGCAGCTCGGTGATCGTCCACAATGGCGCGAGCTCGTCGTACGACGAGATGCTCAGGTAGCCGGGCGGGACGTTCTGGCCGGGCGCACTGCCCTCACCGGTCATCTCCAGGACGAACAGCGGCGAGGTGACGACGATGCCGATCGCCGCCCAGCGCCAGCGTGGCGAGAGCAGTCGGCCGGTCGGGAACAGCAGAAGGGCGAGCGGGAGGAAGAGCCCGATGGACCACGGCCAGGCTGCCATCGAGACGGTGGCGACCAGGCGCTGGGCGACCATCGGTGCGTCCCCGTCGGCGAGCAGCTGACCGATCGGCGTGGTCACCGCGGTCGTCGCGTGCCCGATGCCGTCGGCGATGAACAGCCAACCGATCGGGTTGGCCGGCCGGTGCCAGGCGATCACCGCGCCACACAGCCCGAAGGTCAGCCCCATCAGCGCGTTCGTCAGCACGAACGACTCGACCAGGATCTGCCAGCTCCACCCCATGACCGCGCCGAGGACGAGCGCGGCGACCACCTCGGCGAGCACGAACCCGCCGAGGCCGCCGGCCGGCCCGCGTCGGGCGGGTCGCTGTGGGGCCTTCATACGGGAAGTGTGCGCCCGGCAGTGTCCCGGCGTCTCGGGAACGCGTTCCCGGGCCGGTCGGGGGATTGCCTGGCCGCCGGGGAGCGCGCCCCCAGGTGTCAGCCCGCCCGGTTGCCGGACAGTGCTGCGCGGAGAGGGGAAAACATGTCCAGCAAGAGCAACTTGTCCGGTAAGAACAAGGCCGGTCTGATCGTCCTCGGCCTGATGTCGGTCGTCGATCTGTCGACGCCGGTGCTGACCGACGGCGCGCACCCGCCGATGGAGATCGCCATCGGTGCGGCCGTGGCCGGTCTCGTCAGCCTGGTGCTGATCGGGTACGCCTGGCGGGGGAAGCGGTGGCCGTTGGCGCCGCTCGTCACGTTGCGGCTCGCGTCGGCGCTGCTGGCGGTGCCGGCGTTCTTCGTCTCCGGCGTACCGACGGCCGCCGTCGCGGCCGCAGGTGCGGCGGTGGCGGCGACGATCTTCGGAGTCGTGGCGGTCCTGCTGCCGGCGCGCGAGCCGGCCGAGCGGAGTTCGGCGGCTCACACCGTTCAGGGAGGTGTGCGATGACTCAGACGCTGACGCGTCCGACGGGGGCCGACGTACGACCGGTGTCGCGGTGGTTCGCGGCGATCGTGCTGCCGGTCGGGCCGGCCGCGATCGCGCTGCTGCGATACCTGCTGCCGTACGACACCACGGACGATCCGGCGACCATCACCCACAAGATTGTCGACAATCTCGATCGCGGCTCGCTCGTGCTGTGGCTCGGGTTCGTCGGGATCCTGACGCTGGTGCCCGGCGCGTACTTCGTCGGGCGGGTGACCCGGCGGCGCGCTCCCTGGCTGACCGCGGTCGCATTGCTGCTCGTGGTACCTGGATATCTGGCGCTTCCGTGGACGACGTCCGGCGACAGCTTCATCTGGTCGGCCGGGATGGCCGGGCTGGATCCTGAGGCGATCACTCGGGCCGCGGAGGCCACGCACGGGTCGATCGCCGCCGCGGCTCTCGTGTTCGTCGCGGGGCACGTGATCGGGACGATCCTGCTCGGCATCGCGATGTGGCGCTCGCAGCTCGTGCCGCGCTGGGCCGCGGTCGCGACCGCAGTCTCGCAGCCGATCCACTTCGTGGCCGCGGTCGTGGTGGTCAGTCACACGCTGGACCTCATCGGCTGGGGTCTGCAGGCAGCCGGCTTCGCCGCGGTGGGGTGGGTGGTCCTCCGGATGCGCGACGACTGGGAACCGTCGACCTGAGCGGAAGGCTCGGTCCCGGGTTCGTCCGGCGCTACGCCCGATCGCACCGAAGGGAGTGCGATGACGGAGCCGGCCGGGTTCGGGACCGATCGGTCGCGGCGGAGCCTCGAGCCGCGGACGCCGAGGTCAGGACGTCGGCTAGAGGCCGTGTTGTTCGAGGAAGGTGACGGTTCGGGCCATCGAGGTGGGCCAGGCGGGGCCGAAGGCGTGTTCTTCGCCGGGGTAGGTGTAGAGGGTGGCGTCCTTGTCGGCGGCCTTCAGGGCGGCGACGGCCTCGCGGGACCACGCGATCGGGCAGGTCGAGTCGGACTCGCCGTGGTGGATCAGCACGGGCTCGGTGACCCGGTCGAAGAAGTTGATCGCCGACACGTTGCGCCAGAACGCCGGGTTGCGCGCGGGCTCGCCGTACGCACGGAGGATGCTCGACGCGATCGGGCGGTCGTTGCGTTGCCAGCGGTTGAAGTTGTCGGCGGCATCGGAACTGACCGGCGCGAAGACCACCGCGGCCTTGATCAGCCCGGGTTGGGCGACCAGGGCGTTGTAGGTGACGCCGCCGCCCATCGACCGGCCGAGCATGCCGATCCGGTTCGGGTCGACGACCGGGGACGTGCGCAGCGCGAGGACGGCGTTGATCGCGTCCTCGGTGTAGCCGAGCCGCAGGTTGAGGTCGCTGCGCGGGTCGTCGGTCGACTGCGCGTGACCGCGGTAGTCGGTGTGCAGGACGACGTACCCGCGGCGGGCGAGGTAGTCCTGCTCGCGCATCAGGCCGCGGCCGTTGGTGTAGACGGCCGGGTCGATGTAGCCGTGGTTGAGGACGAGCGCGGGGTGCCGGCCGGGGGTGCGCGGGACGTTCATGATGCCGGAGATCGTCAGCGAGCCGCTCGAGTAGGTGACGTAGTACCGGGTGTAGGCGGAGTTGCGGGCGAGGATCCGGCCGAGGCGGAGGTTCCGGCCGTCGTACTTCTTGGTCATCATCGCCTGCAGTGAGACCGGGTGCGGCGCGACGGTCGGCTTGGCCGACGGGGTCGGCGTCGGTGTCGGCGGGGCCGGCGTACTCGGAGGAGCGGATGACGTGCTGGGAGTTGAGGAGGTCACGCCCGGAGTGGACGCAGGGGGTGCCGCGTCGTCCTCGGAGGTACAGGCGACCGCAGCCGTCATCGCGAGCGCAACGACTCCCGCCCACGTCATCCGCCGGTTCATACCCTCAAGTCTGCCGCCGTCTCTGCCGATACCGGCGAAAGTCCAGACAACGATTGGCGCCGCGGCCATTGCACGACCAGTACGGCGGCCAGCACCAGCGAGCCGCCGAGCCACTGGGTCACGCTGAGCGTCTCGCCGAACACCGCCGCCGCGGCGGCCACCGTGACCACCGGCTCGAGGATGGACAGGATCGAGGCGACCGACGGGCCGACCCGTGCCATGCCGGCGAAGAACAGCAGGATCGCGCCGACCGTGCTGACGAGCGCCAGCGCGGCCAGCCACAGCCAGCCGGCCGGAGCGAAGCCGAGGTCGGTGCCGCCGCGGAGGGATCCGAAGACCAGGAACGTGCCGAAGGCCCCGACGCACACGAGCGCGGTCAGCGCGAGCGGCGGGACGTCGGCGGTCACGCGGTCACCGACCAGGATGTAGCCGGTGTACGTCAGCGCGGCCCCCAGCGCCAGCAGCGCGCCTGGCCAGTCGAAGCGCCCGCTCATCGCACCGCTGAGCACCAGCGCGATACCGGCCAGCGCGATGCCCAGCGCCCACATCCGCCGGCGCGACGCCCGCTCCCGTCCGAGTGCGATCGCACCGACCATCACCAGGACCGGGTAGAGGTAGAGAATCAGCGCAACCATCGACGCGTCGATCCTGGCCAGCGCGGAGAAGTAGAGCCCCGCCTGGGCGGCGTAGCCGAACACTCCCATGCCGAGCCCGGCCAGTACGGCGCGGCGGGGCAGTCGGCGGAGTGCGCCACGAGCCAGCGCGATCACGATCAGCACGCCACCGGCGAGCCCGAAGCGAACCAGCAACAGCGCATCGACCGACACACCCGCGTCGTAGGCCAGTTTGCCGAACACGGCCATCGCCCCGAATCCAGCGGCGGAAAGTAAGCAGAAGAGGCGTCCCACGGCATCGATGGTCGCGGTCCTCAACTGTTCAGGTCCATCTCGGGTTCTTGGACAGCAATGTGTAGCTATGCTGAACAAATGCTGGACCTCCATCGACTGCGGTTGCTGCGTGAGGTGCACGGTCGTGGCACGGTGCACGGCGCCGCGCGGGCGCTCGGGTACACGCCGAGCGCGGTCTCACAACAGCTCGCGGTGCTCGAGCGGGAAGCCGGGACGCCGTTGCTCGAGAGAATCGGCCGGAATGTCCGGTTGACCCCAGCCGGACAGGTCCTGGTGCGGCACGCGGCGGACCTGCTGGCGGGCGTGGAGGCGGCGGAGGCCGAGCTGGCCACCATCGCCGCCGGACGGGCGGCCGGGGTGGTACGGGTCGCGGCGTTCCAGTCCGCGTTCCTGCACATCGTGGCCCCGGCGGTACGGGCGCTGGCCGAGAGCCACCCGGACATCCGGATCGAGGCCGCCGAGGTCGAGGTGGAGCAGGCCGCGCCGGCGCTTCGCTTGCAGCAGCTGGACGTGGTGGTCGGCGACGAGTACGACGGACAGCCGCGAGCCGTGCACGCCGACCTGCAGCGCGAGCGGCTGCTGCGCGAACGCATCCGCGTCGTCCTGTCCGCCGACCATCCCGAGGCTGGTGCCGACCGCGTGCCGATCGCCCGGCTGGCCGGCGTACCTTGGGCTGCCTGTCAGCCAGGCACCGGGCACCGCGAGATGCACGTCCGCGTGTGCCGGGAGCTCGGCGGCTTCGAACCCGACCTGCGCTACAGCTCCGACGACTTCCTGATCCTGCTGGAACTGGTCCGCACGACCGGCGCCGGCGCGCTGCTCCCCGACCTCGTCCTCGGGTACGGCGCCCCCGGCGTCGCCGTCCGCCTACCGGCCGAAGGCGACGTCGGCCGCGAGATCTTCCTCCTCACCCGGCGCAGCCGAACCCCGGCCGTCGCGGCGGCGGCCGCCGCGTTGCGCGCCGCCGCCGCCGAAAGCCCTCGCGACGAGTAGCCAGACCATTGACGGATCCGGCTCCGAGGGGGGAGGGTCGGGA
>NZ_SMKR01000224.1 GCF_004348725.1 Kribbella turkmenica
GCCGGCTTCCGCGCGATTGTGATGGGCTGGGCGTCCGGCAAACCAGGTGAGCGGCTGGGGTGGGCCGCCTAAACTGGGGGCGTTATGCCTGATGCCCGGACCGAGTCGTCGAGTCCTTCCCCAGCCACCGGTCCCGCCCAGGACCCCGCCACGCGTTCGCGCAGGCCGCGCCGCCGTGGGCGGAAGCCGTCGTCGATCGCCGGGCCGAGTACGGCGCCCGCCGACGACGCGACCAGTTTGGCCGAGGTGTTGCGTCGGCTCGATGGACTGACGGCGTACGACCGCGAGCAGTTGGGCCGGCGGCTCGAGCGGGTTCGCGGCACGAACGACGCCCGCAAGCGCGAGCACGCGCTGCAGGGTGTGATCGGCGCGGTCGAGCTGGCCGAACGGCGGGTCGAGGGACGGCGCCTCGCCGTACCGGAGATCACGTATCCGGAAGAGCTGCCGGTCAGCCGGCTGAAGGACGACATCGCGGCCGCGATCCGCGAGCACCAGGTCGTCGTCATCGCCGGCGAGACCGGGTCCGGGAAGACGACGCAGATCCCGAAGATCTGTCTCGAGCTCGGGCGCGGGGTGCACGGCATGATCGGGCACACCCAGCCCCGGCGGCTCGCTGCGCGGACGGTTTCCGAGCGGATCGCCGAGGAACTCGGCACCGAGCTCGGCGAGACCATCGGCTTCGCCGTCCGGTTCACCGACAAGGTGAGCGACCGGTCGCTGGTGAAGCTCATGACCGACGGCATCCTGCTGAACGAACTGCAGCGCGACCGCGACCTGACCCGCTACGACACGCTCATCATCGACGAGGCGCACGAGCGCAGCCTGAACATCGACTTCATCCTCGGCTACCTCAAGCAGCTTCTCCCCCGGCGTCCCGACCTCAAGGTGATCATCACCTCGGCGACGATCGACCCGGAGCGGTTCGCCGAGCACTTCAGCGACAGCCAGGGCACCCCGGCACCGATCGTCGAGGTGTCCGGACGGACGTACCCGGTCGAGGTGCGGTACCGCCCGATCAACGACCCGGACGACCCGAGCACGATCGACCGCGACCAGACCCAGGCGATCCTGGACGCCGTCGACGAACTGGCGCACGAGCCGTCCGGCGACGTCCTGGTCTTCCTCAGCGGCGAGCGCGAGATCCGCGACACCGCCGACGCCCTGAACGACAAGTTCGCCGCGGACCGCGGGCGGCCCGGTGCCGTCGAGGTGCTGCCGCTGTACGCGCGGTTGTCGAACGCGGAGCAGCATCGCGTCTTCCAGCCGCACAGTGCCGGATCACGGGGTCGCCGGATCGTGCTCGCGACCAACGTCGCCGAGACCTCGCTGACGGTGCCCGGGATCAAGTACGTGATCGACCCCGGGACGGCGCGGATCTCGCGGTACAGCCATCGCACCAAGGTCCAGCACCTGCCGATCGAGCCGGTCTCACAGGCCAGCGCCAACCAGCGCAAGGGTCGCTGCGGACGGACGAGCGACGGCATCTGCATCCGGCTGTACTCGGAGGAGCACTTCGAGAGCCGGCCCGAGTTCACCGACCCGGAGATCCTGCGCACCAACCTGGCGTCGGTCATCCTGCAGATGACCGCGATCGGGCTCGGCGACATCGCGGCGTTCCCGTTCATCGACGAGCCGGACCGGCGCAGCATCACCGACGGCCTGCAACTGCTCACCGAGCTCGGAGCCATCGAGACCCCGAAGGGCGGCCGGCTGACCCTGGTCGGCCGGCAGCTCGCGCAGATCCCGCTCGACCCGCGGCTCGCCCGGATGATCGTCGAGGCGGACAAGCACGCCTGCGTCCGCGAGGTGATGGTGATCGCGGCCGCACTGTCGATCCAGGACCCGCGGGAACGGCCGACCGACGCCGAGGCGCAGGCCCAGCAGGCACACGCCCGGTTCCGCGACCCGAACAGCGACTTCCTCGGCTACCTGAACCTCTGGAACTACCTGAAGAAGCAGCAGAAGGAGCTGTCCGGCAGCCAGTTCCGCCGGATGTGCCGCGGCGAGTACCTGAACTACCTCCGGGTCCGCGAGTGGCAGGACATCTTCGCCCAGCTCCGCCAGGTCGCCTCCCAGATCGGCGTCACCCTGAACAGCGGCGAGCCGGCCGACCCGCAGAGCGTGCACGTCTCGCTGATGTCCGGACTGCTGAGTCACCTCGGCATGAAGGACCCGGCGAACCAGCACCAGTACCTCGGCGCCCGCGGCACGAAGTTCGCGATCTTCCCAGGTTCGGGCCTGTTCAAGAAGCCGCCGCAGTTCGTGATGGCCGCCGAGCTGGTCGAGACGTCGCGTCTCTGGGCGCGGGTGAACGCCAAGATCGAGCCCGAGTGGGCCGAGGACCTCGCCCAGCACCTGATCAAGCGCACGTACTCCGAGCCGCACTGGGAACGCAAGGCCGGCGCGGTGATGGCCTACGAGAAGGTCACGCTGTACGGCGTACCGATCGTCGCCCGGCGCAAGGTCAACTACGGCACGGTGGACCCGGAGGTCTCCCGCGAACTCTTCATCCGGCACGCGCTCGTCGAGGGCGACTGGGACACCCACCACAAGTTCTTCCACGAGAACCGTAGGCTGATCGAGGAGGTCGAGGAGCTCGAGGAGCGCACTCGCCGCCGCGATCTCCTGGTCGACGACGAGACGCTGTTCGCCTTCTACGACGAGCGGATCGGCAGCGAGGTCGTCACCGGCCGGCACTTCGACACCTGGTGGAAGAAGGCCCGGCAACGGGACGCGGACCTGCTCGACTTCGAGCGGTCGCTGGTGGTCCGGGAGGGTGCGGAGGTCAAGGAGGACGAGTTCCCGCTGCGCTGGACGCAGAACGGGATGACGTTCGACCTGACGTACGCGTTCGAGCCCGGCACCGATGCCGACGGTGTGACCGTGCACCTCCCGCTGCTCGTGCTGAACCAGGTCACCGCGGACGGGTTCGAGTGGAGCGTGCCCGGGTTCCGCGAGGAGCTGGTCACCACGCTGATCAAGTCGTTGCCGAAGTCGATCCGGAAGAACATCGTGCCGGCCCCGGACCACGCCCGCCAGGTCCTCCCCCGGCTCGACCCGGCCTCGGGGCCGCTGACCGACGCGCTCGCCCGCGAGCTGCGGAACCTGCGCGACCTGGTCATCGAACCGGCCGACTGGGACTGGAGCCGGGTGCCGGAGCACCTGCGGATGACCTTCCGGGTGGTCGACGACAACGGCAAGACCGTGGCCGAGGGCAAGGACCTGGCCAAGCTCAAGGAGCGGCTGAAGCCGAAGACCACGGCGGCGATCTCCCACGTCGCGTCGAAGGCGGTCTCCGGTCTGGAGCGGTCGGGCCTGACCGACTGGACGTTCGGCGACCTGCCACGCAGCTTCTCCGAGCGCCGCAACGGCCTGACGGTCGCCGGCTACCCGGCGCTCGTCGACGAGGGCAAGACCGTCGCGATCCGGCTGCAGGAGACCGAGCCCGACCAGGCGGCGGCGATGTGGAAAGGCACCCGTCGGCTGCTGCTGCTCACGATGCCGTCGGTCATCGACGTGGTCCAGCGCCACCTGACCAACCAGCAGAAGATGACCCTGATGGCCGGTCCGCACCGCAACGTCGGCGAACTGCTCGACGACGCGATCGCGGCGGCCGTCGACCAGTTGATGGCCGCGGCGAACGGCCCGGCGTGGAACCTGACGGCCTTCTCCGTACTACGCGACGCCGTACGGTCGGAGCTGGCCGACACGGTGCTCGCGATCCTGCGGCAGGTCGAGCAGGTGCTGGCGCACGCGCGTGCGGTGGACAAGCAGATCTCGCGCGCGTCCAGCCCCGCGCTGCTGGCCGCACTGTCCGATGTCCGCGGTCAGCTCCAAGGGCTGGTGCATCCGGGCTTCATCACGGAGACCGGCGCCCGGCGGTTGCCGGACCTGGTGCGCTATCTGCGGGGTGCCGAGCAGCGGCTGGACAAGATCGGGGCCAACGCGATGCGCGACCGGTCCGCAATGGCGATCATCCAGACGCTCGGGGACGAGTACCGGGCGCGGTTGAACGCCGTACCGACCGGGAAGGACCCGAGCCCGGAGCTGCTCGAGGTGCGCTGGATGCTCGAGGAGTTGCGGATCAGCCTGTTCGCGCAAACCCTCGGCACGCCGTACCCCGTCTCGGAGAAGCGCATCCGGAAGGCTCTCGCCTCGGCCTGAGCCGCTCAGGGCACGAAGGCGCGTTGGGATCGGCGGCGGAAGTCCCGGGGCGTGAGGTGGTGGGCCGCGGCGAAGCAGCGGCTGAAGTACGACTGGCTGGCGAAGCCGCAGCGTGCGGCGACCGCCGCGACCGGAAGGTTTGTTGCTGCCAGCAATGAGGCGGCGTGCTCGAGGCGGAGGTCGGCGACGAAGTCGGTAGGCGTCACGCCGTAGGCCGTCCGCAGGGACCGCGACAGGTGGGCCGGGCTGACGCCTGCGAGCTCCAGCAGGCGCGGGACACCGCCGCGGAGGTTGCCCTCGGAGCGCATCGCCGTACAGGCCTTGGCCAGCCAGTCCGGTATGCCCGGCCGGACCGGGAGTTCGCCGGCGGACACCAGCGGGAGGAGCTCGATCCAGAAGCGGACCAAGTCGTACGGCCCGGGCTCGTCCTGGAAGCGGTCGAGTGCGTGCTCGAAGACGGCGATCGCCTCGGCCGAGTGGAAGGTCACCGGCCGGCGCGCGGAGGCCCAGGTGGCGCCTGGGTTCGTCCGAGTGAGGTCGAGAAACCCCTGCCAGGCCGAGCTCGGGAACGCCACGTTCACGAACTCCAGCCCGTCGGGTGCCGAACCGCGCACCGCGTGCCGATCGCTCGGCCGGACCAGTACGACGTCGCCCGGCCGCAACTGTTCGACGCCGGTGGTCAGCAGGTGCTCCCCGCTGCCCGACACCACGCCCATGAACTCGTGGAAGTCGGCGTGCGTGTGCAATTCGGTGTCGCGTGCCCGGGCCGGGATCCGCACGCGGGCGGCATGGAACGGCCGGCCGAACGCGTGCGACTCGAACCGCAGCACCTGGTCCACATCAACACGCTACAAGTTCTCGTCAGCACGCTGCTAGTCGTCGCCCGCGACCGGCCAGCAGCATGGAGCCATGTATGAAACCGACGGCTATGTCACTTTCCGCGACGTCATCGACACCGAGCTGATCAAGGAAGTGAACGACCATGTCGAGTGGCTTCAGGCACGGCATCCCGACGTACGGCCGGAGCAGCTCGGTCACGTGTACCTGCGCGACGACCCGTTCTGGCTGCGGCTGGTGAGTGACGACCGGCTGCTCGACATCGCCGAGCGGTTCGTCGGCCCGGACATCGCACTGTTCGCCTCGCACTACATCTCCAAGCCGCCGTACTCCGGCCAGCCGGTGCTCTGGCACCAGGATGCGGCGTTCTGGCCGCTCGAGCCGATGAAGGTGGTGACGCTGTGGCTGGCGGTCGACCACTCCACCCCGGAGAACGGGTGCGTCCGGGTGATTCCCGGCAGCCACCGGTCGGACGTGGCCGGGATGCGCGACAACACCGAGGTGGAGAGCGTGCTCGGCAAGGAGATCGCGGTCGAGGTGGACGAGTCGGAGGCGGTCGACATGGTGCTGGCGCCCGGGGACGTCGAGGTGCACCACCCGAACATCGTCCACGGCAGCACCGCGAACACGTCGCCGAACCGCCGCTGCGGGCTGACGATCCGCTACATCCCGACCTCGACCAGGATCACCGACCCGGAGACGCCGTACCCGAGCGCCTTCCACCTGCGCGGCGAGCCCGGAGCGAACAGCTACCAGCCCCGCCCCAGGTACGACGAAAGCCGGCACTTCCCGTTCAGCGGGAGCACCGGCTGGGTCTGAGCCTCGACGGCCCGCCCCGGTCGGCCCGGGGCGGGCACGGGCATGCCCTATTCCAGGCAGATACGGAACGGATGTCCGGCGGGGTCGGCGTAGATGCGCCAGCCACGGGCGTTCTCGGCGGGTGGTGGGTCCAGGGGGTCGAGCGGCTCGGCCCCGAGCGCGGTCACACTGGCGTGACCACTGGAAAGGTCCTCGACGATGAGGTCGAGATGGAGATCCTGCGCGTCGGTGCCGGGCCACGTGGCCGGCACGTACTCCTCCGAGCGCCGGAAGGCCAGCGTCGAGAACCCGAGCGACGAACCGGGGCCGGTCAGGCTCCGCCAGTCGTCGTCACCGTTCTCGTCGATGTCCAGCCCCAGCAGCGCCGAGTAGAACTGGGCGAGCTCGAGTGGGTCCGGGCAGTCCAGCACCACCGAGCCGAGCCGCCCGGCAGTACTGCCCGGCTGCTCTGCCACCTGCGTCATCTGTCCTCCAGCTTCTGTCTTCGACTGCCTGCCCTGTCGGGGCAGGACCGGCCAGGCCCGTCTCGGTCGGAAGGCCCGGCCGCCTACGATGACAGGTCGGACGGACAGTTCGCATCTTTCGACACGCCCTGCTGACGCGTCATGCGCTTGCGGACGGTGATGAGGCGATCGGCGTACCGGCTAACTGGTCAGACAGTGGAAGCAGATCGGCGCCGGGCACTGAGTTTGCGGATCTTCGCGCGGGTGCCGCAGTCCTCCATCGAGCACCACCGGCGGGACCCGTTCCGGCTCCGGTCGAGGAACAGGAAACCGCAGCCGCCGTCCTCCACCGGGCAGGCCCGGAGCTGGCGCAGCTCGACCGTCCGCACCAGGTCGACGGCCGCGGCCACCAGGCGGTCGGGGATCATCAGCGCCGGCGCCGTGCCGACCCGCAACTCGGCGACCCTGGGTCCGCTGTCCCGGGGGACCAGCATCGACCGGGCCGACGCCGCCGACCAGCGCAGCATCAGCCGCTCGAACGCCGATCCCAGCCCTTGCTCGAAATCCGCCGGCACACCGGGGACCCCGGACGCCTGCTGCGCGAGCACCAGGTACGTCGCCTCCCGGATCTCGACCGTCGCCCGCAGCGCCTTGCCGGCCAGGTCGGAAGCACCCTGCCAGACGGCATCGACGGCCTCCGCCTCGATCGCGTCGACGATCCCGATCCGCCGGCTCCACGCGAGCAACTCGGCCGGGCCGGGCAGATGGTCGTGCCCGCCGCTCGCACCGGGGACGCGGGGAGCTACGGTGTTCACCAGGTCCAGGGCGGGGTGTCCGCCGACAACCCGGAGTTCTTCGTTGCGGCTGTCTGCCATGCATGAGATGCTACCACCATACAGCCAAATACTGGAATCACAGGTGAGGACATTGCCCCTCTCGCCCCGCCGGGCGAACGCCGCCCTGCTGATGCTCGCGGTCAGCACGTTCTCCTACGTCACCGTCGAGGTGCTGCCGATCGGTCTGCTGACCGTGATGGCCGACGACCTCGGCCGTTCCCGCTCGGAAGTCGGCCTCCTCGTCACCGGGTACGCCGTCGTCGTCGTGCTGGCGTCGATCCCGCTGGTCCGGCTCACCCACCATCTCCCGCGGCGGCCCGTGCTCGGCAGCACGCTGGGGGTCATGGCGCTGGCGACCACGGTCGCCACCGTCGCGCCGACGTACGAGGTGCTTTTCGCGGCCCGACTGGTCACCGGACTGTCGCAGGCGCTCTTCTGGGCGATCGCGCCGCCGATCGCGACCAGCCTGTTCCCGCCGCAGGTCCGTGGTCGGGTGGTCGCGCGACTCGCGATCGGTACGGCGCTCGCGCCGGTGCTCGGCATCCCGCTGGGCACGTGGCTCGGTGAGCAGGCCGGCTGGCGGGTCCCGTTCGCCGTGATGGCGGGCTTGGGCGCGGCCGCCTGCGTGGGCATCGCCTGCCTCCTGCCCGCCGTGGAGGTCCGCAACGGTGCGTCCGGACGCGGCAGCGATCCCGACGTCCGCCGCTACGCCGTCCTGATCGTCGCGTCCGCCGTCGGCGTGACCGGGTTCCTGACCTTCAACACCTACGTCACGCCGTTCCTGCTCGACATCACCGGCTTCTCGTCCGACGCACTCGGCCCGATGCTGCTGGCCAGCGGCGCAGGCGGCATGATCGGGACTCTGGTGGCGGGCCGGGTTCTCGACCGCTATCCGTGGGGCACGGTCGTCGTACCGTTCGCCGTCCTCGCGGGCGCGTTGGGAGGGCTGTTCGCGGTCGGCTCCTGGAAGGTCCCCACCGTGCTGTTGATCGCGCTGCTCGGCATGGCCTTCAGCGCGATGGCCGTCGCGGCGCAGAGCAGGACGCTGCAGGTCGCTCCGGGCAGCACCGACATGGCGTCCGCAGGCACCAGTTCGGCGTTCAACGTCGGCATCGCCGCCGGTGCCTTCGTCGGCGGTGCACTGATCGACGGCCCCGGTGTGCGCAGTGTCGCCCTGGTCGGCGCGGTTCTGGCCGCCGCGGCGGCGCTGGTGATGTTGGGCGAGCCGGTGCTGGCTCGGCGTCGGGTGCGGGTGGCAGAGTGCAACCATGACCGTCCTGGGCGACAGGTTTGTGAAGACGCGGCCTGACGCGCCACCGGGATTCTTCGAGGTCGAGGCCGCTGGACTGCGCTGGCTCGCCGTACCGGACGGTGTGCCGGTGGCGGAACCGGTGGACGTCTCCCCCAGCCACCTGAGCACGGTCCGGCTCGAACTCGCCCCACCGACCGGTGCGGCGGCGGACGAGTTCGGCCGGCGGCTGGCCGGCACGCACGACGCCGGCGCCTGGCACTTCGGCGTACCGCCGGACGGCTGGGACGCCGACGGGTACATCGGCACGATCGGTCTGCCGCACGCGCTGGATCCGGTGGAGTCCTGGGGCGAGTTCTACGCGAACTTGCGGCTCCGGCCCTACCTGCGGTCGGCCTACAGCCAGGGGACGATCGACGGGCACCAGCTGAACGTGTTCGAGCAGGTGTGTACCCGCCTGGAGGCCGGCAGGTACGACGACCCGAGCGAGCAGCCCTGCCGGATCCACGGTGACCTGTGGTCCGGCAACGTCGTCTGGACGGCGAACGGCGTCCATCTGATCGACCCGGCGGCGCACGGCGGCCACCGGGAGACGGACCTCGCGATGCTCGGCCTCTTCGGGCTCCCGCAGCTCGAGCGCGTGCTACGGGCGTACGACGAGGCGCATCCGCTCGCGGACGGCTGGCGCCACCGGGTCGGCCTGCACCGGCTGCACCCGTTGCTCACCCACGTCGTGCTGTTCGGCGGAAGCTATGTACCGCAGGCGATCGCCATGGCCCACAAGTACGCCTAGCTCTGCAGCACGCGGCCGAGCAGCCAAGCGGTCGTTTGGTCGAGGTCCTGCTCGGCGACGGTGAGGTGCGTGGCGACGGCTCCTGGCGCGTCGCGCACCTCGACCCGGTACACGAACCGGTCGGGTTGCGGCAGTCCGGAGCCGAGTCGCGCCTGGTCCAGCGCGCGGACGGCGGCCTCCAACCGAGCTCCGTCGGGCTGGAACGCGGTGTCGAGCTCGCCGTGGGCCATCAGACCGGCGAAGCCTCCGCTACGGGTCACTGTGACGATCAACCGGGCCTCCTCCGGCCCACCATTGCGTGCCGCGCAGCGATTGTCCAGAGTCGTGCGACACGCCGGAAAAATCGATCAGGATCGCGCGGCCATCACCCGGCGTACCGGCGTCCGGTGCCGCGTTGGCGGGCCGCCGGGCCGGGTCGCGACGGCGAACCAGCAGGTCGGCGCAGGATTTCGCCGTACCGGCGGCCGTCCGCGCAGGCGAAACGGCGCGTTCACGAAGCGTGGCGGGCGGCGACTATTAGCGACACGTGTTCGCGATCACCCCTTCCACGCGGCCCCAGATCGGCTACAGTTGTCGCGTTGCAGTTTTGGACTCCCACTGACTTTCGCTGTGCTGCATGGCCGGTTCTGTCGTCTGGGGCCTTTCGGCGACGCGTGGCTCATGAGGTGTGGGTCGCGGTTTGTTACAAGCCATCAAGGAGATAGACACAAATGGCTGTCGGTACTGTCAAGTGGTTCAACGCTGACAAGGGCTTCGGCTTCATCACCCCGGATGACGGTGGCGCGGACGTGTTCGCGCACTACTCGGCCATCCAGACCTCGGGCTTCCGTTCGCTGGACGAGAACCAGCGCGTCGAGTTCGAGATCACCCAGGGCCAGAAGGGCT
>NZ_SMKR01000225.1 GCF_004348725.1 Kribbella turkmenica
GGACGAGGCGGTGCAGATGAAGGAAGCGCGGCTGGTTTTCGATCGGCTGGTCGAGGCGCGGCCGGAGGTGGCCATGCTGCTGTGCCACGATCTCGATCTGCTGATCGCGGCGTATCTTCCGGGGCGGGGTGTCCAGGAGTTCACTGCCGGTACGACGATCGACGAGCCGGATGCCGATCGGTGGCGTGGGTGGGTGCCCGCCTGATGTCCGGGAGCTATGGGACGCAGGTCATCGAGTCGGTGGCGGTTCGGCGGCGGCGGTTGCGGGAGGCTTGGCTGTTCGGGGCCGAGCGGGCCAAGAACACGTTGAACGAGCAGACCGGCAAGGTGCTGGCGAGTGTGATGATCGGGGCCGTTGCCTGTGCGGGGTGCGCGGGAGTCTCGTACTTCAAGTCGGCGCAGGCCGAGGAGAAGCAGAAGCAGCAGCCGACGCACAGCGCGACCACATCCGGCCCGGTCAGCCCGTCGCCGTCGAAGTAGACAGCACGGGTCGGAAGACGGCACGCGTCGGCCGGTCGCCGCCGAGGTACCTGCTCTAGCGGCCGAAGAGGTGGCGTAGCCAGGTTCTCCGGGGTTGGGGTTTCAGAGCCGGCGGGAGTACGGCGGCCGGCGGGGTGGCGAGCGTGACCGGGACCTGGACCATCTGGTCGCCCTGGAGCCAGAACAGGTCGGGGGAGCACTGGTCGGGGGCGCCGCGGTAGCTGTCGGAGACCCAGCGGGCGAGGGCGTCTGCGCGGGCCTGGCCGGCGTCGGCGGGGCAGTACGCGACCGTGCTCAGCCGCGGTACGCCGATCAGCACCCCCGCGCCGATGGATGCCTGCGGCAACAAGTTGTCCCGGTCGACGATCGCCATCGACACCAGCGGGTCGCCGTCGCGGCTGAGGATCGAGATCCCGTTCTGCTCCCGCGGTTCCAGCCCGGCGATCTCCGCCAGGGTGAGCCGCACCGGTGACGGTACGCCGGGATCGCCGAGCCCGAGCATAGAACGCCGTACGACGGTCAGCCGCCGCAACTCGCTGCCGGTACGGATGAAGACGACCACCTCGAAGTGGTCACCGAAGGGCAGCAGCGCGTCGGCGACCGGGCCGGCGGTTCGCGCCGACCAGCCGCGCTGCACCAGCAAGGCCCGCTGGCGTTCGGCGACGTCGCCGTACCGGTGTTCGTCGGTGGCGAGCTCACCCTCGGCGACGACCGCCCGCAGCCAGCTCTCGATCTGCTCCGGCCAGCGCCGTTTCGGTAGCTGACGGCAACGATCGACGATCTCGCCGACACCGACGACCGCGGACATCTGGAGCGCGCCCCGGCCCCAGCCGACCTCGACCGTGCGCTGCTCCGGGTCGACGACGCAGCCCGGCAACCAGATCGGAGCCAGTTCCGCAATCATTTCCACGACCGTGGAATCGTTCGTGCCCGTCATCCGATGACCTCACCCACCACTACAGTGTCTCGCACGTCCGTCGGTAAGTAGTACGAAGTCCCCCGCGCAACCGCGGGCTGGTCCAGCGGAGGAAAACCTTAGTGGCAAGCCGGATCGTGCACCGCCCGGCGCGGCGCACACCTGCCCCCGGGGTGCAGCAGCAGCGCGTGATCGAGCCTGCACCGACACTCTCCGGCGCTGGCGGCGGTGGAGGTGGCGGCGGGGCCCTGCAGATGCTGCTGCCGATGGTCGGCAGCGTCGGCTCGGTCGCGATGATGACGATGGGCCGCTCGGGCCCGATGGTGATGGTGGGGATCGGCCTGTTGGGGCTGACCCTGGTCGGCTCGGTCGGCGGCATGCTGGCGTCGCGGGGCCGGGGCGGCAAGGACCGGAAGAACCAGCGCACCCGCTACCTGGACTACCTCGAGCGGATGCGGGACGACTTCTCCGAGGAGGAGCGCAAGGCCCGGGCCCAGGCGCTCGAGCTGAACCCTCCGCCGGACGCTCTCCTCGACTGCGTGGCGGACGTGTCCCGGCTGTGGGAGCGGCGCCGTACCGACAGTGACTTCCTCCAGCCTCGGTGCGGCAGCGGCCGGGTGCCGGTGGTGCCTGCGGTCGTGGGCCAGTCCGGTTCCGCGATGGAGCCGCCGGATCAGTTCATGATGGCCGAGGCGCACGCGCTGGTACGCCGGTTCACGCTGATGCCGGACATGCCGCTGACCGTCCCGCTCGACCACGTCGGCAACGTCAGCATCGTCGGCGACCGCGAGAGCGTGGTCCGGGTGGCCCGGTCGCTGCTGGCGCAGACGGCGGTGTTCCACGCGCCGGAGGACGTGGCCATGGCGGCCTGCTTCCCGCCCGCGGCGGTGCCGGACTGGCAGTGGATGAACTGGCTCCCGCACGTCCAGGATCCGCAGCGCCGGCAGGGGGCGCTGCCGTTCCGCAGGATCGCGGAGACTCCACTGAAGCTGTCGCAACTGCTCGCCGACGACCTGGGGGAGCGGGTCCAGTGGGCGACCGAGTCGCGCCGCGGCTCGGTGAACTTCGAGGACCGTCGCCGGCTGACCCGGCGCCTGCTCGTCCTGCACGACACGTACGGCGACGTCGCCGCGGAGGTCCGCCCACAGGCCGACGACTCGCTCGTCCCCGGCGAGCTCGGCGTCACCGTGCTCCACCTGGTCGCCGACCGGCTCCAGGAGCCGAGCTCGGTGACGATGCGGATCACGGCGTACGGGGACGACGTCCGGATCGAGGACCTGCGCGGCCAGTACCCGATGGTCGCCAGCGGACAGGTGGACCGGATGGAGGCCCCGGTCGCCGAGGGGATCGCGCGGGAGCTGGCTCCGCTGCGGCTGTCGGAGGAGTCGCTCGACGAGGACGCACAGCGTGACGACGTCGACTTCATGGGCCTGATCGGAATCAGCGACATCGCCAGGCTGGACTTCAACCAGCTGTGGCAGCCACGTGCCGACCGGGCGTTCCTGCGGGTGCCGCTCGGCGTCGACGACAGCGGTACGCCGGTCCTCGTCGACCTGAAGGAGTCCGCCCAGCTCGGTATGGGCCCGCACGGCCTGTGCGTCGGTGCGACCGGCTCCGGCAAGTCCGAAGTACTGCGGACCATGGTGATGGCGCTGATGGCCACGCACAGTCCCGAGGACCTGTCGTTCGTGCTGGTCGACTTCAAGGGTGGTGCGTCGTTCGCGCCGTTCGAGCGGGTGCCGCATGTGGCCGGCATCATCACCAACCTGCGGGACGACGCCAGCCTGATCGAGCGGGCGTACAAGAGTCTGGAAGGCGAGGTGCTGCGCCGTCAGCAGATGCTGAAGGACGCCGGCAACGTCGCCAACATCACCGACTACCGGCTGCACCGGCAGCAGAAGCCCGAGCTGGCGCCGCTGCCGCACCTGTTCGTGATCATCGACGAGTTCGGTGAGCTGCTGAACGAGCGGCCGGACTTCATCGACCTGTTCCTGTCGATCGGCCGGATCGGGCGGTCGATCGGCGTGCACCTGCTGCTGTCCAGCCAGCGGGTGGAGTCGGGCAAGCTGCGCGGTCTGGAGACCTACCTGTCGTACCGGCTCGGTCTGCGCACGTTCTCCGAGGACGAGAGCCGGACGGTTCTGGACACCACCGACGCGTTCCACCTGCCGCCGCTGCCCGGTTTCGGGTTCCTCAAGGTCGACACGAGCGTGTACCAGCGGTTCCGGGCGGCGTACGTCTCCGGTCCGTACGTCGCGCCGACGGACGACGTGATCGAGGACGAGGGCACGGAGGCGCGGCCGCTGGAGCTCACGCCGTACCAGTTGTCCGAGGCAGAGCTGGAGGCGAGGCAGCCGGTCGCGCAGGCGAAGGCGACCGCGCGGACGACGGGGCCGACCGAGCTGAACGTGTTCGTCGACCAGGTGCGCCGCGCCGCCCAGCAGGTGCTGAAGATCTGGCTGGCGCCGCTGCCGACCGCCTGCACGCTGGACGCCCTCGGCGGTCGCGCGGACTACGTCGACGGCCGCGGTCTGCAACTGGCGGTGCGGGTGCCGCAGATGAAGCCGCCGGTCGGGGTCGTCGACGACCCCGCCAACCAGCGCCAGGAGGTGTTCCGGCTGGACCTGACCCGGGCCGGCGGGCACGCCGCGATCGTCGGCGGTCCGCAGTCCGGCAAGACGACTGCACTCCGGACCCTGGTGACCTCGCTGGCGCACACCCACACGCCGCAGGAGGTCGCGATCTACGCGCTCGACCTTGCGGGCGGCGGGATGCAGGCGCTGTCGGAGTTGCCGCACGTCGGCGGCGTGGCGCTGCGGACCGACCGGGAGCGGATCCGGCGGACGGTCGAGGAGATCCGCGGCATGATCGACCATCGCGAGCGGGTGTTCCGCAGCCACGCCATCGACACGATGGAGGCGCTGCGCGACGACCACGCGGCCGGCCGCATCCCGGAGCTGCCGGCGGCGGACGTCGTACTGGTGATCGACAACTTCGGCGCGATCAGGACCACGTTCGACGAGCTCGACGAACCGATCACCGACATCCTGCAGCGGGGCAGCAGCTACGGCGTGCACATCGTGGCGTCGATGATGCGCTGGAACGACGTCCGGATGCAGAACCAGGCGATGTTCGGCACGATGCTCGAGCTGCGGCTGAACGACCCGTCCGACTCGAACATCGACCGGCGGCTGCAGGAGGTGCTGCGCAAGGCCGGTCCGGGGCGGATGCTCGTGCCGGGCAGCAAGCTGTACGCCCAGTTCGCGCTGCCGCGGGTCGACGGGGCCGCCGACGACGAGAACCTGTCCGAGATCCTCGAGACCCAGGCGGTGTCCGTCCGGTCGACGTGGCAGGGCCCGCGCGCCCCGCGGATCCGGATCCTGCCGCTGCAGCTGCCGCGTGACCAGGTGGCCGACGAGGTCCGGCAGCCGGCCGTCGTACCGATCGGTGTGGACGAGCGCGCGCTGGCTCCGGTGTACCTGGACCTGGCGGGCCGGGACACCAACCTGGTGGTCTTCGGCGACAGCGGCTCGGGCAAGACGAACATGGTCCGGCTCGTCGTCCAGCAGCTGATCGAGCGGCACACGTCCGACCAGCTGGTGTTCGCGGTGATGGACCCGCGGCGCGGGCTGCGGGAGTTCGTGCCGGAGGCGTACGTCGGTGGCTACGCGCCGACCGGCCGGGTGGCCGCCGGACTGGCCGGCGGGGTGTCGCAGGAGCTGGCGAAGCGGATGCCGGACGACACCGGCGCGATCCCGGAGGCCGGTCAGGGCGGCCCGCGGATCGTGGTGCTGGCCGACGACTACGACCTGCTGACGTCGGGCGGTCAGTCGCCGATGGACCCGTTCCTGCCGTACGTCGCGTCCGGCCGCGACATCAAGCTGCACTTCATCGTGACCCGGCGCGCCTCGGGTGCGTCGCGGCAGATGTACGAGCCGTTCCTGTCCGCGGTGATGGAGTCCGGAGCGGCCGGTCTGGTGCTGTCCGGCGACCGCAGCGAGGGGCAGCTCTTCACCGGCGCCTACCCGGGCGACTACCCGCCGGGCCGCGGATTGTTCGTACGACGGGGCGACGGACCACAGCTGGTCCAGACGGCCATGGCAGACCCGATCGAGGCCGTCAGCCAGAGCAGCGGAGGAGCGAGATGACCTACGACCTGGTGGCACTTGTCGACGGGCGTCCGTCGAGCGAAGACGTCCTGGCCGGGCTGGCCGCCGCGGGGGACGAGCTGGGGGTCCGCGCGGTCAGCGGCGGCGCCGTCGTCCAGCTGTGCGGTGACGACAACCTGCCACTGGTCTCGATCGAGCTGCCGCTGCTGATCCAGGTGCCGGGCGAGGTGGAGCGGATGCTCGGTACGTCGGTCGGGACGGTGGACACACCGGCCTGGTGGGTGGAGATCCGGGCGAGCGCCCGGGACGGTGCTCGCGAGGTCGCGGAGAAGTACGCGACCACGCTGATCAACCGGCTGGGCGGCAAGGTCTGGACGTCCGCGGGCACTGAGACCGCCCGCAGCGAGAGCCCGCAGAGCGCAAACGAGGGAACCGACTGAGATGCCGAACGACCTGATCTTCAGCCCGGGCGTCGACCTGATCACCGAGAAGGTCGCCGTCGTCATGCAGGACCGTCCGGTGATCGGCATGTCGGCCTGGCTCAGTGACGCGCTGACGTCGGCGAAGGCGGCCGGGCGGGACGTGCAGCTGGTGACTCCGAAGGGCGCCCGGCTGACCTGGCCGGTCCGGTCGACGCTGTTCAAGGGCGCGTACTCGAAGTGGGTGGTGACCGGCGAGGACGGCGAGTACTACGACGGACTGAACGGCGTACGGCTGAAGTGGAACGGTGAGCTGTTCCTGGCGCGGTCGACGGCGAAGCGTGGCGAGCCGAACTCGGACCTGCACCCGGACTTCGTGATCCAGGAGGATCCGTTCGGCCAGCTGCAGTTCACCGTGCGGGTCCGGCACAAGCCGGTCGACAGCCTCGTGCTCGGCCGGGTCGCGGAGCGGCTGTTCACCGCGACGACGGGCAGCGGGCCGGCCGGCTGGTCGACGTCGGAGCCGGTGACCCAGCCGTGGAGCGCGGAGGCGCTGACGGAGTACTGCCGGGACCGGGCGCCGGAGCCGACCTGGCTGATCCTCGCCGGGCAGCCGGGCGCCGAGTTCCGGCCGGCGGTCGGCACGCTCGAGGCCCGCCGGATCCGGTCCGGAGTGGACGAGACGCTGACGCTCGCGGTCGCCCAGCCGGGGATGGACTTCCCGGACGTGAACAGAGTCGGCGAGTGGATCGACGAGATCGCCGACGACTTCGAGTTGATCTCGGCGATGGTGATGGGGTCGTACGGCGAGGCCGACGGCACGTACCGGCCGCGGTTCGTCGGGATGGGCTGCCCGGTCGGGGTGGCCGCCGGGAACGAGGCCGTCCGGGCGTCCAGCGTCCAGGAGATGGTGAAGGTCGACGGGATCAGCCGGGCGCTGGCGATCGGCCCCGCGCACGCGCCGGCGATCTGGTACCCGATCGGGAACGGGCGCGACCCGCGCGACTGGGAGAAGTACGCGACGCTGATGAAGAAGCTCGTCCCGGCCGAGGCGCTGGCCGGCCGGAAGTGACGACTACGCACGACAGGAGTATTGCGGGATGGGCATGTACAGCCGGGTGACGGTGATCGGGCAGCGCAAGCGGATGGACGCCGTGCTGCCGGCGGACGAGCCGCTCGGGATCCTGCTCCCGGACCTGCTGCGGCTGCTCGACGAGCCGCTGCAGCCGACCCCGCAGCGACGTTTCCTGACCACCGCGAACGGCGTGCTGGTGCCGCCGGAGGGGACTCTGTCCTCGGCGCAGATCATCGACGGCTCGGTGCTGCGGCTGGCCGCCGAGGGCGAGTTGCCCCCGCCGCCGAACGTGTACGACGTCACCGAGGAAGCGGTGGAGGACCTCAAACGCCGCGGGTCGACGTTCAAGCCGTCGCACCGGCGGATCCTGGCCGGCGCCGGGCTGGTGTTCTCGGTCGTCGCCGGCGCGATCTCGCTGCTGGTCGCGGCACCGAACGCACTGACCGGGGTGATCCTGGTGGTGCTCGCGGCGATCTGTGCGTTCATCGGCATCGCCCTCGGGCGGTCCGGCAACCAGGTGGTCGCGATCCCGCTCGTCACGGTGGCGACCGTCGTCCTCGCGCTGACCGCCGGGTTCTGGGCGCTGGACGCCGGCTGGGAGCCCGGGCTGGTGATCACCGTCGGGGCGCTGTGTCTGGCGTTCGGCCCGATGTTCTTCGCGGCCGCCGGGGTGGCCGGTGGTGGCGTCGTCGCGGGCGCGACGTCGGTGCTGTTCGTCGCGGTGTGGATGATCGGTGCGGGCACCGGGCTCGAGGCGCACCGCACAAGTGCGCTCGCGGCCCTGCTGGCCGTGCTGCTGCTCGGGCTGCTGCCGCGGCTCGCGCTGGCGTTGTCCGGGTTGTCCGGCCTCGACGACCGGCGTGCCGCGGGTCAGGAGATCATGCGCGGCGACGTACAGAGCGCGCTGAACGCCGCCCACCTCGGCCTGGCGCTCGCCGTCGTGCCGATCGGGGTGTCGTCCGCGGTGGCCGGGATCATGCTGCTGCGGCAGGGCGGTGGCTGGGCGATCGCGCTGGCCCTCGTGCTCGCGTTCCTACTCGCGTCGCGGTCGCGGCTGTACCCGTTGGTGAGCGAGGTCGCCGTCCTGTTCGCGGCCGCGTTCACGATCGTGTCGGGGTGTGTGCTGATCGCGGCGGTGAACGGTCAGGGCGGCGCGTTCATCGCGCTCGGGCTGCTGGTGCTGGTGGCGATGTTCTGCGCGTTCGGTCTCAGTTTCGCACCGGCGGAGCATGTCCGGGCGCGGCTCACACAGCTGCTCGACTATCTTGAGGTCGGGGCGATCATCGTGACAGTCCCCTTGGCGCTGGGAGTCTTCGGCGTCTACTCCGACCTGCTCAACGCGTTCTGACGACCGGATGGAATGACTGAATCGAACTGGCAGGGTGACATGCTGCGCCAGATGGCGGAGCAGTCATCGGCCGAAGCCCCGGATCGCCCGGACAACCCGCCCGCACCGGCACCCGCCGGGCAGGGCGGTCCGCCGACTCAACCCGCACCTCAGCAGGGGCCACCGCCGCAGCACCCGGGGCCGTATCAGCAGCCGCCGCCTGCGCAGTACCAGCAGCAGTACCCACCTCAGCAGTACCCGGCAGAGCAGTACCCGCCGGAGCTGCCCTACCAGCAGCAGCCTTACCCGCCGTACCAGCAGGCCCCGTACCCACCCCAGCAGTACCCGCCGGAGCAGTATCAGCAGCCGTATCCGCCGGCCCAGGGCTACCAACAGCCGCCACCGTCCTACCAGCCGGGGCCGTACGAGCAGCAGTTCCATCCGCAGTACGGCGAGCAGTACCCACCCCAGGGTCAGCATCACCCCGGACAGGTGCCGCACCAGGACTACTACGACCAGCCGCCGTACCAGGGACAGGGACCTCCGGCGCAGGACGACGGCTGGGGCCAGCCGACTCCGCAGTCGGACCAGATCGGTACGCCGATGCCGCAGCAGGGTGACTCGGTGTTCGACCGGTTCCGCCGGATCGCGTCCGAAGCGGCGTACCTGGTCGGCGCCTCGGGCCGGATGCAGCGCGACGTGGACAACATCGCCACCATCCGCCGGCCGATCGCGATCATGCGCCGCGTCGGTGTCCTGAGCCCGGTCACCAACGGCGGTACGTCGACCGTCGCCGCGCTGCTGTCCACCATGCTCGCGGCGCAGCGCTCCGACCGGGTGGTCGCGGTCGACGCGGACCCGGGAGGGGCCGAGCTGTCCCGGCGACTCGAGTTCTCCGTCGGAGCCGGCCCGATCGAGCGCGTCACCCTGCTCCGCAGCGAGGGCACGGCCGACGCGGTTCGCGCGACGCTGGCGGAGGCGCAGGGCCAGGGGGCACGCGATGTCGGGCTGGCCGTGGTCGACTGCCCGGGTGGCCTGTTCGACGACATCAGCGCCGAGATGGCGGGCTCCGGGCATTGTGCCGTCGTGGTGGTCCCCTCGGTGCAGCACGTGGCGAACTACTGCCTCGCGCAGTTGGACCAGCTGACACCTGGCGGTCAGGACGTGTTGCTCACCCGCGGCATCGTGGTCGTCACCGTGGTCGAGAATGTCGACCCCGCGTCCGCCGGCTGGCTGGTGGAGGCGTTCCGTCAGCGTGGCATGGAGCCGGTTGTGCTGCCGTTCGACGCGCACATCGCCCAGTCCTGGCCACTGCACACCGAGCAGCTCCAGTCGGACACCCGCCGGGTTGTCCTGGACCTCGCTGCCCGGGTGGTCGAGACCGTCACCCGGACGGCCGGCTGACGCACCGGAAGCTTCAAGCGCCGGTTGAATCCGGAAAGTTTCCCGGACAGCTGAACCGTTCGGGTGGTCCGGTCGTTTGTCCCGGTATCCGCCCCGACGTTTGCGTGGGTGGGGTAGAAACCAAAGAAGCAGAGCGTTCAACTACTTCGAGCGGAAGCTCCTGGAGGTCCAGTTTCATGAGCGATGACACCATGGCCCCGCCCACCGCACAGC
>NZ_SMKR01000226.1 GCF_004348725.1 Kribbella turkmenica
CCGCCCGCCCGGCTAGGGCACCTGTCCCCATTCCCGGCAGTCGCGAGGCATCGGAAGACGCACTTCAGCCCTGCAGTCTGTGCAGTTCCGCGGCGACCTGGTCGAAGAGGCCTTCACCGATCACCGCGCCCTCACGCCGTACCTGGGCCGGGTCGATCCGGAGGACCCGGTCCAGCCGGACCTCGCTGGGGCGGCTGCCGAGGTCCCAGGCCCCGCTGCCGATGTCCAGCCAGACGCGGCCCCAGCGGGCCTCGTCGGCGGCGTCGCGGTCGTGGTCCTTGCTGGTCAGGATGAGCGCCAGCAGCCACGGGCCGTCCGACCCGACCACCAGGACCGGGCGGTCCTTGCCCCGGTTGTGGTCCTCCTCGAAGGGCACCCAGGTCCAGACGATCTCGCCCGGATCCGCCACCCCGTCGTCCGGGTGCGGCGTGTACTCCACGTGCACCGTCCCCTCGAAGTCCCCCGCGTACTCCGGCCGCTCCGCCACGTGGTCTGCCATGACGCGACCCTAGCGGGCAGTCAGGTAGCGGTACCGGTAGGCGGGCCGATAGCCGAGGTGGCGGTAGGTGGTGACGGCCGGCGTGTTCTTCTCCAGGACCTCCAAGTAGGTGCGCCGGCCACCGAGAGGCCCTGACCAGCGCGCCAGGCCCTGCAGGAGCGCCGTACCGAGCCCGCGGCGGCGGTACGACGGGTCGACCCGGATCCCGTCCACGCCGAGCCAGTGGCCCGTCATCGAGCCGCGTCCGACGGCTACCGGCCGGCCGTCCAGGCTGATCGACGCGAAGACGACCTTCGGAGCGCCCTCCAGCACGGCCGGGGCGGGCTCGGGCACCGGCCCGTCGAAAGCGGCCGCGTACCAGGCTCGATCCGGACGCTCCGCGAGCTGTACGTCGTACGCCGGGGAAGCGTTCACGTGGTCGAGCGTGGTGTGCATGACGAGCACGTCGGACTGGCCGGGGCGGGCGTCGATCCACCCACAGGCAAGGAATCCGGCCTCTTCCGGGCTGCCGAGCCGGACCAGTGCCAGCGGCGGCAGGCCGCGCTCGTCGTAGAAGGCCTCGGCGTGCTTGAGTGCCTCGGACACGGGCAACCCGGGGTCACCGGCGGGCAGCAGCGAGTTCGCCCGGCCGGTCCAGCCGGACGATGCCCGCAGCAACCACTGGCCGACGTACGACGTCTCCACCGCCGGGCGGCCGAGGGCGGTGGTCAGGAACAGCTGCTCCACGTCGACCGGCCGCAGCGGCATCTCCGGGATGGTCTTCGCCGCCGTCACGTCACCGGCGGGGATCTCGTGCAGACCGCTGTCGGCGTGCCGGACGACCAGGCCCTCGGGGTCCCAGGACTGCAGGACGCCGATGACGTCGGTCAGCCCACCGGGGATCTGGTGCCGGACGACGACACGGTGGCCGATATCACGGACACTCAGGCCTGACACGATGCGGACTCCTGGCAGAGTGGGCGAAGGACTACCGTGATACTAGATACCAGCATCACAGCATCGCAGCACCCCAAGACCAGCGCTGCGCTTGCCTGCCATAGGAGGAGTAGCAGTGACCTACGTCATCGCGCAGCCGTGTGTTGACCTGAAGGACCTCGCCTGTGTCGAGGAATGCCCTGTCGACTGCATCTACGAGGGCAACCGGATGCTGTACATCCACCCGGACGAGTGCGTCGACTGCGGAGCGTGCGAGCCGGTGTGCCCGGTGGAGGCGATCTACTACGAGGACGACACACCGGAGCAGTGGAAGGACTACTACACCGCGAACGTCGACTTCTTCAACGACCTGGGCTCCCCAGGCGGCGCCTCGAAGATGGGCAAGATCGACAAGGACCACCCGTTCATCGCGGCACTGCCGCCGCAGGAACACGACGAGTGATCGTCTGGTGACTCCCTAGGCGGCGCGCAGCGGTCGGGCGCGCCACCTACTGTTCCTGGACGTCCACGTGCACGTGGTCCAGGTGGCGCAGGACCGTGGGGTCACCGGAGCGCGCGGGCGGTGTGTAGTCCCGCCAGCCGCTGTCCGAGCGGCGCCCGGCGGTCCAGATCTTGTCACTGAAGATGACCGTCCGGATGTTCAGCAGCTCGGCCCGGGCGACCAGGTACTGCGCCATCGCCCAGCCCTTGGTGGTGTTCGCCGCCGAGACCGGCCGGACGAAGACGTCCACCGCCCGGCCCTCGTAGTGCGCCGAGCCCTCCATGTGCCCTGACCGGATGCCGCCCGCCTGGTACCCACCGGTCGACAGTTTCCCGAACGTGGCCAGCAGATCCCGCCGGACGGCGTCCGCCCGCGGCGTCAGCCCGTTCCGGCCGATCGTCTGGGCATCCACCGCCTCGGGGTCGACCGTGCAGCTGAACACCGCCTTCGACTGCCCGGTCAGCGCCGACGCGAGGATCCGGGCGTCGGCCTCGTGATCGGCGTACGCGTTCGGGAACGCGCTCCGCTGCACCCGGTCGGCCGCCACCGTCACCGCGAGCCTCTGGTAGTTCTTGATCTTCACCAGCGCGTCGTAGAACTTCCCCGCCGCGTAGTGCGGGTCCCGGACCTGGGCTGCCGTACCCCAGCCCATGGAAGGCCGCTGCTGGAACAGGCCCAGCGAGTCCCGGTCACCGTGGGCCAGGTTCCGCAGGCCGGATTCCTGGTACGCCGTCGCCAGCGCGATCGTCGCCGCCCGCGCGGGCAGCCCACGCCGGACCGCCACGCCCGCGATGATCGCGGCCGACTCGGCCTGCTCCAGGTCCAGGACGACGGTCGCCCCGTTGACGGTGGCCGCGCACTGCTCCTTCGGTGGCAGGATCGTCGGGAAGTCCGTGTCGCCGACCCACGAGATCGCCGCACCGACGGCGAGCGCGAGCGCACCCAGTGCACCCACGGCGACGGCGGCGCCTCGCTTTATCGGCATACCGCTCCCAACGTTCGGGGGCGGGGTCCTTGTTCCTGTCGGTGGGTCACGAAGCGGTAGACGTGCGCGGTCCGTGATTGGTTGGCAGGGTCACGCGTTGGCGTGCAGCGCCTCGTTCAGCGCGATTCCCTCACCGGTGCGCGGACGGGCCTCGACGGCGCCGGTGACCGAGTTGCGCAGGTACAGCAGGCCCGGCTGGCCCGACAGTTGGCGCGCCTTGACCACGCTGCCGTCCGGGAGCGTCACCTTGGTGCCCGCAGTGACATAGAGCCCCGCCTCGACCACACAGTCGTCGCCGAGCGAGATGCCGGTGCCGCCGTTCGCGCCGAGCAGGCAGCGCTTGCCGATCGACACCACCTGCGTGCCGCCGCCGGACAGCGTGCCCATGATGGACGAACCCGCGCCGATGTCGCTGCCGTCGTCGACGACGACCCCGGCCACGATCCGGCCTTCGACCATCGACGTACCCAGGGTGCCGGCGTTGAAGTTGATGAAGCCCTCGTGCATCACCGTCGTCCCGGCGGCGACGTGCGCGCCGAGCCGGACCCGGTCCGCGTCGGCGATCCGGACACCGCTCGGGACGACGTAGTCGGTCATCCGGGGGAACTTGTCGACACTCGTCACGGTCAGGTACTTGCCCGCGGCGCGGGCCCGCAGCCGGACCTGCTCGACCTCCTCGACCGGGACCGGGCCGAGCGACGTCCACGCGTTGTTCGGCAGGGCGGCGAAGATGCCGTCCAGGTTCAGACCGTGCGGGCGGACCAGACGGTGCGACAGCAGGTGCAGCCGCAGATAGGCGTCCGCGGTGCCGTCCGGGGCCTGGTCCAGGGTGATCTCGGCCGCGACGACCTCACGCCGTACCTGCCGCAGCTCGTCGTTGCCCTCGGCGGCGATCAGCTCGGCCGGCGCCTTGTGGTCAGCCGGCTTGGTCCCGAGCTCGGGGGCCGGGTACCAGACGTCCAGGACGGTCCCGTCGGTGGTCACGGTGGCGAGGCCGAAGCCCCAGGCGTGCGTGGCGTTCTCGGTCATACCCCAAAGCCTGCCAGACCGGTGCCGCCTCGGCTTGAATGGGACCGGCATCTGGGAGGACTCGAGCAGGCCGGAGGATTTGGATGACTGTGACGTTCGACACCGACATCGGTTCGGATGTGGACGACGTGCTCGCGCTGGCCACGATCCTGGGCTCGCCCGAGCTCGAGCTCGCGGGGGTGACCACTGTGTACGGCGACACGTTGCTCAGGGCGCGGATGGTCGCGCGAGTGGCGGCGGTCGCGGGCCGGTCGGCCGGGCCGATCGTTGCCGGCCGCTTTGAGACCCGCTCCGGCCGAGAGGTTTGGTGGGCCGGGCACGAAGGCGTCCTGCTGCCCGAGCTGGACCGCGAGCAGGTGTCGACCGGCGTCGATCCGATCGAGCTGCTCGCCGGCTCGGCGACGGTGATCGCGGTCGGTCCGTTGACCAATGTCTGCGAAGCGGTCGACCGCCCGGGGATCGAACGCCTGTACGTGATGGGTGGTGACTTCTCGTCGGCCAAGGCGGAGCACAACGTCACCTGCGATGTCGACGCGGCCGCGATCGTCTTCGGAAGCGGCGTACCGGCGACCGTGATCGGACTCGACCAGACGACCCGGATCCGGCTCGGCGGTGCCGTGGTGGCGAGGATCGAGCAGGCCGGACCGCTGGGGAGGTTGCTGGCGGGGGAGATGCGGCAGTTCTGGAAGTTCACCGCGTCGGACTCGAACGTGCCGCACGATCCGGCTGCCGTACTGATGCTGACCGATCCGGAGCTGTTCACCTTCGCCACCGGCCGGATCGAGGTCGACGACGCCGGTTTCACCCGGTTCACGCCCGGCGCCGACGGCCCGCACCGGATCGTCACCGATCTCGACACCGAACAGGTCCCCCGGCGGATCGTCGACCGGATCCTGGTCGCCTGCGGAGCAGGCTGAAGTCCCGGGCGGCGATCCCGCCGGCTGTGAGCTACTCGTCGCGCGACGGCGGCGCCGTCAGTCGATGCCGTGCACGGCGATCTGCTCCGGCAGTGGGGCTCGTCGGAGGTGTGTCGGCTGTCCTCCGGGCTGAACAGCGTGATCGTCAAACGCGGGACGGGCGTTCAGGCCGGGGAAGCGAACGTCTACGAGAGGTACGTGCTTTCGCTGAAGCTGCCGGCCCGCCAGAGCACGTCAAAGACCTGACGGAGCGGATCGGCCGGATCTCGTTCGACCTGGCGCCGCTGACGCAGGCCTTGGCGGCGCTCCACCGGGAGGCGCCGCTCGCCGTGGTCCACGGTGACTTCGTGCCGAAGAACCTGGTCACCGGTGGACCGCTGTGGACTGGCCACTGACCTACCTCGCGCCGCACCTCAGCGATCTCTGCACGCTGGTTCGCGGCGCCGTTGCCCTCGGCCACGATTGCGGCCCCGTCGCCCGGTACGTCGAGGCAGCGGGCGTCAACTCGTTCCTGGTCGGCCGGCAGCTCCTGGCCGGTGGCGCGTGCTTCTGCCTCCGTGCCCTGGACTTCGTCGTCGCCGAAGGCCTCGGCACGATCCCGGAGTCCAAGCACTGGATCGATCCCCTGCTGGCCGAGCTCGAGGATCTCGTCGGGCAACTGTCGTGAGACCGGCGGCCACCAGGCCGAACGGGGTCCAGGATGGAAACATCCCGCCGGCTTCGCCGCATTGATACGTAACATTGCGCCGGTGATCATCGAGACAGGTGGCGGCCCGGCCGGCGGCCGGACGAGCCCGAGCGGCTTCGGCTTCAGCAACGTCAACGCGACCCGGTACGGCGGCACGGCCGGCGGACGGCAGGAGGCCGCGCTGCAGTCCGCGGATCTGGTGGTGCGGCCGGGGGACCGGCTGCGGTACAAGATCTACCCGGAGCTCGACGTCCGGCTCGGGTACGAGGCGACGTACACCGCGGTCGACCTGGTCTTCACCGACGGCACCCGGCTGTCCGGGCTCGGCGTGCTGGACCAGTACGGGATGCCCTTCGACGCCGCCGGCCAGGGCGCGGCCAAGATCCTCTACGCCGACCAGTGGAACGACGTCCAAGTCGACCTGACCCCGGCCGCCGGGCGGACCGTCGAGCGCGTGCTCCTCGTCCTCGACGCCCCGGGCACCGGGGCGGAGTACCAGGGCTGGATCGACGACCTCGAGATCGGTCCGGCGCCCGCGCGACTCGACGGCTCGGACCTGGCGGCGTACGTCGACACCCGGCGCGGCACCAACGCCAGCCACGACTTCTCCCGCGGCAACACGCTGCCGATCACCGCCTGGCCGAACGGCTTCAACTTCCTCACCCCGGTCACGGACGCCTCCACCCACCGCTGGCCGTACGAGTACCACCGCGCCAACAACGCCGCCAACCGCCCGGAGCTCCAGGGGCTCAGCTTCTCGCACCAACCGAGCCCGTGGATGGGCGATCGCGACCAGCTGTCGATCATGCCGGTCGTCGCCGCCCAGCCGCTCGGCGACCCGGCCGAACGCGCGGCCGCCTTCCGCCACGACGACGAGCTCGCCCGTCCGGACGTGTACTCGGTCCGCCTGGGCAACGGCGTACGCGCCGAGCTCGCACCGACCGACCACGGCGCGATCTTCCGCTTCAGCTTCCCCGCGGGCGTGGCCGGCCGGCACCTGGTCTTCGACACCATCGACGAGCACGGCGCCTTCGAGTACGACGGGACCGCGCTGACCGGCTGGGTCGAGAACGGCTCCGAGTTCGGCCGCAGCCGGATGTACTGCTACGGCGTCTTCTCGGCGGCGCCGGCCGGGTTCGGCCCGACGACCGGCGGCCGGGACAACGCGCGCGCGGCGACGTTCGACGCGGTCGACGAGGTGACGCTGCGGATCGCCACGTCGTTCATCGGCGTGGACCAGGCCCGGCACAACCTCGAGCTCGAGCTCGCCGGCCGGTCCTTCGACGACGTCCGGCAGGCCGCCAACGCCGCCTGGAACGAACGCCTGCAGGTGATCCGGCCAGAGGGCGCGACCGAGCCGCAGCTGCGCACCGTCTACGGCAACCTCTACCGCCTCAACCTCTACCCGAACTCGCACTTCGAGAACGCCGGCAGCCACGACGAACCGGACTACCGCTACGCCAGTCCGGTGGCTCCGGTCGAGGAGACGGCGACCGATCGCGGGACCAACGCGGTCGTGCGGCCGGGCAAGATGTACGTCAACAGCGGTTTCTGGGACACCTACCGCACCGCGTGGCCGGCGTACGCGTTCTTCTACCCGGCGCTGGCCGCCGAGCTGGTCGACGGCTTCGTCCAGCAGTACCGCGACGGTGGCTGGATCGCCCGGTGGTCCTCCCCGGGGTACGCGGACTGCATGACCGGGACGAGTTCCGACGTCGCCTTCGCCGACGCCTACCTGCGCGGAGTACCCCTTCCCGACCCGTTGGCGACGTACGACGCCGGCCTGCGGAACGCCACCGTCGCACCGGCGAACACCGAGGTGGGGCGCAAGGGCGTGACGACCGGGTTCTTCACCGGGTACGTCAGCACGGACACCGAGGAGAGCGTGTCCTGGGCGCTCGAGGCGTACCTGAACGACTTCGGCCTCGCGATGATGGCCGAGCGGCTGGCCGACGACCCGTCCGTGCCCGGCGACCGACGGGCCCGGTTGCGCGAGGAGGCGACGTACCTGCGCCGGAGATCGCTCAACTACGTGCTGCTGTTCGACCCGGAGATCAGCTTCTTCCAGGGACGCCGCCCGGACGGACGGTTCGCGAAGACGCCGGCCGAGTTCGACCCGTGCGAGTGGGGCGGCGACTTCACCGAGACCTGCGGCTGGAACTTCGCCTTCCACGCCGTCCACGACGGCCGCGGCCTGGCCAACCTGTACGGCGGCCGGCGCGGCCTGGAGGCGAAGCTCGACGAGTTCTTCGCGACCCCCGAGCTCGCGGTGAAGAAGGGCACCTACTCGATCGTCATCCACGAGATGCTCGAGGCCCGGGCGGTCCGGATGGGCCAGTTCGGCTTCAGCAACCAGCCGGCGCACCACATCGCGTACCTGTACAACTACGCCGGTACGCCGTACAAGACGCAGGCGATCGTCCGCGAGGTCCTTCAGCGCCTGTTCGTCGGAGAGCAGATCGGTCAGGGTTACCCGGGCGACGAGGACAACGGTGAGATGTCCGCGTGGTACCTGTTCAGTGCCCTGGGCATCTATCCGTTGCGCGTCGGGGCACCGGAGTACGCCATCGGCGCACCGCTGTTCCCCCGGGTCGTGGTGACGCCGCTGGGTGGCTCACCGGTGGTGATCACCGCTGCCAATGCCGAACATCCCTACGTGCAGGACGTCCGGGTCGACGGCAAGCAGTTGCCGATCGCATCGATCGGCGAGGCCGAGCTCCGCAACGCCGGGCAGATCGACTTCGTCCTCGGCCCCGATCCGTCCGACTGGGCCACACTCGACACGCCGCCGTCGCTGACCCGGGACGATCTCGTCGCGACCCCGCTGGTCGACCTCGTCCCCAGGACACCGAGCGATCCGCTCTTCGACGACGACTCGTCCACCGAGATCCGGCTCGATCCGAACGTGCCGACCGTCCAGTGGACCCTGCCCGCGCCGGCCACCGCGACCATCTACACCCTGACCAGCGGTAGTTCCGCCGAGGGCGACCCGGCCTCCTGGCGCCTCGAGGCCTCACCGGACGGCATCACCTGGACGGTTCTCGACGAACGCACCGATGAGTCCTTCCCGTGGCGCCGTCAGACCCGTCCCTTCACCGTCTCCGCGCCGGGCGAACACCAGCACTACCGCCTCACGATCACCGGAGCCACCGGCGTTCCTGCCCTCAGCCAGGTGGAGCTTCTGCACTGACCCCGCGGTGGAGGCGGCGGACTGCTCGCCGCCTCCGCCACCGGGCTGCGTCGGGTCAGTCGGTGACCCAGTCCATGTGTTCGATCCAGAGGCCGAGCAGGTCCCGATCCCCGGTCACCGCCAGCGACGACGCCGCCAGCGGGCGACGCCGGCTGAGCACGAGCAGGAGTTCGACGGCTGGGCCACGGACCGTGACGTCCGCTTCGGTGTGCTTGTGCTCCAAGGCGACCCGGTCCGCTTCGCGGCGCGCAACCCACTCACCGGGCGCGTCGGTCGCGTGGAAGTGCAGGGCCTGGCCGGCGCCGCGCATCGCCTCGGCGAAGTCCGGCCTGTTCTGCCAGTAGCCCTCCGACGTCATGGTGTCCAGCCAGTCCTCGATGGCTCCCACTGCATGCTCCGGCGCCAGCTCGTACCGCTCGCCGACGGCCGCGGCCGCGTCCGCGCGGTGCACGCACATCTCGCCGAACAGCCGGCGCGACCAGAACGGCACGCCCGCGGAGTCGCCGGACGGATCCCACACCGGCGTGTCGTCAGCGACCGATTCGAACGCCTGCTTCGCCTGGGCGGCGCCGTCGGTCAGCCAGGTGCGCCACTGCGCCGAATCGGTCGGACCGGGAACGTAGCGGGCGAACGCTTCGCTCGGCTCGGCCATCCGCTCACCCACGAGCATCGCCACCATCCGCTGGGTCGAGCCGACATGGTCGACAAGATCGGCCAGCGTCCACTTCGGACAGGTCGGCACCGGCGCGGACGCATCCTTGCCGTGCACCCAGTCGGCGAACGTGCTCGTCTGCTCGACGACGGCGTTCAATGATGCGGACGTCTCCATACCTGTGCCTCCAAGGGCTTCACCGAGGGCTGCTGAACCGGGTCATGCAGTCTGTTGCAGCATCCTTGCGATCGCTTTCAATCCGCTTTCACGACGCCCGACGGCTGGTTCTCGGGCGCCTCGATCGAACTGCCGCGACGAAGCGGCGTGCGTCAGGCCTTGGGGGCCGAGGTGGCTCGGATGTGGAGTTCTGTGCGGAGGGTGACGGTGGAGGG
>NZ_SMKR01000227.1 GCF_004348725.1 Kribbella turkmenica
CCCGAAGACCTTGCCGCCGCCTCCGACCACCTCCCGCTGCTGATCGAGCTGACCGGATGAGGAAGCGGACCGTCCCTCAGGTGACCCGTGCGCGGAGGAAGTCGCCGAGGGCGTCGGCGACCTGCCGTGGCTCCTGCAACCACGGCAGGTGGCCGGTGCCGGCTTCGACGAGCGAGGCGTTGGGCAGCGAGTCGACGATCCGGCCCGCGGCGGTCAGGTCGGCGACGAAGTCGTCGCGTCCCCAGACGAGCAGAACGGGCTGCCGGATTTCGCCGAGCTCCTCCGCGGAGAACCACAGGCGCCTGTCGGCGAAGCATCCGGGCCATTCGACGAAACGCTGCACCATGTGAGCCATCCCGCCTTCTGCGTTCGGCAGTCGCAGAGCTTCGGTGAAGGCCGCCACCAGGGTGTCGTCGAGTTGCGCCGGCGGGTCGCCCATCCGCCGGAAGAAGCGGCGAGTGGACCGGGGTGAGGGTGGGGACAGGCGCTGCATCAGGCTCGCGATCCAGGGCACCGACAACGGACCGAAGATCCGTGGCAGCCGTGGGGTCAGCAGTCCGGGCGGAGCACCGATGGCCGCGACCGCCGACACCCGCTCCGGCAGGTCCACGGCCGACCACAATGCCCAGAGACCGCCCAGCGAGTTGCCTGCCAGCACGGCGCGCTCGGCCCCGAGCGCATCCAGGAGTCGCTCCACGAACCCCACGGCATGAGCTCGCAAATCGTCGACCATCGCGTAGTCGAGTGGGTCGGAGAGCCCGTGGCCGGGACGATCGACGAGATATGCCTGGACGCCGGCGAGCTCGGCGACCAGCGGGACCCAAACGGCCGAGGTCGCGGGTGTGCCGTGCAGGAAGACCACCGGATCCCCGGCGCCGGCCCGCGCGACGAACGTCCGGCCGCCGACTCCGATCCTCGGATAGGACGGGTACGCCGTGACGCCGTAGGCCTGCAGGAGGTCGTCGTACGCCCGCGCGTAGCCGTCGTACGCCCGATCGCGGTATCCGGATCCGCAGATTCGCGGGGTGGCTTGGTGGTTCTGCATCGTGCCCTCCAATTCATCGGGAATTGGGCGGAGCATGCGATCGATCGGGTCTCACTCACCAGGTCATTCCGGGCTCAGTTTCGAGCTCCTGCCGCCACAGGTCGGCGGCAACCCGCTCCACGCCGCGGTTGAGATGCCGCTTGAACGTGCTCAACGGGAGGCCCAGCAGTTCGGCCGCACGTTCCTGGGTGGCAGCCGGGCGGAGGTAGGTCCGGTCGAGTGCGCGGTGCAGCTTCTGGTCCCGTTCCGTGTCCGCGAGCCGGCCGACAGCGCGGCGTACGACGGCGCCGAGCAGGTCCGCGGGGTCGCCGGGACCCCCGTGCCCGCGGATGAGCGCCGACCGGGTGAGCGGATTGCGCGAGAGCGCGTCCCGGCGATGGAGGTCACGAAGGGCGGCCCGGACAGCCAGGCCGAAGTCCGGTTCGGACAACAGCACCGGTTCGGCACCCGGCCGGTCCAGCGGCGCCGGCTCGCCGGCGAGGTCGCGGTCGAACATGATCCGCAACCAGTCGTCCAGCGGCAGTCGCCGCAAGTCGCGGACGAACAGGCCGTACTGCCGGCCGCCGACCGCGAAATCGGCATCCGCGGCGCGCCGGATCTCGTAGAACGCGAAGAACTCCTCCCGCCGGGCAGGATCGTGGAAGGTGAGGAAGTCCGCGGCCAGCCGTGGCGTCCGCAACCAGTGCTGGATCGACACCACCGGGCCGAGGTTGATTGTCGGCGAGGGATCCTGGTACGCCTCGCCGTCCACGCAGAACCGCCACTGCGTCACCAGGTCGTCCGGGCGGCGGCGGACGTTCGCCCGGGCGAACCGGACCGCCGCGAGCGCGCCGGGGTCGACGGCCAAATCGTCGGGTGTGGCCAGGGTCAGATCGATGCACGCCAGCACCCCGCGGACACGTCCGTCGTGATGACGCACGATCTGGAATCCGGCCGGCTGACGCTCCCACCAGTGCGCCGCGATCGTCGCCGACTCGGCGCCCTCCCACCGCCGGATCAGCTCGAGGACCGCCGCGCGATCATCCGGTTGCGCCGTTTCCGGGTAGTGACGGCCGAAGCTGTCCCAGTCGGTCCAGACCCGACCGGTCCCCTGGTGGCGGTGCAGGTACTTCGCGTCGTACAGGGCGCGCTGCTGCCGTCGGCCGCTGGTGGTGCGCAGCCGGGCGAGAATGTGGTTCTGGAGCCGGCGGAAGATGCGGTCGTAGCCCTCCGGGTCACGCCAGCGGAGATCGGCGACGAGCACGTCCCGGGCGAGGTCGTGCGGTGCGATCCCGTCCGGCCCCGACTCGACGAACGAGAGCCCCCGCAGCCAGCCGAACAACTCGTGCGCGTCGTCGACCCCGAGACCGTCCCGGAGCAGCGCCTCGGTCGTCGTGCGGGCCAGGGCGCAGATCTCGAGCGCGCCCCGCTGCGGCCCGGTCGGGAGTACGTCGACGAAGCGTCGGAGCAACGTCGCGACGAGGTCCGGCGTCAACGGGTCGTCGTCCACAGCCTCGCCGCCGACGTCGACCAGATCGGTGAGCAGAGACAGTCCCAGCGGATGACCATGGCTCACCTCGAGCACACGAGTCTGGCGGTCGTCCGGTACGCCTCTCATCCGCAGATAGACGCGGGCGTCCTCCCGGTTCAGGTTGCGCAACGCGAGGACGTGCAGGAGCTCACTCCAGCCCGGATCCTCCGTCCATGCGGAAGCCGGCGGCAAGCGTCCGGCCAGGACGGTGAGTACGCCGTCGGGTAGCCGCGGCAGGAAGTCCTCGCGGAACCAGTCGTCGAGCAGGCCCAGTTGCTCGTAGGTGTCGACGAGGAGCACGGTCCCGCTGCCCGGCAACGCGTCGGGCACGTCGTCGATGGACGCCGCCCCGATGCTGTCGAGCACCGCGCTGGCCACCGGCTCGAGGTCGCGTCCGTCCAGGGTCAGCACGGTGGCCCCGAGTGATGTCGCCAGGTCGGCGTAGCTGCGGAGCAGACTGGTCTTGCCGATGCCGCCCGGGCCGTGCACGTAGAGCACACCTGTGGAGCCGGCCAGTGCGGTGCGGAAGCATCCCAGTTCGGTCCGGCGTCCGGCAAATGTCCGCCGCCGTCGGTCCGCCAGCAGCGCACCGACGGTTCCGGTGGCGGGTTCCCCCTCGCGCATGACCTCACTGTAGGGCTGCGCCGGCGTCATGACGCCAGGAACCGGTTGACTTCGGTGACCAGGACGGGCCAGGCGGGTTCGTGCTCGGTGACGATGTGGTTCGCGCTGTCCAGGTAGACGAGGCGGCTGCCTGGAATGAGTCTGGCGAGCTCGAGAGCCTGTGACTCAGGGACCCGGATGTCGCCTCGGGAGTGCACGATCAGCGTCGGGCAGCGCACCTTCGGGGCGACAGCCGCGACGTCGATGTGCGCGAACGCGTCGAGAAAGCGGACCACGTTCTCCACCGACGTGGTCGCGCGCTGTAGTTCGTTGAAGGCGTTCCAGGTCTCCCGGGGAGCGTCCGGCAGGAACTGGCTGGCGAACACCTGCCGGAACGCCGCATCGTCGCGGCGCCAGCTGACCCGGCCGAGCGCGAGGTCGAGGGACGCCTCCTGGCGTTCCTCTTCGGACCGCGCGCGGGTGAGCCGGCCCCGGCAGTAGGCGCCGATCAGGACGAGTTGCGTGACCCGGTCGGGGTGCAGGGCGGCGTACTTGATCGCTACCGCGCCGCCCTGGGACACGCCGAGCAGTGGGAACCGGTCCACCCCGGCCGAGTCGACCACGAGCTCCAGGTCCTCCACCCAGGCGTCGAGGCCGAACTCCGTCACGTCCCAGTCGGAGAGGCCGCAGCCGCGTTCGTCGTACCGGATCAGGCGATGGGCGCCGGCCAGCCATTGGATCCAGTGCCGCCAGATGACGCTGCTCCACTCGTGGTCGAGGTGGGTCAGCCAGTTCGCGGCCTTGACCAGCGGCGGCCCGTCACCGCACAGCGCGTAGGCAAGCCGCACGCCGTCCGGTGAGTCACAGTAGTGGATCTCCTGGGTCAGACACGCTGCCGGCAGCGGGCCGGGTTCCCCGATCACCTCGACGCGGGCGACGAAACGGTACCCGACGCCGTGCACGGTGGTGATGACTTCCTGCCTCTGCCCGTCGTCGCCCACCGCCCGGCGCGCGTCCTTGAGCCGGCTGGTCAGGGCCGAGTCGCTGATGAACCGGTTGCCCCAGACAGCATCGAGAAGCTCGAGTTTCGGTACGACGCGGTCCCGATTCTCGATCAGGTGGACGAGGACCGCGAACACCTGCCGCTCCACGCGCACCTGACCGTCACCCCGCCGGAGCACGAATCCGCGGGGATCCAGTTCGCAGTCCTGGAACCGGTACATGACCAATGCCCCCTCTGATCGAGAGTGTGCCACGATCCGGCCGACCCGTCTCCAGCCCGTCTCGGGACGCTCTGCAGAACTTCTTCATGACTGGCGTGCGTCCTGGCTGGCACCTTGATCCGACAGCGGACGGCCAGGGAGGGCCGCCATTCCACAAGGGGGAAGTCAGTATGACCAAGGACCGACCGGGCCACGCCATCGTCATCGGCGGAAGTATGGCCGGCATCCTGACCGCGCGGGTCCTGAGCGACCACTTCGGTCAGGTCACCGTGATCGAGCGTGACCGGCTGCCCGACGGCCCGGACGTCCGCAAAGGGGTTCCGCAGGCGCGCCACCTGCACGCCTTCTGGGCCGGGGGCATGGACATCGTGGAGCGGCTGCTCCCCGGGGTCGGGAACGATCTGCTGGCGGCCGGCGCCGTACCTCTCGACCTGCCGACGGACGTGGCCTGGCTGACTCCGGCCAATCGCTGGACCCACCCGTTCCCCGGGACCCAGCGGGTGACGTCGGCCACCCGTTCGCTGCTCGAGTGGACCGTACGGAGCCACGTCACGAAAGTGGGCAGCATCAGCTTCCGCACCGAGCAGGAAGTCACCGGGCTGCGGCTCGGTCCGGCAGGGGAGGTGTCGGGGCTGACGCTGCGAAGCCGGTCCACGGGAGCCACGGCCGATCTGTACGCCGACCTCGTGATCGACGCCAGCGGGCGCGGCTCGAAGCTGCCCGAATGGCTCGGTGAACTGGGGTTCGGCGCGCCTGAGGAGAGCACCGTCGACTCTCACCTCGGCTACGCGACCAGGTTGTTCGAGATCCCGGCCGGCTTCAGCGCGCGCTGGAAGGCGGCCTACATCCAGAACGCACCGCCGGCGGAGCCGCGGGGCGGGATCATGTTCCCGATCGAGGGGAACCGCTGGGTGCTCACGCTGATCGGTGGCGGCGGCGACTACCCGCCGACCGACGAGGACGATTTCCGCGCCTTCGCCGCCAGCCTGCGCAGCCCACTGCTGTCGGACGTGCTGGACGTCGCCGAGCCGATCTCGCCGATCTGGGGCTATCGCCGGACGGGCAATCGCTGGCGCCACTACGAGAAGATGGCGATGCCCGGCAGGTTGCTCGTGGTCGGCGACAGCCTCTGCGCCTTCAACCCGGCGTACGGGCAGGGCATGACGGTCGCGGCCAAGGAGGCCGAGGTGCTCGCGGGCATCCTCGCCGACTGCCGCTCAACCGCGGACCTGCCGCGCGCTCTTCGCGGCGCCCAACGGGCGATCGCGACCCGGGCCAGGGGACCATGGATGCTGGCCACCGGCTCCGACCTGCGCTACCCGAACACCGTCGGCGCAACCCAGACACGGATGGACCGAGTGGTCAACACGTACCTGGACCGCGTGCTGGCCAGAGCCTCCGACGACCCGGTGGTGAGCGCCGCCTTCCTCCGCGTGCTGAACATGATCGACGACCCCCAGGCACTGTTCTCACCCCGCCTGATGCCGCGTGTCCTTCTCGGTCGCCGCCGCATCACTGCGGTCCCCAACGACTTCGTGGTCGCCCAGCGGTTGTCCGCCGTACCTGTGGGGCAGTGGTGAACGGCCTGTGTTCGCTGCTGGGGGTCGAGGCGCCGATCGTGCTGGCGCCCTTCGGCCCCTGGGAGGAGGTCGAGCTCGCGGCCGCGGTCTGCAACGCGGGCGGCCTCGGTAGCCTCGGGACCGCACTGCGCAGCACCGACGAGCTTCGGCAGCAGTGGCGCCGGCTTCGGGAGCTGACCGACCGGCCGTTCGCCGTCAACCACACCGGGCGTCCGCTGAACCAGGAGGCGTTCGACGCCACGCTCGAGGCCCGCCCGGCCGCCATCTCCTTCCACATGGGCATCCCCGCCGACCTGATCGCCCAGGCGCACGACCAGGGGATCAGCTGGATCCAGGCGGTCGGCGACGTCGACGCGGCCGACATGGCGCTCGAGGCAGGCGCGGACGTCCTCATCGCTCAGGGCACCGAGTCCGGCGGGAACGCGGGCTGGATCTCGACCCTGGTCCTGGTCCCCGCGGTGGTCGATCTCGCCGGTACGACGCCTGTCGTCGCCGCCGGCGGGATCGCGGACGGGCGGGGGATGGCGGCCGCCCTCGCCCTCGGCGCCCAAGGGGTGAGCCTGGGCACCCGCTTCCTGGCCACCACCGAGATGACGATCGACCAGGCGTGGAAGGACCGGATCGTCGCGGCGCACGCCCGGGACGCGGTCAAGGTCGCGAACGCCGACCGCGCGTTGCCGCCGTTCAACCTCGCACAGGTCGGCGCGCCGTTCGCGCCACGGGCCCTGCGAACTCCGCTCGTCGACCAGCTCGAGCAGGACCCCGACAGTCTGGACCCACCAGCTCTGGCGGCCCGCGTCCGAGCTGGTGTCCTCGCCGGCGGTGGGCACGACCTGCTGCCCTTCACCGGCCAGTCCGCGGAGCTGATCCACGACATCGTGTCCGCCGCGGAGGTGGTGTCCCGGTTGATGACCGAGTGCGCCGCGGCGCTGCACCAGGCGGAGACGGTCCTGCCGTCGGGTGCATCGATTGCCCCGATGGGCCAGACGTGATGACGGAGAACAGATTCCGGAACCTGCTTCACCGCCGCAGCAGAGCACCTCGGAGGGACAGGACCTGACTGTTCCAGGGCTGGCAGCGCTTCGGCGGGACCGCTAGAACCTGCGGCGGTTGAGAAAGGCGAGCATCGCCTCCTGGGCGGCGGGGGAGCCGAACAGGCTCGCCGAGAGCTCGGCGAGCTCTTTGCCCCGGGCATCGATGTCGGCGAGGAGGTCGCGGTTGAGGAGTCTCTTGGTCTCGCGCAGCCCCTGGGGCACGCCCTTCAGCAGTGACTCCAGCATGGTCGCGACCGCGGAGTCCAGGTCGTCGTCGGGGACGGTGAGGGTGACCAGTCCCAGAAGGGAGGCCTCCAGACCGTCGAAGGTGTTCCCGGTGAGGAAGGTGTACGCCGCGGCCCGGTCGGTCAGGCGGGGGATGACGGTCAACGAGATGGTCGCCGCCGCCAGCCCCAGCCGCACCTCCGTGAGCGCGAACGTCGAGCCCGTCGCCGCGACACTGATGTCCGCCGCCGCGACGATGCCGATTCCGCCGGCCCGGACCGGGCCGGCGACCCGCGCCACCACCGGCTTGGGGTTGGCGACGATCGCCCGCTGGACGTCGACCATCCGCTGGGCGCCGACACCCATGCCGACAGTGGTCGCCTCGGACAGGTCGGCGCCGGAGCAGAAGACGTCCAGCGCGGACCGGATCACGATCACCCGGGCGGCGTCGTCCGCCCCGGCCGCCTCCAACTGCTCCAGCAACTCACCGGTCAGCTGCTGGGAGAGGGCGTTCTTGTTGTCCGGCGAGTCGAGCGTGACCGTCGCCACGCCGTCGGCAACCTCGAGGTGCACCAGTTCGGTCATGTGCACATCCAACACCCACTGCGGCCTCGCGGCTGTCATCGGCCGCACAGACTCAGGACTCCGGCGGGGGAGCGGTCGGCCCGAGCGGGTCCGCGTGCCGGTGGACGATCTTCCAGTCGCCGTGCTCCTTGCGGAACACCACCGTCGCCCGGAGCACGTGCGGCGTCGGCTCCGGCCGGTGCACGTACTCGACCGTACAGCGCTCGATCGCGACGTAGTACGCCGTGTCCGAGCTGACGTGCTTCTCGAGGTACTCGAACTCGACCTTCGCGTCACTCGGCCGGAACTGCGCCGCCGCCCACTCGTACCGCGGACCGACCCGGGCCCAGCCGACCTCGTGGCCGCCGAAACCGCCGAAGATCGAGGTCCGCTCGCTGCGGGACACCAGCGGCATCCACAGCGACGCGTCTCCGTTGACGAAGGCGGTGTTGGCCTTCTCGTACTCGCGCAGGAAGGACTCGAAGCTCTGGCTCATTTCCCGTCAGCGTACGACGGCGAGAGTTCACGGGCGAGGTGCTCGATGAACAGGCCGACGTCGGTGACGATGCCGCGGGCCTGGGACGAGCCGCGGTCGGCCAGCTTGGTCACCGTGGCCGGGTTGATGTCCACGCAGGTCAGCGGGATGGACGCCGGCAAGATGTTGCCTGTAGCAACCGAGTGCAGCATGGTCGCTGCCATCAGGCAGTAGCCGACCCCGGGCAGTTCGGCGCGCATCGCCCGCTGGCCCTCCAGGACGTCGGTATAGACGTCCGGCAGCGGCCCGTCGTCACGGACCGACCCGACCAGGACGAACTTCCGGCCCTTCTTCACCAGCGCGTGCATCACCCCGGAGGTGAGCACCCCCTGCTCGACCGCGGCCGCGATCGAGCCCGCCTTGCGGATCGTGTTGATCGCCCGGATGTGGTGCTCGTGGCCGTGCTCGACACCGCGGCCACGGGCCAGGTCGACGCCCAGTGACGTCCCGTAGAGCGACGACTCGATGTCGTGGGTGGCCAGCGCGTTCCCGGCGAAGAGGACGTCGACGAAACCGGCCTCGACCAGCGCGACCATGGCCGGCGCGGCGCCCGTGTGGACGATGCCCGGGCCACCGACCCAGAGCACCTTCTGGCCGTTCGCCTTGGCCTCGCGCATGCCGTCGGCGACCTGCTTGACCAGCACGCGCTGCGGCTTCTCGCTGGAGACGTCGGACTCCATGAAGCCGAAGCCCTCCTCGGTGTTCACCACGATCGGCGGTGTGACCTTGACGCCCTGCGCGCTGGTGATGATCCTCATGCCGGCCCGGACGTCGGACATCGGGATCGTCCGCACGGTCTCACCGTCGACCAGCAGCCCGCAGTCCATCTCGGGATTCTGGACGGGCACCCAGCGGCCGCCGAGCCGGACGCTCGTGGGCAGGTTCGTGGTGGAGTAGAAGCCGTCCGGGAACACCCCGTCGGTGGACACCGCGGTGATCTCCGGCGTACCGGGATCGACCAGGTTCGCACCCTTGGTCTGGATCCGCATCAGCAGCCGCTGCAGGGACTCCTCGTCCTCCGCGCCGACCGTCATCCGGACGGTGGACGGGTCGTCCTTGTCGTAGCCGAGGTCGAACTTGTCCAGCGTGTACTCGCCGCCGTACCCGCGGATGTCGTCCAGGACCCGGGACAGCAGCCCGGAGTCCATCAGGTGGCCGGTGATCTCGACGGTCTCGGTGACCTGCACGGGTACCCTCCCTCGGAGCAGTCGTCGGATTGTCCGACGATCCGCACTCTAGCGTGCCGATGTGACACATGCTTCACCCGGCTCACCGTGCGGTACAAGGGGTCCGGCTAGATGTGATGTCCAGGGAGGTTGCCCCGCTTGGCGGCGGTGAGTCGGGCTGACAGGTGAAGGCCTCCGGTTGTGAAGTGGAGCTGTCTAGTTCACCGCTTCACCAACCGGAGGCCTTCGTGTCCCACGCT
>NZ_SMKR01000228.1 GCF_004348725.1 Kribbella turkmenica
CGAGGGCTACCCCGCCGACGCGAGACCTCCGTGCACGTGGTGCGGCTCAGTGCGCTCGCGGTAGACCCGACAGCAGTGACGAACGCCGAGTTCGCAGACTTCGTGGCCTCGACCGACTATCGCACCGACGCCGAGCGGTACGGCTCGTCCGCAGTCTTCCATCTCGCCGTGACCGCCAAGCCGGACGACATCCTCGGCGGGCGTCCGGCTCACCCTGGTGGCTGACCGTGCGCGGCGCCGACTGGGCCCATCCCGACGGGCCCCCGTCCGGGATCGAGCACCGGGTCGACCACCCGTCGTTCATGTCTCAAACAACGAACGCCCTCGCCTACTGCCGCTGGGCCGGCAAGCGGCTGCTGACCGAGGCCGAGTGGGAGTACGTCGCCCGCGGCGGCCAGGAAGGCCGCCGGTTCGCCTGGGGCGACGAACTCGCCCCGGGCGGCGCGCACCGGTGCAATATTCGGCAGGGCACGTTCCCCACCGAGAACCCGACGACGGCTACCTCACCACCGCACCGGCGCGCCTACACGACGCCGGGGTACCGGTCACTCGGGATGAACGAGGTCGCGCCGGCGAAGTCGGCACCGTCGTAGCGGTGACCGCCGTCGATCCACGCCGTGGTGTGCCGCAGCGAGCCGCCCAGTGTCACGAACACCTGGTGCTCGTGCTGACGGCTGAGCCCCGGACGCGTACCCCACCACGTGCCAGCGCGCTCGCTCGACCGCGACGCCGTCCCACGAGCGGACTCGGCGGACATCAGCCTGGCCACCGTATCTGTGCAACTGGGCGCTCATCTGCCAACGTGTAGCAGTCCTCGACGAAAGCCCGGCGAAAGGTCTGCCGTCGATCCCTGGACAGCCGCGTGCCTCGCGGTCTTCTGTGACCTTGTACGCAGCCGCCATCTTGCTGCAGGTGCTCGGCTCGGTTACGACGTGAGGTATACCGTCTTCTGGACCTGAAGGCCCAGCCGCTACCGGCTACCCAACCAGCTTCGCGGACACGGTCGCCGGTAGCCGGCAACGTTTGCGAGCCAACGGCGAACGGCGATCAGTCTCCGGTGGAAATCAGCGGGTTCGGGATTCGAGTCCCTGACGGCGCACAACAGCCCAGGTCACGCGAGTGTCCTGGGCTTTGCTGTGTCCGCGAACACCACTTACGCACCACTTTCCCGGATCTCACCCCGTCGGCGCTCGCCGCGCGTCTTCCCTCGGCAGACCCGAACGAGCGACTCGACCATCTGATCGTGACTGTGTGTCACATCACAGCGATTCGCAGCAGTGCCGAGTTCTCGGATTCTGCGTGCCGAGAAGCCCATGTACAAGGCTCAGGCCAGATTCCGCGATCACGACGGTGCCGTCTGCGTCCGGTCTCCGCATGCGGGAAGATCAAGACCGCAGCCGAGCGCGCCCTCCTCACCAAGCTCCAGTACCGCGCGAAGACGAACCGATCCGGCGAGCTGACCGCGATGCACAAGATCAACCACCTCCTCGAGGTCGAACACCATCGAAGCCTCACGAAGAACCCACCGCGCGCGCTCACCGGCGACGTTGTCCGGCCCCTCCGCACCAGCCTCGCCGCCGACGAACGCGCTGTCGAGGCCGACCTACCCGATCTCGTCGCCTTCATACCCGGCACCGGCGTCCCATATCGGCGAATCACTCGCCGTACTTTGGCACCAGCTCGACCTCGCAGCCGGCACCGTTGCAGTCACCCACACCATCGCCCGCCTCAAGGGCGAACGCCTGATCCGCAAGCCCACGAAATCGAACGCCGGCGAGCGCCTCCTTCACATACCAAACTGGGCGGGACTGCCACCAGTCAGCCGGTTGTTACCGACCTCATGACCGTGCACATCTAGATAGCCAGAGCCAGGTACTTCGTGCTGAGGTACTCCTCGATCCCTTCGTCGCCGCCCTCACGGCCGAGGCCAGACTGTTTTACGCCGCCGAACGGCCCGGCGGCGTTGCTGACCAGGCCCTGGTTGATTCCGACCATGCCGGTCTCGAGGCCCTCACCGACCCGGACGGCTCGCGAGATGTCGCGGGTGAAGACGAAACCGACCAGGCCGAACTCGGTGTCGTTGGCGACGCGCAGTGCGTCCTCCTCACTCGCGAAGGTCGTCACCGCGGCCACCGGACCGAAGACCTCCTCGCGGGCGATCCGTGCCTCAGCGGGAACGTCGGTCAAGACGGTCGGCGCGTAGAAGTAGCCGGTACCCGCGGGTGCCTCGGCTCCGACCACCGGCCGTGCGCCGTGGCGGACCGCGTCCTCGACCAGCGCGCCGACCTTGTCCCGCTGGCGATCGTCGATCAGCGGGCCGACGGTGACGCCGGCCTCGGTTCCCCGCCCCATGGTCAGACCGGCCATCCGATCTGCCAGCCGGGCAACGAACTCCTCGGCGATCGCATCTTGCACCATCACCCGGTTGACGGCCACACAGGACTGGCCCATGTTGCGCATCTTCGCGACTATCGTGCCCTCGATCGCCGCGTCGAGATCGGCGTCGTCGAACACCAGCAGGGCTGCGTTCCCGCCCAGCTCCATCGAAGTACGCAGTACGTTGTCGGCCGCCTGCCGCAGCAGGAGCCGGCCGACCGGAGTCGATCCCGTGAATGACACCTTCCGGAGGCGGGTGTCGGCCATCAGCGGACCGACGAGGCCGGCAGCGTCCGTCGTAGCCACCACATTGAGTACGCCGGCCGGCAGTCCGGCCTCGGTGAGGATCTGCGCGAGGGCGAAACTCGCCAGCGGTGTGAGCTCCGACGGCTTGAGTACCATCGTGCAGCCCGCCGCGATCGCGGCTCCGACCTTGCGGGTGCCCATGGCCAGCGGGAAGTTCCACGGCGTGATGAGCAGGCTCGGGCCGACCGGCTGCCGGTGGGTGATCAGCCGTTGCCCGCCCATCGGCGCCTCCCGATAGGTACCGCCGATGTGCGCGGCCTGTTCGGAGAACCAGCGCAGGAACTCGGCCGCGTATGCGACCTCGCCGCGTGACTCCGCCAGCGGTTTGCCCATCTCCAGCGTGATCAGCAGGGCGAGTTCCTCGCTCCGGCTCGTCAGCAGCTCGAAGGCGTTCCGTAGGATCTCGGCGCGCGTCCGCGGCGCGGTCCGGCCCCACTCGTCCTGCGCCGAGGCCGCGGTGGCCAGAGCAGCCAGCCCGTCCTCCGGACCTGCGTCCGCGACCTGGGTCAGCACTTCCTCCGTCGCTGGATCCAGGACGTCGAAGGTCGCCTTGGACGCTCGCCGGCTGCCACCGGCGAGAGCTCCGGCCTGGACACTGGCTACGACCGATTCCTCAGTGATTGTTGTCATCGGCACCTAAAGCCTCGCCTTCAGGATCTGCTCGATCTCTGCCGGTGCGAGGTCCCGTGGATGGTTGCTGCTGACGGCGTCGGCGAGCGCGGCGCTGGCCACGTGGTGTACAGCCCCGGCGTCCAGGCCGAGACTGCGGAGCGTCACCCGTGCCCCTACCGCATCAGCAAGGGCCCGCACTGCGGCGATGGCCGCCCTCGCGCTGTCGTCCGGGCTTTGACCGGCAACACCCATCGCCTGCGCGGTCGCGGCGTACGGCGCCACGGCAGCGTCGTACGAGTGCTCCATGACCTCGGCCAGGACCGCCGACAACGCAAGCCCGTGCGGGGCGCCACAGTAGTTGGTGACCGCGTGCGCGATGCCGTGCACCAACCCCAGGCCGCTCGCCGACAACGCCAGCCCGGCCAGGTGCGCCCCCATCATCAGCCGGGCCCGCGCCTCGATGTCGGTGCCGTCCCGTACGGCGTCCGCGAGGCTGTCGCTTACCAGCGTGATCGCCTGAGTGGCGTACGCGACCGACACCGGGGAGGCGCCACGTGACGCCAGCGACTCGATGCCGTGCACGAGTGCATCCATTCCCGTCGCCGCAGTCGCGAGCGGCGGCAGACCGACGGTCAGCTCCGGGTCCAGGATGACCCGGCGTGGCCGCACGCTGCTGTGCCCGATGTAGACCTTGCAACGCGCCGCCCGGTCCTCGATCACCCCGAAGCCATTGGTCTCAGCGCCGGTGCCGGATGTCGTCGGTATCGCCACGATCGGGTGGCCGGCGTGCTGCGGGGTGGCGGTGTAGTCGTAGTCCTTGGCGACACCCTCGTTCGCTGCGAGCAGTGCGATGCCCTTGGCCGCGTCGAGGGCTGACCCGCCGCCCAGCGCGACGACTGCGGCGGCGCCGAAGCGGCGTACCTGGTCTGCCGCGCGATCGATGGAGTCGGTGGACGGATTGGACTCGACCCCGTCGAAGACGTCGTACTCGATCGACGCCTTCGCAAGGATGCCGAGGACCCGGTCGACCAGTCCGGTCGCCCTGAGCCCGCCGTCCGTGACCAGGAAGGCGCGCTGCAGGCCGACGGCGTCGACGGCCTCGGGAAGGGTACCGACGGCACCGACCGCGAACTCGGTGTGCGCACCTGGCTCGATCGTGAGCCGTGCCTTCGCCAGCCGGGTCATCTCACTCACCTACCGGGACACGCAGCTCGATACCCGCCAGCTCCTCGTACAGCCGCACAGGGATCATCTCGCCGGCCAGATCCCCGTACTTCGCCCTGCCGCGGCGATAGATCTGCTCGACCATCGCCGACAGCTCGACCGGTACGCCGACGTCGCGCGCGAGGTCCACCGAGAGCCCGAGATCCTTGCACGCAAGGGCCATCGCGAAGGACTCGTCGTAGTCACCGCGCTCCAGCACACTGGCCAGATCGTGCTCGAGGAAATGCGAATTCGCCGAGCTGGCCACCAGCGCCCGGCGGAGTACGGCGAGATCGACACCGGCCTTGACCCCGACCGTGAGCACCTCAGTAGTTGCGACGAGGTGCGAGAACCAGAGTTGGTTCAGCATCAGCTTGACCGCGTACCCGGCGCCGTGCGGGCCGACGTGGAACACCCGCTCGGGATCGCCCATCACGTCCAGCAGCGGCCGGCAACGCTCGAGTACTCCCTCAGCCCCGCCGACGAAGATCTGCAGGGTGCCGGCCTTCGCGCCTTTGGCCATGCCACAGACCGGGGCCTCCAGCCGGGAGACACCGCGGGTGTCGAGCCGTTCACCGACCCGCCGTGCGACCTCGGGCGTCGAGGTGGACATGTCGAGCCAGACCGACCCCTCCGGCAGAGCGTCGGTGACGCCGGCGGTGACAAGCACAGACTCCACCTGGCGCGGGCCCGGAAGCATGGTGATCAACACGTCTACCTGAGTAGCCAGCTCTGCAGGGCTGTCGGCCCAGGTCGCCCCAAGGGCGAGATGTTCCTCGGCGGCCGCCTTGTCGAGGTCGTGAACGACCAGCGGGATTCCGGCACGGATCAGGTTGAGGGACATGGGGCCACCCATGTGGCCGAGTCCGATGAAGCCAACGTTCACAACAAACCCCTCAAGCTAGGAAAGATCGATCCAGGTGGTTTTCAGGCCGGTGTACTCGTGCAGCGCGTGGAGCGACTTGTCACGTCCCGCGCCGGAGGCCTTGAAGCCGCCGAACGGCGCGAAGACGTCCGTCGCGTCGAAGGTGTTCACCCACACGGTGCCTGCCCGCAGCTCGCGGGAGACCCGGTGCGCCGTCCGCAGGTCGCTGGTCCACACCGAGGCAGCCAGACCGTACGCCGTCTCGTTGGCCAGCCGCAGACCCTCGTCGACACCGTCGAAGTCGATGACGGAGAGCACGGGGCCGAAGATCTCCTCCTGCGCCACGCGACTGCTGTTGTCGACCCGATCCAGCAAGGCCGGCTCGAGAAAGTAGCCGCCGGTCTCCGGACGCAGCCGGGCCCCGCCGATCAGTTCGGCACCGTCCTCCTGCCCGATCCGGAGGTAGCCCTGCACCCGATCGAGCTGCTGCTGGTCCACGATGGGACCCATCGTGGTGGCCGGGTCCAGCGGGTCGCCGACCTTGAAGCTCCGGACGACGTCGAGCACCTGCGGGAGCAGCTCGTCCTTGGCCGCGCGGTCGACGACGAGCCTGGAGCCCGCATTGCAGGTCTGGCCCGCGTTGTAACAGATGCCCCAGGCAACGGCCGACGCTGCCGCCGGCAGGTTCGCGGCATCGGCCAGCACGAGTTGGGGTGATTTGCCACCGGCCTCCAGCTGAACCTGCTTGCCGTTGGACTCGGCCGCATAACCCAGGAACTTGCGTCCGACCTCGCCCGAACCCGTGAACGCGATCTTGTCGACCCCCGGGTGCCGACCAAGCGCCGCACCGGCCTCAGGGCCAAGGCCCGTGACCACGTTGAGCACTCCCGTGGGTATCCCGGCCTCTACAGCCAGCCGAGCCAGCAGCAGTGCGGACAGCGACGACTGCTCAGCCGGTTTGAGTACCACGCTGTTGCCGGTGGCAAGGGCCGGAGCGACCTTCCAGCTGGTGATGATCAGCGGGTAGTTCCAGGGAACCACGGCGCCGACCACACCTAGCGGCTCGCGGGTGACCGTCACCAGCGCCCGGTTTCCGCTGGGAGCCAGCTCGTCGTAGACCTTGTCGAGCGCCTCGGCGTACCACTGGATGCAGGCAGCCGTGGAAGCGACATCGACCCGCACGGACTCCGTGATCGGCTTGCCGACATCGAGTGTCTCGAGCAGAGCCAGTTCTTCGGTGTGCTCGCGGATCAGGTCTGCCCAGCGGAGCAGGACTTCCTTGCGTGCCCGAGGGGCGAGGCTCCGCCAGCGACCGGCGTCGAACGCGTTACGGGCCGCTCGTACGGCCAGATCGACGTCGTCCGCGTCGCCTCGGGCCACGTTGGCGACCACGGAACCGTCACGCGGTGTACGCGACTCGAAGGTCTCACCTGACGCGGCATTGCGATAGTCGCCGTCGACGAACAGCCGGCTTTCGATGGTCAGGTTCTTCGCGGCCAGCAACCAGTCGCCGTGGCTGCGGTCCAGCAGGTCGCTCATGAGACTCTCCACTTCTCCACCGCGTCCTCGTCGAGCTCGACGCCCAGGCCCGGCTGGTCGGGAACATTGATGTAGCCCTCGGCGTCGATCCACAGCGGCTCGGCGAGCATGAAGTCGCGCCGCTGCACGGCCCAGCCCTCCGGATCGTACGGAAACTCGAAGTAGGGCGCGGCGCCGACGCCGGCCGCCACGTGCAGGTTCGCCAGGACGCCGATCCCGTTCGTCCACGAGTGCGGTGTGAACTGGCGGTTCCGATGCTGCGCGAGCTCGGCCGCCACCCGGCTGCGATGCATGCCGATGGCAAGTACACAGTCCATCTGGTAGATGTCCAGCACGTCGTTGTCCAGGTAGCTCAGCACGTCGTTGAACGAGGGCAGCATCTCGCCGCCCGCGATCCGCAGGCTGGACGACTTCCGCAGCTCCTTCAGGCCCTCGACGTCGGTGTACGGAAGCGGCTCCTCCACCCAGTACACGCCGAGTTCTTCCAACCGGGCAACCGTCTTCACCACCGACTTCACGTCCAGGGCGGGTGCTACGTCACCGGCCATCCGCCAGGACTGGTTCAGGTCCACCATCACCTGGAAGTCCGGCCCGAGTTTCTCCCGCACCGCCGCGACCGCCGCGATCCCGCGCTCGAGACCGTCCCGGTCGATCCGAATCTTCATCGCCCGAAAACCCTGCTCCCGCGCGGCGACGGCCGACTCGACCCGGTCCTCGACCGACTTCAGTTCGCCGGTCGAGGCGTACGCCGGCACCCGCATCGTACTGTCGCCGAACAGCGTCGCCACCGGTACGCCGGTGACCTTGCCGACGATGTCCCACAAGGCAGCCTCCAGCGGCCAGAACCGGCCGGCATGGAAGTTGATCGTCTCGATCGCGCGGATATGCCGCATGATCTGCATCGGGTCGGTCCCGATGAACAGGTGCGCGAACGCCTCGAACCCGTCCATCGTGTCGCCCGAGCCGATCCCGACGATGCCCTCGTCGGTCTCGACCCGCACGATCGTGGCATCGAAGAAGGTCCGCGGTTCGGGGTCCCAAGCGGCGCGGAACGGCGGATCGAGGTCTAGCCGGAGCCGGTCGAGCTTGATGTTGGTGACCTTCATGTCGTCGTTCCCACAGCGTAGAAGGGATTCTGAGGTCGGTCGCGCGCCGCCAGTACGTCGGTCAACTGCGGGCCGTTGGCGGCTCCGAGGGCAAGCGCGGTCGCGACCGCCGTACGGTTGTTTCGGTAGACCAGGTCGGCGTCTTGCGCCTTCGGGTTGACCCAGACCGCGGTGATCAGCGCCAGGTCGTCGACGGCATCGGCCGGGATCACACCGTCGGCGACCGCGTCGGCGACACCGGCGGCGACACCGGCCTGCGCCGGACCCCAGTGCAGCAAGCCGTGCTCGTCGTGCTCGATCGTCGCCTTGTTCACGAACAAGGTGAACGGCTTGACCGGCAGACCCGGCCGCAGGATCGCGACAAACGGCTGGTGGCCATGGGACGGACTCGCCAGCGCCGAACTCCACGCCGTACCGACTGCTCCGTCGCGTGGGCCGAGGACGGTGTTCACGTGGGCCGCCTCGCCCCCTTCCCCGATGAAGCTCTCGCCGAGCTGTACGTCGCTCACAGCAGCCCCTGGTCTTCCAGCCACTTCTTGGCGACGTCGTCGGCGTCCAGGCCCTCGACATCCACCTCGGCGTTGAGTTTCCGCATGGTCTCGGTGTCGAGCTTCTTCGCGAGCGGGGAAAGGATCTCGGCGAGTTCCGGGTGCTGGTCGAGGGTCGTCTTCTCCAGCGTGACCGCCCCCTGGTAGACCGGGAAGAACTTCTTGTCGTCCTCGAGCACGGTCAGGTCGAGGTTGGCGATCCGGCCGTCGGTGGCGAAGACCTCGCCGAACGTGCAGGTCGCGCCCTTGTCGGTCTCGGTGTAGATCACCCCGGTGTCGAGGGTCTTCACCTGGCTCTTCGGCACCGTGATGCCGTAGGCGTTCAACAGGCCGGTCAGCCCGTCGTCACGCGCCGCGAACTCGGACTCGACACAGACAGTTGCTTCCGCCGGGCTCGTCTTCGCCAGCTGCGCGAGATCGGAGAGGGTCTTCAGCCCCTTCTCCTTCGCGTACTCGCTGCGAACGGCGAGCGCATAGGTGTTGTTGAAGCCCGCCGGGTCCAGCCACGCGATGCCGTTCTTCGCCGCGTCCTTCTCCTTGACAGCTGTGAACTGCTGCTGCGGGTCACCGATCGGCTTGGTCTCCTTGAGGTACGTGATCCACGCCGTACCGGTGTACTCCCAGTACAGATCCAGGTCGCCGGACTCGAGCGCGGCACGGGTGTTCACCGAACCGGTGATCCGCTTCGCCGAGGCGTTCGCGCCGTTCTTCGACAGCAGCAGCGCGGTCATGTTCGCGAGGATGTCCTGCTCGCTGAAGTCCTTGGCGCCGACCACGTACGTCGCGCCCTTCAGCGGGCCGTCGCCCTCGGACCCGCCACCACAGGCGGCGAGAGTTGGCGTCAGCATCGCCGCCAGGGCAAGCGGTAGCAGCTTTCGAGCTTTCATGGTGTCTCCAGGGTTGTGCGAGGGGGTGGTGGGGCTCAGAGTCCGCGGGGACGGAGGAAGTTCTCGAGGAGTGCGGCGAGCCAGTCGAGGGCGAAGGCGATGACAGCGGTCAGCACCGCGCCGGTGACGAGGATCGGGGTCCGCGTCGTCTTGATCCCGGCGACGATGATGTCGCCGAGGCAGCCGGCGTTGACGAAGGTGGCGACCGTGGCGAGGCCGACACACATGATGAT
>NZ_SMKR01000229.1 GCF_004348725.1 Kribbella turkmenica
GGTCGAAGGGGTACATGGGGCGGACGATGTTCTTGTGGCCGAGGCTGAGGAGGTCCTGGTTGACGCCGCCGGGGGTGAGGCCGAGGAGCCAGTCCGCGGCCATCGCGTAGAGCTCGGGTTCGAGGTAGCCGATCTTGACGATGACGAGGTCGGCGTCGCGCGGGGACAGGCCGAGAGCCTTGAAGTCGGCTTCCAGGTGGTACGGCTTGCGGCGGGACGTGACGATCACCCGCAGTCCACCGACACCCAGTACGACGATGCCCTCGGCCGGCTCGACCGCGACGACCTCGGCGGTCAGCGGGACCGGACCGCACGGCCCGGAGTCGATCTTGCCGCCGACCTCGACGCTCACGGTCGCACCGACCCCGGCCTCGATCGCGGTCGCGGTGACGGCCGGGTCCACCATCGCGGCGTAGATCGTGGTCAGGTCCGACTCGACGATCGCCGGCGTACGCAGCAACGTGTCCAGCGTCCACGAGGTGTCACCGGCACCACCCGCGGTCGGGTTGTCGCCGGAGTCGCTGATGAAGAACGGCCGCGCCGTACTCGCGAGCGCCTGGTCGATGCACTCCTCGAGCGTCCCGGTCGGCGCGACGAACTCGAACCGCTCGTGCGCATCCCAGTACGCGTCCGCTAAACGCTGCGCCTGCGTCGTGATCACGTCGGTGTCGTCACCGCTCACCACGACCGCGGCCTGACAGCGTGGTTCGTCCGCCCACGCGTACCCGACCCAGATCGCCGCGTCCAGCACGCCGTCCATCGCCTCGACCTCGTCGACCTGGGCGTAGATCCCCTTGGCCGGCTCGATCCGGGTGCTCGTCTTCTCCCCCGGCAGCAGCACGGGCACCTGCACCCACGCCTTCTGCGGCCGCCCGCCGGACCGCAGCCGGGCGATGAGGTTGCGGACCGCGCGTTCCCGCGTGTCCCAGGCGTCGATGTGCGGCGCCTTCCGGTAGCAGGTGATCAGGTCGAGCGTCTCGGCCAGTGGCCGCGACACGTTCCCGTGCAGGTCCATGGACGCCGACAGCAGCACCGACGGCCCGACGATCGACCGGATCCCGGCGACGAACGTCGCCTCGACGTCGGTCCGCCCGACCACGCTCATCGCGCCGTGGATGTCGACGAACACGCCGTCCAGCGGCCCTGTGGCCCGGAGCAGCTCGTAGATTTCGGTCGACAACTGCTCGTACGTCTCCTCGGTGACCGGCCCGCCGGGCACCGCCTTCGCCTGCAGCAGCGGGACCCACTCGACGCCCTCGGTCAGCTCCGACCCCGGCGTGAGGAACGGGTACCGGGCGAGCAGTTCCGCGCCCCGCAGCACCGCGAAGTCGTCGACGGTACTCCGGTGCGGCGAGAACGTGCTCGACTCGATCGCGATCCCGGCAATGCCGATCCGCAGCGGTTCCGACGGGGTGTTTCCGGAGGGTGAGGTCACCGAGCTGCCCTTCTGTTGTCAGATGTCCGTCAACGACCCTATCCGGACGGCCGGGTGGCGCGCACGAAGCACAGCAAAGGCGGCCGGCGACCGGTTTCCACGATGTAGAAGCCCGCCCCGAGGGCCAGGTCGGTGAGCCGTACGTCCTCCGCGCCGTGACCGCTGAACGCCGCGATCGCGAGCCGCGACAGCCGGCCGGTCGGCGGGCGGAAGTCCGCGATCAGCAGCCGCCCACCGGGCTTCAGCACCCGGAACAGCTCGGCGAAGGCCTGTACCCGGTCGTCCGCCGGGATGTGGTGGACGGCGAGACACGACAGCGCGAGGTCGAACGACGCGTCCTCGAACGGGAGCCGCTCCGCACCGGCCACCCGGAACGTCGTGTTGGCCGGAGCCTGCTCGTTGGCATAGGCAACGACCGTCGGCGACGGATCCACTCCCTCGACCCGGCCGGACGGACCGACGGCCAGCGCGGCACGGCCACTCAGGTAGCCCGTGCCGGACCCGACGTCGAGCACCCGGTCCCCCGGGCGTACGCCGCTCCGCCTGACCAACCCGTCGTACACGCGCCGGCGCCGGCCGCCGAACCCGATCGCGGAGGTGATCTCGTACCACCGCGGGTTGTGGACGTGCATCTCGTTCACGTGCGCACCGCCTCCGCCGACTTGCCCCAGTTCTCGTGCAGCCGGTCGAGGTAGGACCGCGCCTGGGACCCCGGTTCGGCGCCCCGCGCGAACGCCCGCATGTTGCCGCCGCCGGCGTTGTAGCCCAAGGCAAGCAACTCGTCCTCCGTCAGAGTGGTGGAGCGCTTCGACGGCAGCCGCTCGGCCAGGTCGTGCAGGTGCCAGGCGGCCGCCTGGATGGCCAGTGCGGGATCGTCCGGCAGTTCCTCCCACTTCCGCTTGGCGAACGGGCGGCCGCGTTTGGTGTCGTCGAACGCCGGCCGGTGCATGTTCGCGATCCCGAACGCCGGATCGGAGTCGATCTTCGCCCACGACCGCTCGAGCTCCGGGTCGTGCGGCTTGTACGACTCGTTGTACAAGATTGCCATCAGCAACTGCGGCCGGATGCCCGCCTGGGCGGCGTACTTGCGCACCTGGGCGGCGAACTGTGCCGGGTCGTAATCCTCGTACCACGGTTTCGGATTCGTAGCCGAAGGCGTGGATGAGGGCGTGGATGAGGGCGTGGCTGAACGCGTGGGTGAAGGCGTGGATGAAGGCGTGGGTGAAGCAACCGACGGCGAGGCCGAAGCAACCGGCGGTGTGCCCGCTGGAGAGCTGTTCGGGTCACCGCACCGGGCGGCCAGCGCGCCCATGGCGACACCACCGACCGCGATCCACACCCACTGCTTCGCCACGACCTCAAACCTAGAGCATCACCGGTAGGCCCGGGCCTGCAACTCGAACAGCTCCGCGTACCGGCCGCCCGCGGCGACCAGCGCTTCGTGGCTGCCGACCTCCTCGACCCGCCCGTTGTGCATCACCACGATCAGGTCGGCCATCCGGACGGTCGAGAACCGGTGCGACACCAGCACCGTGATGCCGCCGGTCTCGGCGGCCGCGACCCGGGCGGCCGCGGCGTACTGCTCGTACAACCGGTGCTCGGCCTCCGGGTCCAGAGCCGCGGTCGGCTCGTCGAGGAGCAGGAGCAGTGGGCGCTCGCGCATGAACGCCCGCGCCAACGCGAGCCGCTGCCACTGCCCGCCGGACAGCTCGACGCCGTCGCTGAACTTCTTGCCCAACTGCGTGTCCAGGCCGCGCGGCAGACCCGCGACAACCGACTCCGCGTCACCCCGCGACACCGCCGCGAGCACGGCTGCCTCGTCGTCGGACCGTCGTACGTCGCCGACGCCGACGACCTCGCGTGCCGTCCACTCGAACTTGACGAAGTCCTGGAACCCGGCCGACAGCTGTGACCGCCACTCATCCGGCGCGATCGTGGCCAGGTCCACCCCGTCGACCAGGATACGACCGCTCGTCGGGTCGTACATCCGTGCGAGCAGCTTGACCAGCGTCGTCTTGCCGGCCCCGTTCTCCCCGACCAGCGCGACCGCGGAGCCCGCGGGCACCATGAGGTCGACATCGCTCAGTACGGCGGAATCCGTGCCGGGGTAGGCGAACCCGACCCCGCGCAGCTCGATGCCGGACCGCAGCCGCGCCGGCGCCGGGTCGGCGCTGGCACGCCACGAGTTGTCCTTCGCGTACTCGCGCAGCCAGTCGTACCGGCTGAAGCTGCGCACGACCTCGCCGACCCAATAGACGTTGCGCGCGATCCCGCCGGTCATCTGATCCACCTGCGGAGCGAGCAGCAGGACGAGCACGACGTCGCCGGCGGACTGCTGCCCGTTCCGCGCGCGGGCGATCACCCAGACGATCGCGCCGGCGTACGCGAGACCGAACACCAGCCGCACGGACCCGTCGACCTTCCCGCCCCAGCGCGCGGCTTCGACCCGGCGCCGGAACCGCTCGGTCTGCAGGGCGAAGATCCTGTCCAGCAACACCTTCCCGAGCCCGAAGACCCGCACCTCGAGCCCCGTCCGGGCGTCCTTCGAGACCTCGATCAGCTTGTCGACCAGCCGCTCCTGCGGCAGGGAGTCCTCGTACGCCTTGTGCGAGCGCACGCTGCTCAGGTACGCCGACCAGATCCGGGCCGCCCCGAGCAGCGGCAGGAGCAGCAGCAGCGGGTGCACTGACCCGAGCAACCCGAGTACGGTGACCGTGTTGGCGATCGTCGCGAACGCCCACAGCAGGACCTCGGCGCCGACGCCCATCCGCCAGGCGCGCTCGCGGACCAGCTCGAGCCGGTCGGCGATGTCGGGCCGCTCGTGGTGGGTCAGTCCCGGGATGCCCGTGGTCACGTCCAGCAAATCGGCGTGCACCCGGCCGGCCATCCGCTCCTGAGCGGTGTCCTGGAGCGGCCAGCCGAGGATGTCGGCGACGAACGCGACGGCCAGGCCGCCGACGATGATGCCGATGCCGAGCGCGATCGTGTTCGACCGGTCCTCCGCGATCCCCTCGACCAGCCGGCTGACGCCGTACGTCTGGGCGGGTGCGGTGATCGCGCGCGCCGCGACGAGCAGCGTCGAGATCGCCATCAGCAGTGGAGCGGCCCGGAACGAGGTCGCCAGCCACAGCCAGGCGATCCGGAGGCTACGCATCCTGGGCATCGCTCTCCGCGGAGGCGACGTACCGCTCGGCCTGCAGCCGGAACATGCCGGCGTACGTCCCGTCCGCGGCCAGCAACTCCTCGTGCGTGCCGTCCTCGACGATGCGCCCGTCCGCGAGCACGCAGATGCGGTCGGCGTTGCGGACCACCGAGAACCGGTGCGAGATGATCAACGACGCCACACCGGAGGTCAGCTCGAGATACCGCTCGACCAGCTCGGCCTCGGCCCGCACGTCCAGCGCCGCCGCCGGCTCGTCCAGCACGAGCACCCCGGCCCCGGCCTGTACGGCGAACAGCGCCCGGGCCAGCGCGATCCGCTGCCACTCCCCGCCGGACAGGTCGACACCGTCGTCGAAGGTCTTGTCGAGCACGGTGTCCCAGCCGCCGGGCAGCCCGCGGACGACGTGGTCGATACCAGACTCGCGCGCGACCTTGGCCAGCGAGACCTCGTCGTCGGCGCGTTCGATCGCGCCGAACACGACGTTGTCGGTCACCGACAAGGGGAAGCGCAAGAAATCCTGCACGATCGCGGCGATCCGCCGCTGCCAGGCGGCCAGGTCGAGCTCCGACAGGTCCACGCCGTCGACCAGGATGCGTCCCCCGGTCGGCCGGTACACACCGCCGAGCAGCTTCACCAGCGTGGACTTGCCGGCCCCGTTGACGCCGACGAGGGCGAGCGCCTCGTGCGCGTGGAGCGTGAGGTCCAGGTTGCGCAGTACGTCGACGTCCGATCCCGGGTAGCGGAAACCGACGTTCTCGAACCGGACCTCGCGGGCCGGCATCGTCTCCACCCGGTGCCGGGTCATCGTGGCCGGCTCGGGGTGGCGCTGGGCGATTGTCCCGGGCAGCTCCGCCATCGCACGGTACGCCGACAGCCCGCGCTTCACCTGAACGACGCCGTACGAGTTCATCGACGCGCCGATGGACAGGATCGCGGGCACGGTCGTCGCCACCTCGGTCAACGGCAGGTCACCGTTCAGCGCGGCCCGGCCGACGAGCAGGACCGCGAGGCCGTTGGCAGCCAGGTGCAGTCCGCCGGTGAGGGCGGTCCACTTCACGTTCCGGCGGCGTCGTTCCCAGACCGGGCGGAAGCCGGCGGTCCACTCGCGGACGTACCGGTCGACCAGCCAGCCGTGCAGGCCGAAGACGCGCAGTTCCTTCGGCGCGTCCCGCATGCCGAGGTCGAACAGGTAGTTCGCCCGCCGCTGCTCCTCGGTGTTGCCCCACCACACGTCGATCTCGCGCGCGATCAGCCGGCCGCCGTACCACTCCAGCAGCAGGGTCACCGCGACGAGCATCGCGGCGACCGGCCAGGAGAACATCACCCCGACGATCACCGCCGAGCCGATCAGTGTGAACCGGCCGGCCAGCAGCCAGGGCAGGTTCGCCAGGCCCTGCGCGAGGTGGAAGCCGCCTTTGCCCTTGGCGCGTTCTTGCATGTCGAGCACCTCGGTGTCCTCGAGGTGCGCGACCCGGCGAGGCCGGAGCAGCGGCTCGGTGATGCCGGCCCCGATGTCGCGCACCAGCGCCGCGTCCATGATCTGCGACGCCACCTGGTGGAATGCCGGTGTCAGGCTCTGCCCGATGAACACTGCCAGCAGCGCCGCGAGCAGCCAGCCGAACGCGCCGGGCGACATCGCTCCAGGGGCAGCGTCGATCACACCTGGAACAGCTCCGACGACCTGACCGGTCAGCAACGTGACCCCCATCCCCAGCACGGAGCCGAGTACGGCGAGGCCCATCGTCAAGGCGGTGCTACCAGGTGAGACCCGCAAGCCGTACCGCAGCAGAGTCAGCACCCAACCGACCGTAACGACCCCCACCGACAAAAGCATCCGAGTTGATCGGGGGGCAAGCCGCCGATCGCGACGACCCATCGGCCGGTCACGTCCGGACGGCGATGCCGATCGCTCAGGCCGAGGCGTGTCCGGCGTTCAGTAGAGCTCGTACAGCGCGTCCTGGACGACGTCGTCCGCCTTGTGCCGGTCTCCGCAGACCAGAAAGGCGGTCCGTCGCAACGACAGGTTCATCGCCTCGACGAACTCCTGGTCACGATCCGCCATTCGTGCCTCCCACTCTCCTTTGCCCCCCTTGAAGACGGATCGCCAGGCCACCGGGGTCGCATGCGGCGGATCGCGCTAGGCCAGGCGGCTCAGCGCGGTGGGCAGGGGCTCGGCGTGGACGATCCGGAGACGGCTGACGGCCCGCGTCAGGACGACGTACAGGCGGTGGAGGCCGCGCGGTTCGGCCGCGACGATGCGCGCGGGCTCGACGACCACGACCGCGTCGAACTCCAGCCCCTTGGCGAGGGTCGCGGGGACGCAGACCAGGCGGGTGGTGTCCATCTCGTCCCCGGTCTCGCCGAGCAGGGCCGGCTCGAGCCCGGCGTCCGCCAGGGCGTCGCGCAGCTGCGCGATCTGCTCGTCGGCCGCGATCAGCGCCACCGAACCCTCCCCGGCGAGCGCGGCCCGGCAGGAGGCGACGAGCGTGTCCGCGAGGGCGTCGTGGTCGGTCCGGACGACGCTCAACGCCTCCTCGACCGATCGGACACCGCGCGGCACTCCGAGCGTCGGCGCGATCTGCGGGAGCAGCTTCGCCGCGAAGTCGATGATCTGGTCCGGCACCCGGAAGCCGCGATCCAGCTCGGCCACGATGCCGTCGGTCTTCTCCAGGTGACCGAGCACCCGCTCCCACGGGCCCGCGGCCCACGGGGTCGTCGCCTGGGCCAGGTCACCGAGCACTGTCACCGAGCCGGTGCGGCAGCGCCGTCCCAGAGCCCGCAACTGCATCGCGGACAGGTCCTGCGCCTCGTCCAGGACGAGATGACCGAGTGAGCCGGTACGGCGTTCGATCAGGTCCTCGAGTTCGTCGAGCAGCATCGTGTCGGCCTCGGACCACTTCGCCGACTTCCACGACCGCGGCGGCTTGTTCCACAGCAGCGCGGCGCGCTCGTCCACGGTGAGCTCGTCACCGGCCGCCTCCGCGAGGAAGCCGGCGTCCGAGAACAGCCGGTGCAGCACCTGCTCCGGCGCGACCCGCGGCCAGGCGGCGTCCACCAGCTCCTTCACCGGCTTCGAGCGGGCCACGGCGTTCTGCACCCGGTCGTCCGGCGACTCACCGCGTCGTTCCATCAGGACCAGAACGGCGTGCGCGATCCGCTGCGCGAGGGCGTTGCGTCCCGGCGCGTACCGCGTCGACTCGCGCAGGGCGGCGACAATGTCCACGACCTCGTAGTCGTGCACCCGATAGCGCTGGGAGCCCTTGCTGTACAGGATTCCGTTGGCCGGCTTCCCGACGTACGACCACAGCGCCCGGTGCAGCACCCCGGCCATCCGGGCATCGCCCTTGACCCGCGCGGACTCCGGCTCGTCGGTGGCCGCCGCCGGCAGGGTGATCAGCTCGTCGATGGTGATCTGCCGGACGTCGACCTCACCCAGCGCGGGCAGGACCTTGCGGATGTACGACAGGAACGAGTGGTTCGGACCGACGATCACGACACCGCCACGGCTCAACCGCTCCCGCTCGGTGTAGAGCAGGTAGGCGACGCGGTGCAGGCCGACGGCCGTCTTGCCGGTGCCGGGCGCACCCTGCACACACACGGTCGGGTGCAACGGCGCCCGGACCAGGTCGTCCTGCTCGGGCTGGATGGTGGCCACGATGTCGCGCATCGGGCCGGTGCGGGGGCGTTCGATCTCGGCGCGCAGGAAGGCGTCGGCCTGGTCGGCGCCGTCCGCCTCGGTCAGCGGCTCGTCCTCGTAACCGGTCAGCTCGGCCACGTCGGAGAAGCCGTAGCGGCGGCGCATCAGCACCCGTTGACGGTCGCTGCGGGTCGCCCGGTAGAACGGCACCGACACCGGCGCCCGCCAGTCGATCACCAGCGGCGCCCCGTTCCCGTCGTGCACGTGCCGGCGGCCGATGTAGATCCGGTCGAGCTCCTCGATCGTGCCGGCCTCGTAGTCGAGCCGGCCGAAGAACAGCGGTACGTCGGGCATGTCCACCAGCGCCAGCGTCCGCTGCTCGTGGGCCCGCTGGTTGGCTTCGTTGGTGAAGCGTTCGTCATTGTCCTCGCCCCCGATCATCGGGACCTCGCGGCCCTCGACGTCGCGGTGCATGCGGGCCAGCGCGGACCTGGCCGCGGTGAGGAAGTCGCGTTCGGCGGAGAGTTCGTCAGGGGGTATGGGTACGGATTCGACCATCGAAGGAAGCCTCGACTCGTGGTGTGTCGGATGTGCGAACGACGGACCGGCGGCAATCAGCAGATCCCGCCCCGGCGAACCCGGTTCGTTGCGATCCTTCACGCAGTGCAGCGAAGCCACCCGGAAAAGACAGACCCGGCACGCTACCAGCGCTCCCCCGCGGCGGCCACCGAATATCGGCCGGGCCCGGCCGACTAGCTCTCCGCCGCCCGGGTACCGGGGCCGCCGGAGGTTGCAGACGATGACTGTGAAGCTGAACAAGACCGCGTTCGACCACGCGAAAAGCCTCGTCCGCAAGGGCCGGACCACCCTGGACGAGCGGGACGACTGGAGCGAGCACGCTCCGACCGCCGACCGGGAGAACGCCTATCTCGACAAGCACGGGTGGCGCGAGTACGGCCAGTGGTACCTCGGCATCGACACCGACATGGACGCGGAGACCAAGGGCCACTACAAGTTCCCGTACGGCGACTTCCGCCGGGTCCACCGGTGTGGCGTGATCAGCGCGGAGTCGCGGGCCGCCCAGAACGACTACGACGACATCACCAGCGCGGTCGCGGAGCTCCACGAGCTCCTCGACGGCGAGCACGCCTAGGTGTGATGTCCAGGGACGTTGGTCAGTCGGGTGATGGGTGGCTGGGCGCCGATTGAGCTGTGGGGTCGGTGATGATTGTAGAAGTGGAGCCAGTGGGGTAGGGCCGCGTTGCGATGGTGGGTTGATTC
>NZ_SMKR01000022.1 GCF_004348725.1 Kribbella turkmenica
CGCTGACGGCCACGATCGTCGACCCGACCCCGTTCGTCCGCGATCCCGCCGTACGGCCGACCGCGTCGCGCTCGTGGACCGTCGGCAGCACGCTGACGGCCGCGCCGTCGGACGAGCCGGTCTCCTTCACCGGCTCGACGTCGACCGAGCACCCGGTCAGCGCCGACGAGGTCGTGTACGCGGAGACGACCCAGTCCGCCACCGCGCAGCCGCCGATCGCGTGGGCGCTGGACGGCAAGCCGGTCGCGAACCCCGGCAACGACCGGGACTTCGACCTCGAGCCGCTGAAGCTGACCGGCCGGCACACGCTGACCGCGACCGCGGGCTCCCAGACGCTGACGTGGTCGGTCGACGGGGTCGAGCCGGTGGTCACGCCGACGCTGTCGAAGCCGCTGCTGGCGGCGACCAAGCCGACCGGGCCGGAGTACGTCTACAACGACGCGTTCACGATGGGCCTGGCCGCCACCGACGACAGCGCCGGGTACGTCGTACCCGAGTTCCGGGTGGACGGGGACGGTTGGTACAACTACTTCGGCTGGCCGACGGACGCGTCCGCGCCGTTCCGGTTCACCGCCGAGGGGACCGAGATCGACCAGCTCGTCTACGGCAAGCTCGGCGTCCCGCGGGTGGTGCCGTGGGACGACGTCCCCTCCGGGTACGGCCGCCACCTGGTCGAGTACCGCGCCATCGATGCCTCCGGCAACATCGGTACGCCGCGCCGGTTCGCGGTCACGTTGTTGCGTCCCGCCCCTGTCTGTACGACCACGGTCACCGGCGTCCGGAACGGCCCGCTGTCCGTCCGGTCCGGCGTGACCTGTCTGTCCGGCGCCACTGTCAACGGGCCACTACTCGTCGGCCCCGGTGCGTCGGTCGTGGCGACGGACAGCCGGGTGACCGGCCCGGTCCGCGCCGAGGGTGCGGCCGATCTGCACCTGCTGCGAAGCCGGGTCGACGGCCCGGTCAGTGCCGACGGGGTGACCCGGAGTCTGGTCGCGATCGGGACCACGGTCGACGGGCCGGTGTCCGTGACCAGGTCGCGGACGGTGGAGGCCGCCGTACTGGCCGGGAACACGATCGGCGGGCCGCTGAGGTGCTCGGGCAACGCGCCGGCGCCGGTCAACCTGGAGGCCCCGAACCGGGTCTCCGGGCCCCGGACCGGACAATGCTCGCGGCTGTGAGCTTCGCAGACATGCTTGTGAGTCTCGGTGACATGTCCGTCCACTCCCCAGTGCCCTAGTTTTTCGGTGCGGGATAATCCCGTCGTACTGGAGGGTGAGATGAACGGACTGCGGGTGGCGTCGTTGCTGGCGGCCACGATGACCACGGGACTGATGGCGGGGATCTACGCGATCTACTCGAACGCCTTCATGCCCGGGCTGGCGAAGGTCGACGACAAGACCTTCGTGGGCGCGTTCCAGGCGGTCGACCGGGCCATCCTGAACCCGTTGTTCCTCGGGCTCGGCTTCCTCGGAGCGCTGGTGTTCACGCTGCTGGCCGGTCTGCTCAGCCTGAAGGAGAAGGCGCTGCCCTGGATCGCGGTGGCCTTCGCGCTGTACCTGGTCACGATGATCGTCACGGTCGCGGTGAACGTCCCGATGAACGACGCGCTCAAGGCGGCCGGCGACCCGGAGACGATCGACGTCGCCGCGGCCCGGGCGGCCTTCGACGAGGCCCGGTGGCAGAGCTTCAACCTGGTCCGTGTGCTGCTCAGCACCGTCGCCTTCGGCCTCCTCGGCTGGGCGCTCTACCTGACCGGCACGTCGTCCGCCCAGCCCTGACACCGACGCCCTGGTACGGCGGCAATCGCTTCCCGGCCGCGGTCTCGGTGGTGTTCGCCGTTCTCGGGGCGGCTGAGAGGGCGTCTGGGACAATGGCCTCGTGGCACCTGTTCAAGCACCGCCTTCCCAGCAACTTCCCGCGGTTCAGAAACTGCGGGTCCGGTTCGCCAAGCGGGGGCGGCTGCGATTCACCTCACACCGGGACTTCCAGCGGGCGTTCGAGCGCGCCGTCCGCCGGGCCGACCTGCCGGTCGCGTTCTCGCACGGCTTCAGCCCGCACCCGAAGATCTCGTACGCCGGTGCCGCGCCGACCGGGGCCGCCTCGGAAGCGGAGTATCTGGAGATTTCGCTCACACACGAGCGGGACGCCGAGCAGGTCCGGGCCGCCCTGGACGCGGCTCTGCCGCCGGGACTGGACGTGCTCGAGGTGGTTGTCGCCGGGCCCGGCTCACTGGCCGACCGGCTGGAGGCGAGCGAGTGGCTGATCGCGCTGCCAGGCGTTGAATCGGACGCCGCGTCCGCCGCGGTGGAGACCTTTCTCGCCCGGGAGGAAATTCTGGTCGAGCGCATGACCAAACGGGGACTTCGCTCGTTCGACTGTCGGGACGCCGTTCTGCGACTCACCGTCGCGCACGAACCGGCGCCGGTTGAGACGTGTGCGATACTAAAAGTGGTGTTACGGCACGGAACCCCGGCCGTGAGACCCGACGACGTTCTCGCCGGCGTGCTCGACGTAGCGACGCTCCCGGTGACGGGCCCGGCTCTGTTGACCAGGCTCGCCCAGGGCCCGCTCATCGCGGCCTCCGGCACGGTGGACGACCCGCTCGCTCGTGACCGCGACGCCACCCAGGCGACCGCGACCGGCCAGGCGGACGACCACCAGACGCATCCAGCGGAGGGCGACGCCGCCGCTCCCTCCGAGCCCTGAGCACGGGCGGAGCGGATCCAGCAGGCTTCCGCCGCCCGGCACCGATGCCGGGTGAGGCGAACCGTGACCGCCCAGGTGGCAGCGCCGGACCCGTGACAGGGGTCGCAGGATGCGCCGCAGGGCTTGAGGAGACCGCACCACATGCTCGACAACGAGCCGACCACCGAAGCAGCCGAATCGGCCGCACCCGCCCAGGAGCAGCCCACCGCCGGCAGGACCGCGAACAAGGCTGCCACTGCGAAGAAGACGACCACCACGCGCAAGCGGACGGCCAGGAAGACCGCCGCCGCCGGGGACGTCCCCACCCAGTCCGACGGCGAGACCGCCGACCCGGCCCCGGTGAAGAAGGCCGCCGCCAAGAAGGCGGCCGCGAAGAAGACCGCGGCCAAGAAGACCGCCGCCACCAAGAAGACCGCCGCGAAGAAGACCGCGAGCAAGCGGACCGCGAAGCAGGCCGCCGCCCAGGACGCGCTCCCGGAGCAGGCGGAGGCGGCTCCCATCTTCGGCGCGCCGGAGACGTCCACCGCCGACGCCGGCCCGGTGGTCGAGAGCGCCCCGGCACCGGCGAAGAAGACCGCCCGCAAGCGCACCACCAAGAAGTCGGCCACGCAGGGCCTCATGACCACCGACAGCCCGGTGTCCGACGGCCCGGTCGCCGACGCGGAGACCGCGCCCGGCACCGCCGACGCGGCCCAGGCGAACGCCGGGGCCGCGCAGGCCGACTCCGGCGCCGCGCAGGCTGACTCGGCGCAGGCGGGGACCGGCTCGCGCGGCCGGCGCTCCCGCAACCGCGCTCGTGCCGCGGACACCTCGACCGAGGACTCGACGGCGTCGGCCGGACGCGCCGACGGCGTCATCCAGGCGGGCGAGGGTGCCACCCCGGCCGCCGAGACCGAGCGGACCGACGCGGCGCAGACCGACGAGACGCCCCAGCGGCGGACCCGGCGCCGGGCTCCGGCCGCGGCCGCGGTGCTGTTCCAGGCACCCGACGTACCGGCGCAGGCGCCCGCGCAGGCCGCGTCGACCAGCCCGGTCGAGGCGACCCCGCAGCCCGACGAGGCCACGGCCGAGCCGGGGGTCGACGAGCAGCCGACCACCACCCGCCGCCGGCGCAACCGCCGGACCAAGGACGCCGAGGAGGTCGCCGCCGAGCGCGCCGAGCCGGTGGCCGCGGCCGCGGAAGCGGTCGCCGAGACCACCGAGGACGCCGAGTCCGACGCTCAGTCCGAGGACGGCGAGGAGGGCGGCGAGGGCGGCCGTCGCCGCCGCCGTCGCCGCGGTGGCCGTCGCCGCCGCAAGTCCGGTGACGCCGACGGGGCCGACGACAGCTCCGACGAGCAAGGCGACGACGACGAGAGCGACGCCGAGTCCGGCGCCGACGACGAGCAGGACGCCGCGGCCGACACCGACGACGACGGCGAGGACGGCGAGGGCTCGGGCAGTTCGACCCGGCGCCGCCGCCGGCGTCGTCGCCGCAAGGGCGAGGACAGCGCCGCGTCGCCGGACGACCCGGACGAGACCGTCGTCCGTGTCCGCGAGCCGCGCAGCAAGAACACCGCGAACGAGATCACCGCGGTCGAGGGTTCGACCCGGCTGGAGGCGAAGAAGCAGCGCCGCCGTGAGGGCCGCGCCGCCGGCCGCCGCCGGGCGCCGATCGTGACCGAGGCCGAGTTCCTGGCCCGGCGCGAGTCGGTCGAGCGGACGATGGTGATCCGTGCCCGGGGCGACCTGACCCAGATCGCCGTCTCCGAGGACAACGTCCTGGTCGAGCACTACGTCGCCCAGGAGGAGCAGGTCTCGCTGATCGGCAACGTGTACCTCGGCCGGGTGCAGAACGTGCTGCCCAGCATGGAGGCCGCGTTCATCGACATCGGCAAGGGCCGCAACGCCGTGCTGTACGCCGGTGAGGTCGACTGGGCCACGCTCGGCGGGGCCAACGGCCCGCGGAAGATCGAGCAGGTGCTGAAGTCCGGCCAGTCGGTGCTGGTCCAGGTGACCAAGGACCCGATCGGTCACAAGGGCGCCCGGCTGACCAACCAGATCAGCCTGCCCGGCCGGTACGTCGTCTACGTCCCGCGCGGCGGCAACGGCGGCATCAGCCGCAAGCTGCCGGACACCGAGCGCAACCGGCTGAAGACGATCCTCAAGGACATCGTCCCGGACGAGGCCGGCGTGATCGTCCGGACCGCCGCCGAGGGTGCTTCGGAGGACGAGCTGACGGCCGACGTCAGCCGGCTGCAGAAGTACTGGACCGACATCGACAAGAAGTCGAAGAACGGCCAGTCCCCGCAGTTGCTGCACGGCGAGCCGGACCTGCTGATCCGGGTGGTCCGCGACCTGTTCACCGAGGACTTCACCAAGCTGGTGATCTCCGGTGAGGAGGCCTACGACCAGGTCCGCGAGTACGTCTCCGACGTCGCTCCGCATCTGGCCGACCGGGTGGAGAAGTGGACCGGGGACGGTGACGTCTTCGCGAACTTCCGGATCGACGAGCAGATCAAGAAGGCCCTGGACCGCAAGGTCTGGCTGCCGTCCGGCGGATCGCTGATCATCGACCGGACCGAGGCGATGACGGTCGTCGACGTGAACACCGGCAAGTTCACCGGCTCCGGCGGCAACCTCGAGGAGACCGTCACCAAGAACAACCTGGAGGCGGCCGAGGAGATCGTCCGGCAGCTCCGGCTCCGCGACATCGGCGGCATCATCGTCATCGACTTCATCGACATGGTGCTGGAGTCGAACCGCGACCTCGTGCTCCGCCGCCTGGTCGAGTGCCTTGGCCGGGACCGGACCAAGCACCAGGTCGCCGAGGTCACCTCGCTCGGCCTGGTCCAGATGACCCGCAAGCGGATCGGCACCGGCCTGCTCGAGGCGTTCAGCGAGAACTGCGACCACTGCGGCGGCCGCGGTCTCATCCTGCACGACGAGCCGAAGGAGTCCCGTCGGCGCGACAGCCGCGGCGGCGGCAACGGCGGGGCCAACGGCGGCGGCAACGGCGGCGGCCAGGACCAGAAGGCCGCGCAGGACGGCGAGGGCGGCCGCAAGGGCTCCCGCCGCCGGGGCCGGGGCAAGGGCCGCTCCGAGGAGGAGCAGACCGAGCCGGAGACCCCGCAGCACAACGGCGACGCCGTCCAGCGGCTGGCCCAGATCGCCGCGGCGACGGCGAAGAAGGACGAGCCGGCGATCGGGGACGAGCAGGTGGCCCCGGAGGAGTCCGGTACGCCGGAGCCGACCGGCTACCCGGTGTCCGCCGAGGCCGAGCAGCACGTCAGCCCCGAGGGGACCGGTTTCCCGGCCCCCACGGACGGCGGTAACGCGGCGCAGAACGGTGTGCAGAAGCCCAGCAGGCGCCGGCGCAGTCGTTCGAAGAAGGCGGACAGCGACGCCGCTGGTGCCGAGAACCACGCCGCCGTGGCGTCCGAAGACCTGGTGTCGGCCGGTCACTGAGCCGATTTCCAGTTTGCAAGCCGAGCGTTGTAAACTTGCAGATCGGTGCGCCAGGTGCGCGCCGCCCTTGTGTTGGCAGTGTGTAAGTGTGTGAGGAACGCTTCCTCGCGTGGTTCTCACACCGTCACACGCCGTACTGAACTTCCGAACCAGCAGAGAGTGAGATCCACGGTGTACGCGATCGTGCGCAGTGGCGGCACCCAGCAGAAGGTCGCCGTCGGCGATGTCATCGAGATCGACAGCCTGACGGACCAGGTCGGCGACACGGTTTCGCTGCCCGCAGTCCTCGTCGTCGATGGCGACACCGTGACGTCCGACGCGGCCGCGCTGGCGAAGGTGGCCGTCTCGGCCGAGGTCCTGGGCCGCACCAAGGGCCCGAAGATCAACATCCTCAAGTACAAGAACAAGACCGGTTACCGCAAGCGCCAGGGGCACCGTCAGCACTACACCCAGGTCAAGGTCACCGCGATCGACGCTAAGAAGAAGTGAGCTGATCCAGACATGGCACACAAAAAGGGAGCGGCGTCGACCCGTAACGGTCGTGACTCCAACGCGCAGCGGCTCGGCGTGAAGCGGTACGGCGGTCAGCTGGTCAACGCCGGCGAGATCATCGTCCGCCAGCGGGGCACGCACTTCCACCCGGGCAACCTGGTCGGCCGCGGCGGGGACGACACCCTGTTCGCGCTGGCCGAGGGCACGGTGGAGTTCGGCACCCGGCGCGGTCGCCGCGTCGTCAACATCGTCCCGGCCCCGGCGGAGTAATCCCGCCACCCGGACGTATTTCAAGCTCTGTCGAAGGGCGGGTCGCGGAATACCGCGCACCCGCCCTTCGGCTATGTAAGAGGAGACCACAAGCCCCGCTCCTCCTCGCTTCGCCCGGCGCGGGGGACGGACAGGAACCCGTCCCGCTCGGGGCGGGTGGATGGAGACCTCGCTCCGCTCGGCGCGGGGGACGTAGGACCGACAGGAAGTAGAGAAGCACCGATGGCGATTCCCAGCTTTGTCGATCGGGTCACGGTGCATGTCACCGCGGGCCGCGGCGGAAACGGCTGCGCCTCGGTGCACCGGGAGAAGTTCAAGCCGCTCGGCGGCCCCGACGGCGGCAACGGCGGTGACGGCGGCAGCGTGATCCTCCGCGTGGACCCGGACACCACCACGCTCGTCGACTACCACCGGTCCAGTCACCGCACCGCCACGAATGGTGCCCAGGGCAAGGGTGACCACCAGGCCGGCAGCAACGGCGCCGACGTCGTCCTGCCGGTTCCGGACGGCACGGTGATCAGTACGCCGGAGGGCGAGGTGCTGGCGGATCTCGTCGGCCCTGGCGCGGAGTTCGTCGCGGCCCAGGGCGGCAAGGGCGGCCTCGGGAACGCCGCACTGGCGAGCAACTCGCGGAAGGCGCCCGGCTTCGCGCTGCTCGGCGAGGACGGCGAGGAGCGCACTCTCGTCCTCGAGCTGAAGGTGGTCGCGGACGTCGGCCTGGTCGGGTTCCCGAGCGCCGGCAAGTCCTCGCTGGTCGCGTCGATCAGCCGGGCCCGGCCGAAGATCGCCGACTACCCGTTCACCACGCTGATCCCGAACCTCGGTGTGGTCGTCGCCGGTGACATCACGTTCACGGTGGCGGACGTACCCGGGTTGATCGAGGGAGCGAGCGAGGGACGTGGGCTCGGGCACGACTTCCTCCGGCACGTCGAGCGCTGCGCCGCGCTGGTGCACGTGATCGACTGCGCGACGTACGAGCCCGGCCGGGACCCGCTCAGCGATCTCGACACGATCGAGGCCGAGCTGCGGGCGCACGGCGGGCTCCAGGATCGGCCGCGACTCGTTGCCCTGAACAAGATCGACGTACCGGACGCCCGGGAGATCGCCGAGATGGTGCAGGCCGAGCTCGAGGAGCGCGGGCTGCGGGTGTTCCCGATCTCGACCGCGAGCCACGAGGGCCTGGAGGCGCTGAAGTTCGCGATGGCCGAGATCGTCGGTCAGCGCCGGGCCGAGGCGGACAAGCCCGACACCACACGGATCGTGATCCGGCCGCAGGTGCAGGGCGGTCCTGAGTTCAAGGTGAAGAAGCTGCCGGACGACGGCGGCTGGCTGGTGCAGGGCGAGAAGCCCGAGCGCTGGGTGAAGCAGACCGACTTCGCGAACGCGGAGGCGACCGGCTACCTGGCCGACCGGCTGAACCGGCTCGGGGTGGAGAAGGAGCTGCTGGAGCTGGGTGCGGTCGAGGGCGACGCGGTCGTCATCGGCGACGGCCCGAACGCGATCGTGTTCGACTTCGCCCCCGAGGTCCAGGCCGGTGCGGAGATCCTGGCCCGGCGTGGTGAGGACCACCGGCTGGAGGAGCCACGTCCGGCGGCGCAGCGGCGCAGGCAGAAGGACACGGAGTACCACGCCCACCGGTCCGGTGAGCTGGTGACGGACCGGTCCGAGTACGGGCAGGGCTGGGTCGAGGACGAGGTCGATCTGTCCCCGGCCGAGGCCAAGCGAGCGGCAGAGAAGGCGGAGAAGCTGGCGCGCAAGGAAGCGCGTGGGCTCGAAGCTCAGAAGGAACTCGACCAGAACGGTTGACACCTGATGAAACATCGCGCGGAGGCCCTGCAGGCCACGCGGATCGTGGTGAAGGTCGGCTCGTCGTCGCTGACCCAGCGCGGCAAGATCGACCTGGAACGGCTCCGGCTGCTCGTCGACGCCATCGCGGCGCGCCGGGTGGAGGGCACCGAGGTCGTGCTCGTCTCGTCGGGCGCGATCGCGGCCGGCCTGGCACCGATGGGCCTGCGCTCGCGGCCGCGTGACCTGGCCACCCAGCAGGCGGCCGCGTCCGTCGGGCAGGGCCTGCTGATGGCTCGCTACAGCGACGCGTTCGCGGCCCACGGCCTGCGCGTCGGGCAGGTGCTGCTGACGGTCGACGACGTGACCCGGCGCAGTCACTACCGCAACGCGTACCGGACGTTCGCGCGCCTGCTCGAGCTTGGCGTCGTACCGATCGTCAACGAGAACGACACGGTGGCGACCACCGAGATCCGGTTCGGTGACAACGACCGGCTGGCCGCGTTGACCAGCCACCTGGTGCACGCGGACCTGTTGCTGCTGCTGTCGGACGTCGACGGCCTGTACGACGGGGATCCGCGTAAACCTGGTACCGCGATGGTCGCGGACGTCCGGGGGCCGAAGGATTTCGAGCCGCTGCGGATCGGCCGGACCGGATCGTCGGGAGTCGGCACCGGCGGCATGCAGACGAAGGTCGAGGCGGCCGCGATCGCCACGGAGGCAGGGATTCCGGTCGTGCTGACCTCGGCCGCCCGGGTCGGCGAGGCGCTGAAGGGACTGCCGGTCGGCACGCTGTTCCACCCGACCGGCCGTCGCCGCAAGACCCGTCTGCTCTGGCTCGCGCACGCGACCTCGGGCCAGGGCCGCCTGCGCCTGGACGAAGGTGCGGTCCGGGCGGTGACCGAACGCCGTACGTCGCTGCTGCCGGCCGGGATCTCGGGTGTCGAAGGCACCTTCTCCGCCGGGGATCCGGTCGACCTGGTGTCCCCGGCAGGAGTGGTCGTCGCCCGCGGACTGGTCAACTACGACGCGACCGAGCTCCCCGACCTGCTGGGCCGTTCGACCCGGGAGCTGGCCAGGGAGCTGGGTGCCGCGTACGAGCGCGAGGTCGTCCACCGCGACGACCTGGTGCTGCTCTAGCGTCCTGGGTCAGGACACTAGGGTTTGACCGCCAGGACCGGGCACTCGGCCTGCAGCAGGATGGTCTGTGCCTGGCTGCCCATCAGGAGCTTGCCGACAGCTGAGCGGCGGCGCAGGCCGATGACGATGAGCTCGGCGTTGATCTCGTGCGCGAGCGTGAGGATCTGGTCGGCCGCGTCCTTGCCCTCGACCAGCTGTTTGAGCTCGTGCTCGACCCCGGAGCCGGCCAGCCGGTCCTCGACCGAATCCCACTGCTCGTGACTGGCGAACCGCTTGTCCACCAGCGCCTCGCCGCGGCTGGAGTTGACCACCACCAGGCGCTGGTCCCGGAGCCTGGCCTCCTCGATCGCACTGTCGAGAGCGGCCATGCCCTCGCTGGTCGGCACGTATCCGACGATGATCGCCACGGCTACTCCCCCTTCTCGGCGTGCTGCGGTTCGTTGGTCTTCTTCGGCGTACGGAGCCGGCCGACGATCGGCGGGACCACCACGACCAGCAGGATGACGACGTACACGGCCTTGGAGAACCAGGTGTTGTAGAGGCCGCTGAGCTGGCCGTCGCTGATCTGCAGGGCGCGGCGCATCTGCTCCTCGGCGGTCGGGCCGAGGATGATGCCGATGATCGCCGGCACCACCGGCAGGCCGAAGCGGCGCATGCCGAAGCCGAGCGCGCCGAGGACGAGCAGCAGCCACAGGTCGAACGTGGACAGGTTCGCGGCGTACGCGCCGATGCTGGCGAAGAACAGGATGCCGGCGTACAGGTACGGCCGGGGGATCCGCAGCAGCTTGGCCCACATCGGCGCCAGCGGCAGATTCAGCGCGAGCAGGATCGCGTTGCCGATGAACAGGCTGGCGACCAGACCCCAGACCAGCTCGGGCTGCGTCTCCAGCAGCCGCGGGCCTGGCTGGATGCCGTAGCCCTGGAAGGCGCCGAGCATCACCGCGGCGGTCGCGGTGGTCGGGATTCCCAGCGTGAGCAGGGGAACCAGACCGCCCGCGGCCGACGCGTTGTTCGTCGCCTCGGGACCGGCGACGCCCTCGATCGCACCCTTGCCGAACTCCTCGGGGTGCTTGGTCAGCTTCTTCTCGGTGACGTACGACAGGAACGTCGGGATCTCCGCGCCACCGGCCGGTACGGCGCCGAACGGGAAACCGATCGCGGTCCCGCGCAGCCAGGGCTTCCAGGACCGGCGCCAGTCGTTCCGGTTCATCCGGGCGGCGCCGACTCCGATGATCTCGACCGGGGTACGGCGCAGGTGGGCGGCGATCCACATTGCCTCGCCGACCGCGAACAGGGCGACCGCGACCACGACCACGTCGATGCCGTCGGCAAGTTCCGGGATGCCCAGCGTGAGCCGTTGCTGACCGGAGGTCGGGTCGATTCCGATCAGGCCGATCAGCAGCCCGATCGCCAGCGCGGCCAGGCCGCGGACCTTCGACGAGCCGAGCACGGTGGTGACGGCGATGAACGCCAGCACCATCACCGCGAAGTAGTCCGGCGCGCCCATCTTGATGGCCAGCTTCACCACTTGCGGCGCCAGCAGGGCCAGGCAGAGCGTGCCGATCGTGCCGGCTACGAACGATCCGATCGCGGCCGTGGCCAGCGCGGCGGCACCTCGGCCCGCGCGGGCCATCCGGTTGCCTTCGATCGCGGTGATCACCGAGGCGCTCTCACCGGGTGTGTTCAGCAGGATCGACGTGGTCGAGCCGCCGTACATGCCGCCGTAGTAGATGCCGGCGAACATGATGAAGGCCTGGGTCGGCTCGAGTGAGTACGTCAGCGGCAGCAGCAGCGCGATCGTCATCGCCGGCCCGATCCCGGGCAGCACGCCGATCGCCGTACCGAGCAGGACGCCGACGAAGGCGTACAGCAGATTGGTCGGGTGGGCGGCGGTGGCGAAACCGTTCAGCAGGTCGGTGAGTGCGTCCATCAGAGGATTCCCTTGAGGATGCCGACCGGAAGGGCGATGCCCAGCGCGAGATTGAACAGGTACCAGGTGCCGACCGACAAGGCGATCGAGATGATCGCGTTGCGGACCGGGTGCCGGCTGCCGAGCGCGTAGGTGGTGCCGAAGAACAGCACCGCCCCCGACACCGGCCAGCCGAGCCGGTCGATCAGCAGGATGTTGGCCACGAACGCCGCCGTCAGCAGGCCGAGGGTCTTCCAGTCACTGCCGTGACCGAGGTCGACGTCCTCGCCGGCCTCCTGCTCGCCGCGGCCGCCGCGCAGGACGTCGACGGCGAGCAGTAAAGCGGTCAGGATCAGCAGCGCCCCGACGGCCAGCGGGATCGTTTTGGCGTCGACCGGCCCGCGGGCCTGGACGTCGGGGAGCCGGAGCGCGTCGCCCACGGCCCAGCCGCCGAGGACCAGGAGCAGGAGGGCCACTCCGAGCTCGGAGCGGCCCTGCGTCGACGGGCCTCGGGTGGTGCTCGCGGACGGAGTGCTCATCAGGCCACGAGACCCAGTTCCCGCAGTACGCCCGCGACCCGGTCGTTCTCCGACGTGAGGAAGGTCTTGAACTCGTCGCCGGTCTGGAACGCGTCGGCCCAGCCCTGGTCGGCCAGCGTCTGCTTCCACTGCGGCGAGTCGTGCATCTTGGTCAGCAGGTCGACGAACTGCTGCTTCTTCTCGTCCGACAGCTCCGGCGGCGCGACGATCCCGCGCCAGTTGGTGAAGACCAGGTCGACGCCGAGGCTCTTCAGCGTCGGTGCGTCGATGCCCTCGACCGGCTTCTCGGTGGTGACCGCGAGAATCTTGACGTCGCCGGTCTTGGCCTGCTCGGCGACCTCGCCGATCCCGGTCGCGGCGAACGCGACCTTCTTGCCGAGCACCGCGGTCAGCAGTTCGCCGCCGCCGTCGTACGGCACGTAGTTGACGCTCTTGGGCTCGACGCCGACGGCCTTCGCCAGCAGCATCGGGGTCAGGTGGTCCGGGCCGCCCGCGTTCGACGCGCCGCCGACCGGCACCTTGCCCGGGTCCGCCTTCCAGGCGGTGACCAGCTGGTCCAGGCTGGTGTACGGCGACCCCTTCGGGACGACGATCGCCTCCGCCTCCTCGATCAGCTTGGCGATCGGCACGGTGTCCTGCAGCGTGGCCTTCGACTTGTTCGTGTAGACGGCCCCGACGACGCCGAGTCCCATCTGCATCAGGATGTCTTCCTTGCCCTTCTCGTTCACCAGCCGCTGCAGGCCGACCGTGCCGCCGGCGCCCGCGGTGTTGAACACCTCGACGGTGTCGGTGAGCTCGGCGTCCTGCATCGCCTTGGCCGCGGCCCGGGCGGTGGTGTCGTAGCCGCTGCCGGGGGAGTTCGGCACGAGGATGCGCAGACCCTTCACCGGGCCGGTGCCGCCGGAAGCGTTGTCGTCGGCGCTGACGCCACAGCTGGTGGCCGCGAGGGCGACCGCCAGTACGGCGGCGATGCTGGTGAACCACGTCCGTGCTTTCACGGCGGTCTCCTTGGGCTGGATGGTTCTGCGGTGGTGCGGTCGCCGTCAGCGTGCCGTGGGCGCGGTGAGGGTGTCACCGTTGTGAACGCAATGTGCGTTGTGTTCATTGTGCTCACGCCAAAGATGGCGCGATCCGGCCGTCGGCTAGCACAATCGAGCCGTGACGGCGAGGTGGCGACTGCTCCTGGGCCGGCGTCGATGGACGCTGGCCGGGCGGATGCTGGCCATGCAGTTGCTGATCGTCCTCGTCGTCCTCGTCGGGGTCGCGGCGGTCTCGCTGGCCCAGTCCAACGCGCGCTTCCGCGACACCGAAGGGCGCCGCGCGCTCGCGGTGGCGGAGCAGTTGGCCGTCACCTCGGGCGTCCGCGTGGCGGCCGCGTCGAACGGGGCGCCTGCCTTCCTGAGCCAGGCGCAGTCCACGGTGACGTCCGGCGCGAGCTTCTCGGGTTCGACGTACGTCCTGGTCGCGGTGCGGGACCGGCGGATCATCGCCTCGTCCGATCCGTTGCCCAAGATGACGACCGCGCGGGTGCAGGCGACCGACGCTTTCCTGGGCCGCTCGTGGATCGGGCAGGACGAGGACACCGGCGCGGCGCTGGCAATGGCGCCGATCATCAACGTCGGCACGCGCGAGACCGACGGTGTCGTGGCGGTCGGCCGGCAGTACCCGTCACTGCTGGCCAACCTGCGGGAGGCGCTGCCCAACCTGCTCACCTATCTCGGCATCGCCAGCCTGCTCGGCGTGGCCGGGTCGTTGCTACTGGCAAGAACGGTGAAACGCCAGACGCTCGGGCTGGAGCCGCGCGAGATCACCGGGCTGGTGGAGCAGCGCGAGGCCCTGCTGCACGGCATCAAGGAGGGCGTGCTGGCCGTCGACCTGCAGCGCCGGATCACGATGGTCAACGACCAGGCCGCGCACCTGCTCGGCATCCCGCTGGCCTCGGCCGGGCAAGCGCTGGGCGAGGTGGACGGCACCGGCCGGCTGCTGGAGATCTTCGACGGACCCGAGCGGACGACCGACCAGATCCTGCCGCTGCACGGCCGCGTGCTCACCTTGAGCCGGATGCCGGTGCGCAGCCACGGCCGTCAGATCGGCTGGGTGGCCACTTTCCGCGACCGGACCGAGCTGCTGGAGCTGCAGCGGGAGCTCGACCTCACCCGCAACACCACCGACACCCTGCGGGCGCAGGCCCACGAGTTCAGCAACCGGATGCACATCGTCAGCGGCCTCGTCGAGTTGGGTGAGTACGAGGAGGTACTGCGCTACATCCAGCAGGTCGCCGCTGACCAGACCGAGCTGACCGCCGGTGTGACGGCGCGGGTGGCGGACCCCGCGGTCGCCGCGCTGCTGATCGCGAAGTCCTCGCAGGCCGTGGAGCGCGGCGTCACCTTCGAGATCGAGCCGGGCAGCCTGTTGCCGCGGCTGGACGAGCGGCTCGCGACCGACGTCTCGACGGTGCTCGGCAACCTGGTCGACAACGCTCTGGACGCCGCTGCCGGTGGTCCGGATCCGTTCGTCGCCGTCCAGGTGCTCGAGCGCGACGGCGCCGTACGGATCCAGGTCCGGGACTCCGGTCCCGGCGTGGACGGCGCGATGCAGCACCGGGTGTTCGCGCACGGGTTCAGCACGAAGAACAGCGAGTCCGGCGAGCACGGGATCGGGCTGGCGCTGGTGCGGGTGATCTGCCGCAAGCGCGGCGGCGACGTGACGGTGCACAACGACGCGGGCGCCGTGTTCGTGGCGACCCTGCCGATGCTCGCCCCGGCGGTGCGGACATGATCCAGGTGCTGGTCGTCGACGACGACTTCATGGTGGCCCGGCTGCACTCGAGTGTGGTGTCGCGGCAGCCCGGCTTCGAGGTGGTCGGTGCCGCGCGCAACGGTACCGAGGCGCTGGGCGCCGTACGGGCGCTGCGGCCGGATCTCGTCCTGCTCGACATCCACCTGCCGGACATGAGCGGTCTGGAAGTGTTGCGCCGGTTCCGCGAGTCGTCGGCGGACTATCCGGTCGACGTGATCGTGATCAGCGCCGCGCGTGATCTGGACAGTCTGCGGACGGCGTTGCGCGGCGGCGTGTTCCAGTACCTGGTGAAGCCGTTCGAGATCGAGTCGCTCCGGAGCAAGCTGACGGAGTACGCCGAGCATCGGGCCGAGCTCCAGCGGTTGACGGACATCGACCAGGCGGAGGTCGACCGGGTGTTCCGGGCGCAGGGGAGTCGGGGGCCGTCGACCGCGCCGAAGGGAATCAGCCCGGAGACGACGGATCTCGTCGTGCAGGCGTTGGGGGACGCGCCGGACGACGGGATGTCCGCGAGCGACTGCGCGGCGGTGACCGGGCTGTCGCGCAGCAGCACGCGTCGCTACCTCGAACACCTGGTGACGATCGGCCGGGCGGAGATGCGGCCTCGCTACGGCGTCGCCGGCCGGCCGGAGCGCCGCTACCGCCTGCTCCGGCGGTAACCCCCACCCCGCCGCCCGGCTGCTCACAGTGGGGGCCTTGAACAGGAAACGGGGGCCTGCCACACGTAATAACCTGTTCAAGGCCCCGGCGGGATGTCCAAGCGCCCGGGAAAGTGCCGGCCCGGGGCGGGGTCGTCGGGGAAGCGGCCTGGGCGGGGCCTACGGGAGGCGTTCGGTGATGGCGTTCAGAGCTGTGTCGCGGGCGGTGAGGACGTGCGCCTCGGCGAGCTCGCGCGCCCGGGCGGCGTCCCTGGTGACCAGCGCGTCGAGGATGCCGCGGTGTTCCGCCAGCGCGGCCGTCCGGCGCAGTTGCGACTGGTTCGTGAACGCCCGGTAGCGCGCCATCTGCCCGTCCACCTGCTGGTGCAGCCGCCGCGCCCACCCGTGCGCGGCGATCTCCGCGATCTCGAGATGGAAGTCGTGCCCGGCGTTCATCGCGTCCTCGGCGAACTCGACCAGCCGCTCGTTCCTCGCCACCAGCCGGGTGAGCGCCTCGGCGCCCGCATCCGTCATCAGCTCGGCCGCCTCCGCGGCCATCAGCCCCTCCAGGCACGCCCGGACGGTGTAGAGCTCGTCGATCTCCTGCGCCGACAGTGACCGCACCACCATCCCGCCGGTCGGCAGCTGGTCGACCAGGTCCTCGGCGAGCAGCAGCCGGAGCGCCTCCCGCAGCGGCGTCCGGCTCACCTGCAGCTGCTGGGAGAGCTCGGGCTCGAACAACCGCCGGCCCGGAGGCAGCTCGAGCGACAGGATCTGTCGTTTCAGCTCGGCGTAGACGACCTGGCCGCCGGAGGCGCGCCGTAGTTTGTCCGTCATCCGGTCTCTCCTTTGCACACTTGTATACAAGTATGCTTCCGTAGGTCGTGTCATCGTAACCGCCAGAATCGGAGGAGCGGATGGCGCCGGCCCAGCGGATCCGCCCGGACGCGCTGCTGTCGTTCACCACGGACGTCCTGCGCGCCGAAGACGTTCCTCAGCCGGACGCCCGGCTTCTCGCCGACACCCTGGTGACCGCCGAGTTGTGGGGGCACGCCTCCCACGGCATGCTCCGGCTGCCCTGGTACGTCGCCCGTCTGCGCAGCGGCGCGACAGCGCGAGTCACCAGGATCGAGCGCGTTCGTGACACCGGCGCGCTCGTGGTCCTCGACGGTGGCGACGGCATCGGCCAGGTGATCACCGACCACGCGATCTCGCTCGGCGTCGAACGGGCCCGCGAGTACGGCGTGAGCGCGGTCGGCGTCCGCAACTCCGGCCACTTCGGCACGGCGGCGTACTTCACCCGCAAAGCCGCGGACCAGGGCTGCGTCGCCTTGCTCTGCACCAACGCCAGCCCGGCGATGGCCCCCTGGGGCGGCAGGCGGAAGAGCATCGGCACCAACCCGTGGTCGATCGCGGCGCCGGCCGGCCGGCACGGGACCGTGGTGATGGACCTGGCCAACACGGCCGTTGCCCGTGGCAAGGTCTACCTGGCGGCCGAGCGCGGGACCGAGATCCCGGCGGGCTGGGCCGCGGACGCCGACGGCAACCCGACCACCGATCCCCGGCGCGCGATCGACGGCCTGATCCTGCCGATGGCCGGTCCCAAGGGCTACGTGATGTCGTTCATGTTCGACGTCCTGGCCGGCGTGCTGACCGGCAGCGCGTTCGGCGCCGGGGTCGCTGGCCCCTACCAGCGCGACGCGCCGAGTGGCGTCGGCCACCTGCTGCTCACGATCGACGTCGCCGCGATGGCCGACCCGGCGGCGTACGCCGACCGCGTCGAAGCTCTCGTGGACGCCACCCACTCGGCCGAGACCGCGCCCTGGGCGGACCGGATCCTCGTCCCGGGCGAGCTCGAGGACCAGAACTTCGCCGAGCATGCCACCGCCGGAATCACCCTGACCGCCACCACCTGGACGAGCCTGGTCACGCTCGCCGCCGAGACCCAGGTCGACCTGCCCCCCACGGAGGAACTCGCCGCATGATCAGCCTCACCGTCTCCCTCCAGGTGGTCCCTGGGCATCTCGCCGAGTTCGTCGAGGCGATCCGGACCCAGGCCGAGCGGTCCTTCACCGACGAGCCCGGCTGCCTGTACTTCGACGTCGGCCAGGACACCGCCGACGACCACCACTTCACCCTGTACGAGCTGTACGCCGATGAGGCGGCGGTCGAGGCGCATCGCCAGGCACCGCACTTCAAGGTATGGCGCGAGGCCGTCGCCGAGCACGTCGTACCGGGCAGCCAGGCCAACACCCTGGCCACTCGTCGTGTTCACCACTCTGCCGAGGACCCTCGATGAACCTGCTGATCCGTCCGGGCGAGATCGAGCCGTTCGACCGCGGCAACGGTGTCGTCACCCTGCCGTACGTCGGCCGCTGGAACTCCGAGACCAACCGCATCACCACCGGCCAGACGGTCTTCGCCCCGGGCACCGGGCTTCCGCTGCACAGCCACAACGTGGAGGAATCGGTGCTGATCCTCGAGGGCGAGGCGATCGCCGAGATCGACGGCGAGCAGTTCGACCTGGTCGCGGGCGATGCGACCTGGGTGCCGGCCGGCGTACCGCACCGGTTCCTCAACCGGGGCAGCACACCGATGCGGATCTACTGGGTGTACGGCGGCCGTGACGTGACCCGGACGATGACCGCGACCGGCGAGACGTTCGAGCATCTCTCGGACAGCGACCGCGGCGGGTTGAGCGCCCGGTGATCACCACGATCGACCCCGCCACCGGGAAGACGCTGGCGACGTACGACGCGATGACACCGGCCGAGCTCGAGCAGGTCGTCGTCCAGGCCGCCGCGGCGGCCGCGTCCTGGGGCCGGGTACCGGTGGGCGAGCGGTTGGCGGCGCTGACCAGGCTCGCCGCGGAACTGCGTGGCTCAAAGGACGCGCTCGCCGCGTTGCTGACGGCCGAGATGGGCAAGCCGATCCGCGAGGCCGAGGGCGAGGTGGACAAGTCCGCCGTCACCGCCGAGTACTACGCGGCCGAGGGCGGCGCGATCCTGGCCGACGAGCCGGTCACGGTCGACGGAGTCCGGGCCTGGGTCTCGTACGAGCCGATCGGGCTGGTGCTCGCGGTGATGCCGTGGAACTTCCCGCTCTGGCAGGTGATGCGGTTCGCCGTCCCGACGATTGCCGCTGGCAACGGGGTGCTGCTGAAGCACTCGCCGAACGTGACCGGGTCGGCGCTCGCGATCGAGCGCCTGTTCCGGGCCGCCGGGTTCCCGCAGCACCTGGTCCGCGCGCTGGTTGTGGACGAGCCCGACGTACCGGCGACCATCGAGGCCCTGATCGCGGACGACCGGATCGCGGCCGTCACGCTGACGGGCAGCAACCGGGCAGGGTCCGCGGTCGGCGCGGCCGCCGGCCGGGTGTCGAAGCGCTCAGTGCTCGAGCTGGGTGGCTCGGACGCGTTCGTGGTCCTCGCCGACGCGGATGTCGAGGCCGCGGCCGCGGCGGCGGTCCGGGCACGGTTCACGAACTCCGGGCAGAGCTGCGTCTGCGCGAAGCGGTTCATCGTCGAGGATGCGCTCGCGGACGAGTTCGTCGACCGGTTCGTCCAGGGCGTGAGGGAACTCGTCGTCGGGCATCCCACCGATCGCGGGACCGCAGTCGGCCCGTTGGCCCGCGACGACCTGCGGGCCGCGCTGAAGCGGCAGGTGGACGAGTCGGTTGCGGCCGGAGCTGAGCTGGCCACGGGCGGTGCGAGCATCGGCGGTCCCGGGTACTTCTTCGAGCCGACCGTGCTGACCGGGACCGCTCCGGGGATGCCGGTGTTCGACGAGGAGACGTTCGGGCCGGTCGCCGCGGTGGCGGTGGCCCGGGACGCCGACCACGCGGCCGAGCTGGCCGGTGCGACGCAGTACGGGCTGGGGTTGAGCATCTGGACGGGCGATCCCGCGCGGGGCGTCGGGCTGGCCCGGCGGATCACGTCGGGAGCCGCCTTCGTCAACGCGGTTGTCGCGTCCGACCCGCGGGTGCCGTTCGGCGGGACGAAGCGGAGCGGCTACGGCCGTGAGCTGGCCGGCCACGGGCTGCGCGAGTTCACCAACATCCGCACCTACTGGGTTGCCGGCTGAGACGCCCGCGTGGACCGGTGGGACAGCGCCCTACGATAGGGAAGGTGAGCGAGATCATCGAGCTGGCCCGCCGGGCGCGCGAGGCGTCGTACGCGCTGGCGGAGGCCTCCCGGGCGACCAAGGACGCCGCGCTGCACGCGATGGCGGCGGCGCTGCGGGCGAACACGGACATCATCGTCGCGGCGAACGCGAAGGATGTCGCGGCCGCGCGTGAAGCCGGTACGCCGGAGTCGACGGTCGACCGGCTGGCGCTGAACCCGGACCGCGTGGACGCGATGGCCACCGGTCTCGAGGAGCTCGCCGGGCTGACCGACCCGGTCGGTGAGGTCGTCCGCGGCTATACGCTGCCGAACGGGCTGGAGCTCCGCCAGGTCCGGGTGCCGTTCGGCGTGGTCGGGATCATCTACGAGGCCCGGCCGAACGTGACCGCCGACGCGGCCGGCATCTGCCTGAAGTCGGGGAACGCGGTGCTGCTGCGCGGTTCGTCCTCGGCGGCCGCGTCCAACGAAGCGATCGTCGGCGTACTGCGGGGCGCCGCCGCGGAAACCGGACTGCCGGCCGACGTGGTCCAGGGGGTGCCGACGGACCGGGCCGCGGTGAAGGAACTGATGCAGGCGCGCGGACTGGTCGACGTCCTGATCCCGCGCGGCGGGGCCGGGCTGATCCAGACCGTGGTCACCGAGTCGACCGTTCCGGTGATCGAGACCGGGGTCGGCAACTGTCACGTCTACGTGGACGCGGAGGCGGACCTCGAGCTCGCGCTGACGATCCTGCTGAACGCGAAGACCCAGCGGCCGAGCGTCTGCAACGCGGCCGAGTCCCTGCTGGTGCACTCGGCGGTCGCGCCGGAGTTCCTGGCGCGGGCGCTGCCGGCGCTGGCGGAGGCCGGCGTCACGGTTCACGGCGACCCCACTGTGGTTGCCGCTGGCAAGGATGTCGTCGCGGCGACCGAGGAGGACTTCGGCGCCGAGTACAACTCGCTGGACCTGTCTGCTGCCGTGGTCGACTCGCTGGAGGCCGCGGTGCAGCACGTCCGGCGCTACGGCTCCGGTCACACCGACGCGATCATCACCCGCTCGCAGGCCGCGGCCCGCCGGTTCGTCGCGGCTGTCGACTCGGCGGCGGTCGTGGTCAACGCCAGCACGCGGTTCACCGACGGCGGCGAGTTCGGCTTCGGTGCCGAGATCGGCATCTCGACCCAGAAGCTGCATGCCCGCGGCCCGATGGGCCTGCCGGAGATGACGTCGACCAAGTACGTCGTCACCGGCGAGGGCCAGATCCGAACCTGAACGTCCGCACGTCGGGCGGCTCGGGTGAGATGACTGCCAGAGCCGCCGCGTAGCCTCGATCGACGGTCACGTCCATCACATGGAATCCGGCCGGCGGACCCGTGATCGTCCGCAGGTCCGTCCGAATTCCGTCGCCGGTGGCCTTCACGACGGCCTCCTTGCGCGTCCACAACGCGGTGAACGCCCGCGCCCGGGCGCCGGGGTCGTCCTGGGGGAGCGCGTCCCGTTCCTGCTCGGACAGGCTGAGTCTCGCCAGACCGTCGACGTCGATCGTCGGGTCGACCTGCTCCACGTCAAGCCCGAGCGGCGCATCGCCGACGGCGACGCCCACGACGTCGCCGGCGTGCGTCACCGACAACTCGACGCCGTCCGCGCGCACCTTCCCGTGCGGCCCGCCGCACTCCGGGCACGTCCGATTCAGACGGATACTTGCTGCTGGCAACGAGAATCGTCTGGCCAGCACGCTCCGCACCATCGTGCATCCCAGCAGGAACCGCGCGCTGTCGTCCGCCCGGACGTACGCGTTCATCCGCTGAGCCTCGACCGGGTCGAGGTCGTCGGCGTACTCCTCGCGCACTTGATCGATCCGGCCCCACCACACCTCGACCTCGGTCATACGCCGAGGGCCCAGTCGACGGCTGCGGAGCTGTCGGTCACCGGGTAGCGCACCGCCTGGACGACGCGATCCGGGCCGACCACGAGGACGACTCGCTTCAACCGCTCGTACCCACCCGCCCGGAAGGTCGGCAACCGGAGTGCGGCGGCCAGCTCCAGCTCCTGGTCGGACAGCAGGAGATGGGGGATCTCCTCGGTGGCCGCGAACGCTCGCTGCTCGTCCGGGCGCTGCGTGCTGACTCCGCGCACCGCGAGTCGCTGTGCGCGGAACTCGTCGTACCGGGCGGCGAAGAGGCGGTTCTCCATCGTGCAGCCGCTGGCTCCGGCGATGTCGCTCCAGCCGTCGGGCAACGGGGTCGGCCGACCGGTCGCCGGGTAGCCGAACAGGATCGTCGCGCGGGCGTCGGCGTCCACCACGTCGAGCGTCGTACCCGCGGTGGAGGGGAGGGCGACCTCGGGGACCCGGCGCCCGGTGAGCTGATGGATCCGGCGGGCCGGCGGCTCGTCCTCCCTGTTGGTGCCCGTGAGTGAGCCGTCGCCGAGAAGCCAGCGGTCACCCCAGTCCTGGAGCGCGACCAGCACCGGCAGGAGGGCACGGCCGCGCGGCGTGAGGCGGTAGACGTAGCGCGTAGGCCGTTCCTGGTACGCCGACCGCTCGACGATCCCGCTGCCGAGCAGGCCGGCCAGGCGTTCGGTCAGCACCTTGCGGGAGATGTCCAGCGAGTCGGCGAGCCGGTCGAACCGGCCGACGCCGCGGGCGAGGTCCCGGACGATCAGCAGCTCCCAGCCGTCGCCGATCACGCCGAGGGACTGCGCGATCGCGCAGTCCGGCTCGGGCTCGAAGCTGTTCCGCCGCACGTCGTCCCCCAATCCGGTCGCCACCACGCTAGCTCTGCCAAAAGATTCCTATTGGGAACTCACTCTGTCATGCGCTGGCGGTGGAACTTCCCGGGTGGCTCAAGGCGGGTCATTGACGTACGGGCATGCTCGTGAGGTGCTGGTCCGGTGGCGGCCGCGCTGCCGCGTGCGGCCTCCGTCCTAGTGCTGGTCAGGGAGCGGGGCCGGGCGGCCCTCCCAGCGGGTCGAGAGGACGACCGTCGTTCGCGTGCGGACCACGCCGTTGACGCGGCGCAGTGATCCGACGACCGCTTCGAGTTCGGTGACGTCGGGGACCCGGACCTTCACCACGAGCTCCTGGTCGCCGGCGACGAACCAGCAGTCCTCGACCGCGGCGATCTCGCGGACCTGGTCGACGATGTCGTCGGTCTCCACGTCGTCGCGCTGGAACAGCCCGATCAGCGCGCTCGTGCCCAGGCCGACCTGGTCCGGTGCGACCACGGCCCGGTAGCCGAGCAGTACTCCGCGCTCCTCGAGCCGGCGGACCCGCTCCTGGACGCTCGGACCGGACAACCCGACGACACGGCCGAGCTCCGCCCAGCTGGACCGGCCGTTCGCCCGGAGTACCTCGATCAGCTGCCGGTCGATCGTGTCCATCGGCGTCCACCTCCCCCTCTGCCACAGATTCGTAGGTCTGCGGCTTAGTCTACCTTCAATTCGTTGCCCATTGGGCGTGTTCGGCGTAGAATGTGTGGTGTCGGGATGATCCGTCCCGATATCGTCGTACTACCCAGTGAAGGAATCATGATCACCCCCGAAGTCGCCCGTGCCCATATCGACGAGCTGCACCGCGCCGCCGCCCGGTACAACCGCGCCGCCGCCGTTCCGTCCGTCTGGCGCCGGCTGCTGATCCGCCACATCCGCCACAGCTGACCCCGGCTCCCGCGCGACCGGTGAGCCCGCCGGGCGCCCGGTCGCGCTCCTGCCGGCGGACACGAGATAGGCTCTGAGGCATGCAAACGCACCTGCTGCCGCTGCTCGCGGCTGTCGAAGAGGCCGCCTCCGAGGCTGCGCACATCTCGCCGTGGTGGTACGGGGGGTTCTCCCTGTTCGTGCTCGTCCTGCTGCTGGCCGTCACCGTCATCATGGGCAAGGGCCGGCCGCACAGCTGAGCGGCCTGACGAGCTGACGTGGCATCTGTGGAGCGGGTCCGGCGCCTCGGCGTGATGGGCGGCACCTTCGACCCGATCCACCACGGGCACCTGGTCGCCGCGAGCGAGGTGCAGTCGTACTTCGACCTGGACGAGGTGATCTTCGTCCCGACCGGCCAGCCGTGGCAGAAGTCGGAGCGGAAGGTCTCGCCGGCCGAGGACCGCTACCTGATGACGGTCATCGCCACCGCGTCGAACCCGAGGTTCTCGGTCAGCCGGGTCGACATCGACCGGCCGGGGCCGACGTACACGATCGACACCCTGCGGGACCTGTCCAAGCTGTACCCGGACGCCGAGCTGTTCTTCATCACCGGTGCCGACGCGCTCGCCCAGATTCTCACCTGGCGCGACGTGGACGAGATGTTCAAACTGGCCCAGTTCGTCGGCTGTACCCGGCCCGGCACCGAGAGCCTCGAGCTCCCGCTCGACAAACTGCCGATGGACCGGATCACCCTGCTCGAGGTGCCCGCGCTGGCGATCTCGTCCACCGAGTGCCGAGAGCGGGTCGCCAAGGGGAACCCGACGTGGTACCTCGTACCCGACGGCATCGTCCAGTACATCGCCAAGCGTGAGCTCTACACCAACCGTTAGAAGGAACCACATGCCAGCCAGCGAACGTGCCATCGAGCTGCTCACCGCGGCCGCCGAGGCGGCGCACGACAAGAAGGCCGAGAACGTCCTCGCGTTCGACGTTTCGGAGCAACTCGCGATCACCGACGCCTTCCTGGTCGCGTCCGCCTCCAACGACCGCCAGGTCCGCGCCATCGTCGACGCCGTCGAGGAGAAGCTCCGGGTCGACTTCGACGCCAAGCCGGTGCGCCGCGAAGGCGCTCGCGAAGGCCGCTGGGTGCTGCTCGACTACCTCGAGATCGTCATCCACGTGCAGCACTCCGAGGAGCGCAGCTTCTACTCCCTCGAGCGGCTCTGGCGCGACTGCCCGTCGATCCCGCTGCCCTCGCCGATCCCCTCCGCAGAATGACGGCAGGCCGCCTGATCGTCTGGCGTCACGGCCGGACGGAGTGGAACCTGCAGGACAAGATCCAGGGCCAGGCCGACATCCCCCTCGACGACGTCGGCATCTCCCAGGCCCGCGCCGCCGCCGCCCGGCTGGCCTCGCTCGCCCCGACGCGGCTGTTCGCCAGCGACCTGCAGCGCGCCGCCGCCACCGCCGCCGAGCTCGCCGCCCTCACCGGCCTCAAGGTCGAGTACGACGAAGCCCTGCGCGAGATCGACGTCGACGACTGGGCCGGCATGACCATGGCCGAGCTCGCCGCCATCCACCCCGAGGCCGCCGCCCGCATCCGCGCCGGCGAACCCCAGCGCCGCGGCACCGCAGGCGAAACCGTCGAAGAAGTCGCCCTGCGCTTCTCGGCGGCACTCGAGCGGATCGCCGACCAGGGCGGCTCCTCGGACACGGTCGTAGTCGCCACGCACGGGCTCGCCGCCCGTGTCGGCATCTGCGTCTTCCTTGGCATCCCGCAAGACCACTGGCCCGCCTTCGGCGGCCTCTCCAACTGCAACTGGGTCTCCCTGCTCCCCAGCCGCAACCACCGCTGGCGCATCGAGGAGTGGAACGCCGGCTCCCTCCCTGAGCCGGTCATGAGCGACGACCCCCAGCGCTGACCTCGGTTGGCTGGAACCGCCGAAGGACACCCCTTCGCGGCGACAGTTCCTTCGGCGTCTCCGGCGCGCCGCGAACCGTGCTCCGGCCCACCGGACTCGGCGGACAACCGGGATCTGACCACGCTTCGCGGCGGGTGGCCTGTTGCGCAACCGGCTGCCCGCAAACTCCCGCCCGGCGTACCTTGCTGGTGAACACAGCGGTCCGCTGGCGCGCCGACGGCCAGATCGACAGCGTGACTGAGGGCAACAACTACGTCGCCCAGGACGGCTCCACGAGCCTGCCGCGGAGGGGGCTTATCCGATTTTTCTTTGGAGGCACTCATCCGCTAAACTTCCGGAGTCGCAAGGCACCGCAACATCTTCGGGGCTTTGGCGCAGTTGGTAGCGCGCTTCCATGGCATGGAAGAGGTCAGGGGTTCGAATCCCCTAAGCTCCACCGCAGGTCAGAGGCCGGTTTCCCACTCGGGAGACCGGCCTCTCGCATGACCCGGGAGGCAAAACGGGAGGCTAAGTCTCCGTGAGCTGCAGATCGGGGAAGATCTCGTCCATCTTCTTCGCCCCGGTTCGGAGCACCGGCCGCAGCTCGTGCCGGTAGACCTTCGGTGCCGAGTGCGGACGTGCCTGCGCTGCTCAAGCGGCTCGCGCCGACCTGGACGCCGTACCAGACCCGTTCGGACCGACTCGACGCGAAGCGCCACCACGTCGGGGTGCGTGGACAGCGCGCGGACCTGCGACGCCTCAGCCGCGGCTGTCCGCAGACACAAACGACCTGGGCCGACATGCACGATCCGAACTGGCAAACCTACGCTTCGCGACGCAGCTCGCTGGGCGCTAACTGAAGGAGTTGCGAATGAGTGAAGATCAGAGCCAGAAGGAAGCCGCAGCGATCGCGGCATTCGCGTTCGAGATGGGCGTACTGAAGCGTCAGCGTCGGTCGGGCTGGTGGCATGCAGGCGTCCGCGATCCGGAGTCGATCGCCGAGCACAGCCTGCGAGTCGCCCAGTTGGCCGGCCTAATCGCAGCGGCCGAAGGTGCCGACCCTGCGAAGGCCGCGTACATGGCAATCTGGCACGACTCGCAGGAGACCCATATTGGCGATATCCCGCACAGCGCCCGCCCGTACGTCGAGGCAAAGGCCAACGAAGAGATCACCGTTGATCAGGTCGGCGGCATGGCCGAACCGCTGGCCCATTCCGTCATCGGAGCGGTCGAGGAGTACGAGGCGAAGTCGTCACTAGAGGCGATCTGCGCGCGAGATGCGGACAAGCTGGAGTGCCTCATCCAAGCTGTCGAATACCGGGACCTAGGCGTACAACGCGTTCAGAGCTGGATCGACTCCTCACGGGCCGCCTTGAAGACCGAGACGGCGATCCGGGTCGCCGATGCAGCGCTGACGATCTCCCCCCTGAGCTGGCGAGAGAAGTAGGCGATCAGTGAGGAAAAGTCCGAGCTGCCTACTATTGGTGGATGACTGACGACGTGGCGACCTTCCTTGGTGTCTCGGATTCCACGGTCCGTGCCTACGTTGCCCGTAACCAGATCCCGGCGCCTGATCGCATGTTCGGCCGCTCGCCGGGCTGGAAACCGAAGACAATCCAGGCCTGGCATGCCGCACGACCCCGAAGTCTGCACCAAAGAGCTAAGTCGAGCGTAGGGCCAGTTACTCATGGGCGTCGATGGATGCAATCGAGGAGAAATGAATGGGTAAGGCTTCGCGAAAGAAGAAGGAACGCCGCGCGCAGCGCGAAGCCCTTGCTCGTCGCTGAATATCTCGATCAATTCAGGAATTGACGATGTGAGCTCCTTTGCGCCCGAGTTGGAGCACGTGAAGGCAGCGCTTTTGTATGCCGATCACGTCACCCTGTACACGCCGAAGAACTTCGTGGCGGCGATGTGGAATCATCTTCAAACCACCGACGTAAACAGGCTCTTCGCAGTTGAGGGTGTAGTCCGGTCGGCGCGTCGGTGGCCGGGTAGGGGTCGAGGTCTCCCGAGGATGGGGGTGACTATGATCTCGGGCTCGAAGTGCTCGGGCAGCGGTTGGAGCCCGATCGGGCGATTCTCCGGTGCCGGGTTGTCGAGCCCGACAGATGGTGTCGTCGCTGCGGATCCCCTGGCGCGGCCAGGGACACGGTGGTCCGGCGGTTGGCGCACGAGCCGTTCGGGTGGCGGCTCACGGTGTTGGAGGTCAGCCTCCGCCGATACCGTTGTAACGCCGCCTCCGACGACCCGGAACACGGACCGACGACGCGCCGCGAGCCGTCAGTCGCCGACGCTGCCGTCGATCATCTCGCGCAGGATGTCCGCGTGGCCCGCGTGCCGGGCGGTCTCCACGATCACGTGCAGGTACATCCACGTCAGCTCTCTGCCCCGCGGTGTGGTGACGGCGTAGTCGAGGCTGTGCTGGGCGGCGATCTCGCGGGAGCGGTCGCACTCCGCCTGGTAGGCGGCGATGACGTCGTCGAGCTTCTCGTTCGGCTCCAGCCGCAGGTCGGCCTCCGGGTCTGCCTCGGTCCACGGCGGCGTGGGCAGCTCCGCGGCGGGGATCTGCCCGATCTGCTCGGCGAACCCGCCCAGTTCCACCCACCGCAGGTGTTTGATCAGGCCGCCGAGGTTGGTGCCGGTCGGCACCGGGCTGCGCCGGGCGTCCTCCTCCGACACCCCGCGGGCCTTGCGCACGACGGCGTCGCGCAGGTAATCCAGGAACGTCTCGAGCTGTTCGCGCTCGCTGGCGGCGACCACGCTGCCGAGGATCTCACCGGGTCTAGTCATGGCCGGAACTTAGCACGCGGGCCGACCCTCGCACCGGGGCGATTTGGGCTCTTCGCAGTCGCAGTTGAGGGTGTAGTCCGGTCGGCGCGTCGGTGGCCGGGTAGGGGTCGAGGTCTCCCGAGGATGGAGGTGACTATGCCGTCCATCTGGAAGACCTCGACGTGTCTGACGCTACCTTCGCCCGCCCTGACCTGACCACGTTCGCTCGTCTTGATGATCTCGGGCTCGAAGTGCTCGCGCAGCGGTTGGAGCCCGATCGGGCGATTCTCCGGTGCCGGGTTGTCGAGCCCGACAAATGGTGTCGTCGCTGCGGATGCCAGGGCGCGGCCAGAGACACGGTGGTCCGGCGGTTGGCGCACGAGCCGTTCGGGTGGCGGCCCACGGTGTTGGAGGTCAGCCTCCGCCGATACCGGTGCACCGGGTGCGGTCACGTGTGGCGCCAGGACACGTCGCGGGCCGCCGAGCCGCGGGCGAAGCTGTCGCGACGTGGCCTGTGGTGGGCGCTGGAAGCCCTGGTGTGCCAACACCTGAGTGTCGCCCGCGTCGCCGACGCTCTGGGGGTCTCGTGGAACACCGCCAACGACGCGGTCCTGGCCGAGGGCCGCCGGGTCCTGATCGACGATCCGCACCGCTTCGACGACGTGCAGGTCATCGGCGTGGACGAGCACGTCTGGCGGCACACCCGGCGTGGCGACAAGTACGTGACCGTGATCATCGACCTGACGCCGATCCGCGACGGCACCGGGCCGGCGCGGCTTCTGGACATGGTCGCCGGCCGCTCCAAACAGGCGTTCAAGGCCTGGCTCGCCGAACGGGACAAGTCCTGGCGCGACAATATCGAGGTCGTCGCGATGGACGGGTTCACCGGATTCAAGACCGCCACCGCCGAAGAGCTACCCGAGGCTGTGCCGGTGCTGGACCCCTTCCACGTCGTCCGTCTGGCAGGCGACGCCCTGGATCAGTGCCGGCGCCGGGTCCAGCAAGCCACCCACGGGCACCGAGGCCGCACCGGCGATCCACTATATGCCGCGCGACGCACCCTGCACACCGGCGCCGAACTGCTCACCGAGACCCAGCAGCACCGGCTGACGGAGCTGTTCGCGGCCCGACGCCCACGTCGAGGTCGAAGCCACCTGGGGCATCTACCAGCGGATGATCGCCGCCTACCGTGAGCCCGACCGAACCCGGGGCCGCGAGCTGATGAGGCAGTTGATCGAGTCGATCAGCCGAGGCGTCCCCAGCCCGTTCAGCGAGATCATCACGCTCGGCCGCACCCTGACCAAGCGCGCCGCCGACGTGCTCGCCTACTTCGACCGGCCCGGCACATCCAACGGCCCCACCGAAGCGATCAACGGCCGCCTCGAACACCTCCGCGGCTCCGCCCTCGGCTTCCGCAACCTGACGAACTACATCGCCAGATCACTACTCGAGACAGGCGGCTTCCGACCCCAACTACACCCTCGATTGTGAAGAGCCCGTAAACACGATGCTGGCGCTCTTGCTGGAACTCGGGGATGATTCCTTAAGCTACTTCGGTGTTGATCGTGGGCAGCTTGAGTTGGCTGTGCGTATAGCTAATGCTAATCCGAAGAAGCTCACCCCCGCACAGCGACAATCTCAGAGAGAATTTCTCGACGGTGCCGAGGTTCACGCGAAAGGGATCAGGATCTCGGTGAGCAGCAGTTAGCGGAATCCGGGATCAACGCTTTGCTGCCTGCAATCGAGTCGGGTGTTCTGGAGATGCACCCCATTCTCCAAGACGATGACCTGAAGGGAGAGTTCAGTGATGCTATGGCGAATCGGTTCCTCGACCGAATTCGCGAAGTCATGAATTCTCCGGGTGTTTATCCATCTCTCGATGATGAAGTTGCAAAATTGACTCGGAGTGCGATTGCCGAGGGTCTAATTGATCCCGCTCCCCACTATGCGCGTCGAGCAAAGAATTCGGGTGTGGGTCTCGGTCTGCTGGGCAACCTTCCCCACTTCCCGCGTGCTGACATCAGTGAGATTTTGGATGTGAGAAAGGAGCTTACTCATCCACTAGGAATGTTCCGGCGAGCCGTGACCGGCCTGCAGGCCGGTGTCCAGGTCGAATACGGTGATCCTGACTTCGGTCCTCAGGTGGATGAGTTGTACGTCAGCCAGGTGAGACCGGCCCTGGACGAGATCGACCAACTTGTGCACGACAACTTGTCGCTTCGTGAGCTTGCGACGCGCGCCGCAACGGGCTAGGCCGGGCCTGTTGCGGGTGTCGGGGTCGGCACGGTCTACGGCCCGGCAGTCGGCGGGAATCCACTTCTAACAAGCGCCGTGGCTCTGGCGTTGACTGGCGGGACTTCCCTGCTGAGGGCCATGCACGAGGAGCGCGCCGAGAGGCGCAAGATCGAGGCCGACCAGTTCTACTTTTTGTATGAGACGAATCAGCGTCTCTAACTGCGTGTTAGGAAAGCCACTGCTGCGTAATAAAGTAATGAAATGGCAAGAGCACACACAGGCAAGATGCCGAATGACCAGGTTCTGCGCTGGGCGGCCGACGCGGTTGGCGGGACGAGCGTCGTTTCGTCCGAGGGCCTGACCCGCGGCGAGCACCGCCCTTCGGGCACGTTCCGCCTGGGAATCGAAGGACCGGCGGCCCGGACCAGGGACGTGATCTTGAAGGTCCCTGTCCGGGGATGGATCGCCGCCGCGTGGGTGATCACGAACGCACGCGCGCTTCAGCTGGCCGAGACTCATGGCCTGGCCGCGCCGCGGCTGATCGCTGCGGATCTCGACGGGAAGGCGAGCGGGACCGTCGCCACCCTGGAGACCTTCCTGCCCGGCAGCGCCGGTCTCTCGCCGACGGTTTCGGTCGCCCGGCTCCGCGAAGCGGGAGCGGCCCTTGCCAGGGTCCACGCCTTCAGGCTGGTTCCGCAGGCCCACCTGCCATACCGGCCCCGGCCGTGCGCCGTCGACGACCGCGCCGATGAACGCTGGCGGGGCCTGATGCCGACCACACCTTTGCTGCAGCAGGCCGACGAGCGGGTCAGGTCGCACGGGATGCCGGCAGTCGCGTCGGTGTTCGTGCATGGTGACGCCTGGGGCGGCAACATGCTGTGGGAGGGTGACCGTTGCGTTGCGCTGATCGACTGGAATACAGCCGGGGCTGGTAATCCGGGCGTCGATCTCGGCAGCCTGCGGATGCAGATGACCCTTCAGTACGGCCAGGACGCGCCGTCCCATGTGTTGGAGGGCTGGGAGCGGCAGGCGGGCCGGGCGGCAGTCGGCGTGCCCTACTGGGATGCCGTGGCCGCGCTGAACACGCCGACAGTGATGGACGGTTGGGCGGGATTCGCCGACGACGGTAGCCTCCTGGGCGCCGCTGCCGTCACCGAAAGGCGCGACGCTTTCCTTCGCACCGCTCTCAGTCAGTGGTCATAAAGGTCGCGCGTGCCGAAATCGACGCTGCTCTCCACTTGGGGGCCTGTAAGCACGTCAGAGATGAGGCGCGCTGGGAGGCAAATCGGGAGGCTACGGGAGTGATTCTCCGTGGACTTCCGTGGACACTGATAGATCAGCGCATGGTCCTCCTGTCTGCTGTCTCGCTAGCCGGGAATCCATGGCATGGAAGAGGTCAGGGGTTCGAATCCCCTAAGCTCCACCATAACGGTCGTTCTCGAACCCGGGACCGAATCAAGGTCACCAGTGGTTACCAGAACGTCACTCAAGGTATTCCGGTCGGTCGTCTCGCTCGCAAGAGCGGGGCGACCGACTTTTTGTGTGCCGAGTGCTGCGGCTTCGCTGTCCTGGTGATGGCGAGCGTTGGCTGAGATCACGTCCGCGAAGAGTGGGTTCAGCACCGCGTGGTCTACGAACTCCCGTCCGATGTAGAGCGCCTCGAAGAACGCGTCGTTGATGCGGCGTCGGGTGAGGTCGCTCGCTCGGGTGTACATGCCTTGAGGATCTTCGAGCAGGTGAAGTACTGCCGACAGCAGCGCGATTGCCTGCTTGATGATGCTCTCGTTGGACTGGCGGTCCTGCTCCAGTTGGATTCGCTCGATGGCGAGCTTCTGTAGCCGCTCCCGCAACTTGGTGGATGGGAGGTCGCCGTCTGCTACCAGGTCGATGAGACGTTCCTCTTGCTGGTCGATCTCGAAGCCGCCTATTGGCCCGATCGCGGCGCGTGATCGTGTCGCGTCGGTCGAAGGCAAGCGGTTCGTTAACTGTCGCGGCAAAGTCACGCGTCACCTTGACCGTCGCGTAGTAACTCACGATGGCGCCCTCTACGCGATATGCCGGCAGGTGTGGAAGCTCGCAGACGCCGACCTGGCGACCACGGCAGATGAAGTAGCCATACGTACCCCCACGCCCCGTGGCCTCGGTGTACATGAGGCGGAAATCTCGCCTGGCCTCGTAGCACTCCTGACAGTGGAGCTTGCCACGGAGGTAGTGGTTGAGGCTGCGATCGCGCGATCCGGGTTTGGCACGGATCTCCAGGATGACCTGAACAGCTGAGAAGACTCCTGGCTCAACTATGGCCTCGTGGCGGCCAGGGAGCTGCTTGCCTTCGTAGGTGACTAGTCCCAAGTAGTAGGGGTTGGCCAACATCTTGCGGAGCTGATCCTCTGACACGGGCTTAGCGGGTCGTTTGCGTGACGGCCGCGTAGTGAGCCCGCGCTCTGCCATCTCGGCTTGCAATCGCGATATTGAGTACTCGCCTGTTGCAAACAGGATGAAGGCGGTCTCGATCAGAGGCGCACGAACTTCATCGACAGCGATGGTGCGGATCGTCCGACCCTCGAAGTCCTCAGTGACATTGAGGTAGCCGAGTGGGGCGGGACCTACGGTTCCGCCGTGCTTGATCTTCTGGCCCATCTTGTAGCTGATGTCAGCGCCGCTCTGCTCCGATTGGTACTGGTCGACGGCGTGCATAATCGTCTCGATCATCGCGCTCTCGGGGCTCTCACCGAGATCGAGCGTCGTCGAGACGACGCGGGTCCCGTACTTGCGCAAGGTGCGCTTGGTGATTCCGGCATCAACAGCGTTCCGGAAGGCTCGGGAGAAGGTGTAGACGACGACGTAGTCGATGTCACCTTGTTCCTTGAGCCATGTCAGCATCTCTTGGAAGACCGGTCGTTTATCGACAGAGGTGCCGCTGCGGCCGGGTTCGATGAACTCTCGAACAAGATCCGCGTCGAGTGCGGCCCCTTTGCGTAGGCCGGCCTCTCGCTGAGCAGGGATCGAAATACCCTCTGGGTCGTAGTCAGTGTTCACCTGTGAAGGTGTCGAAACGCGCAGGTAAAGGACAAAACGCTTCCGACGTCCCAGGGTGATCTCGCTTACGGCCTCCTGTGCGAGTGACATGGCGGTCACACTCCTTTCGTCACAAGCGAAGGGGTCATCGAGCATCGGGTGCTGATGGTTCCGAGTGGGGGCATCAGCACGCTGTCGCGAACCGCGCTGATTCGTGTGTCCTGGAGGCGGACTTCCATGGCGCGGATCGACACGTCGAATCGTTGAGCTAAGCGTGCGGATGTTTGTATGCCCTGTGCCCATGCCGCCTTGAGTCGTCGCTTTGGCATCAGGTAGCAGGCCGCGAAGTAGTCAGCGGCACGTTCGGCTTGCTCAGCTGCCGTGTACCGGTTGTTGCCGGTGTAGAGCTGATCAACTCGGCCATGATCGATGATGTGTTTGAACTCGTGCATCAGGGTGAACCGCTGGCGTGCGACAGGGTCCGCTTGGTTGAGCACGATGATCCAGTGAGAGCCACTCCAATGAGTCGTGCCACTGACGCTGACGGGAAGTTCGTCAGTGACGATGCGGATGCGTGGCAACCTACCGATGAGGCTTCCGCTTGGCTGAGGACCGGTTGTGACACCGCTCAGAGCGAGAAGGCGATTGGCTTGTTGCTCGGCAATGCGCTTCGCCTGAGCAAATGTGATCTTGTGACTTGGTATCACCGAGCGGAGGTCTGCAAGCACGCTCGTAGTTAATTTCTCGGTCATAATGATCCCTCCTCTCGGGTAAGCTGATTAATGTTTAGAATTCGTCCTGTCCAGGCTCCGGCCCGTTGGTTTCGTAGCCGTAGCGCCGGACGACTTTGGCGACGTGGTTCTCTAGCTTCTCTTGAACTTGCTCGGGCAGATTGGCGTACTTCGCTCGCAAGTAGGGTGTAAAGCTAGGTAGCTGCTCTTTCGGCAACCAGTTGAGACAGGCAAACAGATCTGATGTCGGCTTTTCAAGCGCGTTAGCTATGGCTATCAGGGTCTCGGGTTGTGGATGCTGAAGTTGCGCTGCCTCGATCCTGGTCACGGTGCTGGGCTGTAGCCCTGCACGGCGAGCAAGCTCGCTCGCTGAGTACCCCTTCTCCTGTCGCGCTTCCTTGATAATGCTAGCTAGTTTTAAATGTTCCTCTATGCTCATCACGCGCTCCCTGTATTAATTCAATTCCTTTCGTTCTAATTATCCGCCGACCGTTGCATGCGTGCAACGATAATGATCGATTTCACAACAATAATTGACGTTATAAGGAAAGCCTTTCCTTGTATAGATTTTGGGGTTACCGGGTGGGAGGCGGGCGCGTCAGCGCTCCTGCCTCCCACCCATAGGGGGGTCCGCTCAACCACTAGGGAGCGGAACGGGTGAACCGGTGAGCGTTAGCTCTCCGGCGTGGGGGGCGGCGCAGCCTTCTTGGCTGCGGCCGTCTTCTTGGCCGCGGGAGCGGCTGCCTGAGTCTCAGACCCAAACAGCGACTGAATCGCTTCCCGCTGCTCGGCGGCCTCGCGCTCGATGTCGGCGAGTGCCGCAGCAACCCGAGCCTTGAAATCTGGCTCGGCCTGCTTCTGCTCGACATACGTCCGGAGTCCCCGGACGCAGGCATCCCGCAGGGAGATGCCGTCGAGCTTCGCCACCATGGTGGCCTGGGAGTGGAGCCCGTTGGGCAGCTGGACCCCGATGGTCTTGTAGCTGCCCGGAGGGCCGGTGACCTCGCTCATGGCGAGTACCTCCTCGGTGTTGGTGCAGCCGGCCATCCCTTATGGATGACAGGACGGCTGCACGGCACCGACGAGTCGTCGGTTTCCGTTTCAGTTGTCAAAGTGCAGGTGGGTCAGGTCAGACCCGGCCGTTGAAGGCCCACACGCCGCCGGGGTGGTCGACGAAGCGGACTTCGCCGCTGGTCTCCATCTCATGGGTCATGCGTTCGTAGTCGACGCGGACGACGTCGCGCACCCAGTCCGGTAGGGCCTCCAACTCCTTCTCGCCCTCCATCTCCTCGAAGACGTGCTCCGCATAGGCTTCCCGGCTGTCGTAGGCGCCAAAGTAGGCGGCCTCGAAGCGGTTGAGCGTGTAGATGTCCGTCGCGTCGTTGATCTCGGCCCAGGCGGCGAAGGGCAACCCATGTTCGGCGATGCCCTTGCCCAAGGCGCAGACCACGTCGAGCGATTCGTATTCGTGCAACGTGAGCGAGCCGAAGCCGTCCTGGTCGTGAATGGCCCACTCCTCGGCTGGCTCGCCCGTCCAGTGGGCGTGCAGCGAGCGGGACAGGATGGACTGCACGTCGCGCTGTATGTCCTCGAGGTCTCGGCTGGCGTCGATCCAGTCCCCGATGTCGTGGCCCTCGGTGTGGTCAACGAGCGACCGGACGTAGATGCGGGGCCGGATGCGCTTGTCGGCTTCGCCCTGTTCGAGTTGGCCGGCCGCGACTGCGTCTCGCCGATCCTTGAGCATCTGCTCGTGCTCGATGAGCCCTTGCGCGTCCTCTTCGTTGAGGCCATAGCTGACGTAGCGCTCCAACTTTGCCCTGTTGGCTCGACGCTCCTCGGCGGCCGCGGTGCGGGCTGCCTCGATCTGCGCTTGCTCCTCAGGGTCGTCGGTGCCGTAGCTGTTGACGCCTTCGGGACCTGGTTGTGGTGGGGGTAGATGTTCACTCATACTCACCTCCTTTCGTCTTAGCGTTGGTGTTTGGGGAGGACGAGCCGTCATGCGGCTCGGTCCTCCGGTGTCCCGCGGGCGGTCCGGATGCGATCGTCGGCTAGAGCGGCGAAGTCAGGATTCAGCTCGATGCCCAGCCAGTTGCGGCCGTGCTTCTCGGCAGCAACGGCGGTTGTGCCAGCACCCATGAACGGGTCAAGGACGATGGCCGATTCGCTTGGGGCGTCGCAGGTGCACGTTGCTAGGAGCGTCCCGCGGATGGCGGTAGCTCCAAGTCGACGTGTCACCCGACGATGCGGCGTGAAGCAGTTGGAGCAGCGAGCTTCGGGACTGCCGGCCAAGATGGCCCGTTCGGCTAGTCGCTCTGGGAAGGTGGCGAAGTGGGCGCCTCGGTAGGAGCTGGTCGGCAGCTGCCAGACGTCGCCCGGATTCTTGCCCAATGGGTGGCCGACAATGCCGCGCTGTTTGAGCGACACCAGGCCGCGGACGTTGTCCGTAGACCGAGCCCGCCACTGGCGAGGGATCGAGTCCTTAGCGCTGGCCTGCGGCGTCGTGGCGTTGCTGGTGTGTGGCACGCGGATGGCGTCGAGGTCGAAGAAGTAGCTGCGCTGCTTCGCCAGCAGGTAGACGACTTCGTAGGTGCTGGTCAACCGGTCCGGGACGCTGCTCGGCATGGGGTTGGTCTTGCTCCAGATGATCTGGTTACGCACCAGCCACCCGTCTGCTGCGAGCGCTGTTGACAAGCGCGCCGGCCCCAAGAGCAGGCTCTTCCTCGGTGAGCCCTCGCGGTCGTGGATCGAGTAGCGGTCGGCCACGTTGAGCCAGAAGGTGCCGGATGGCGTCAGGACTCGGCGGACTTCTGCGGCAACCGCGGTGAGATTGCTGACCCACTCCTGAATGTTCGATTCCTGGCCGAGCTGCCCGCCGACTTGGTAGTTGCGCAGGTTGTAGTAGGGCGGGCTGGTTAGCACCATGTCGACCGACTCGCTTGGCAGTTGGCGGAGCTGGTCGAGGGCGTCACCGACGAGGATGGTGTTTCGAGGGGCTTGGGTCATGCCGCACCTCCGATCACTGCCGGTATCAGCTGGTCGGTGGTGACGACGCGGAATAGGTCTTGGTCGAGCTTGGCGTCGGTGATCGCCGCCGTGAGCTTGTCGGCGCGCTGCTGGTTCGGGACAACCCAGAGCACGCGGGGAAACAGTCCGTGGGCGTCTTGCTCGTTGCCACTTCGGCGGTAATCCTCGTACAGGTGGCACTTGCGGACGACGGTCGGTGGGTGTTCGGTGCCGAGATCGACCTCGATGAACCAGTGGTCTTCGTAGTCGCCTTGAGCCGTGACGACTGCCAGGTCTGGGCGCAGTAGTCGGGGCTCGCCGCCGAGGCCGAGGAAGCGTCGCCAGCTTCCCGGCTCAACTTGGACGGTGACGAGTTCGAGGCCGTCGCTGCTTGCGGCTCGGTTGAGCGCGACGTGCGTGTCGGCAATAGCCAGGGTGTGAGCGAGGAGCCGTTGGGACGGTTCTCGGTACCGGCGCGAGATGCCTTCGCCGTCTTCGGTCTGGAGCAGTCGATGTGCAGCAGCGGTGACGCGCCAGACGTACCCGGCCGATCCGGCGCGGACGCCGCCGACGCGTCGGTCGAGTGCGGTGATCAGCTTGTCTCGACTGAGTCGGCGGAGGACGCGGTTGCTGCTGCGGGTGGCGCTGAGCTCGGAGGCGTGGTCGCTGAAGAGCAGAGCGCGGACGTGTTGTGTGGTCAGGAACCGGTGGGCCGAGATTGAGCGCAAAATCGCGAGATCTCGCGGACTGAGGTTATGGCGGAGATTGGCCAGGTCGAGGCGGCCGGTCCGCTGCTTGGTAGGCCGGGTGGCTGGGAGTTGAGCATCGGAGATGGGAGAACTATTCCGGACACTTAATCGAGGGGCTTCGGCGTCTGACCTGCGGGTATTCAGCTCGTTGCTCGACGCGACAGGATGAGCGATGCGAAGCTCTGGAACGTCGGGGAAGTCGTTCATGACGTCCTCCGTTTCCGGCCGCTGCCGCCTGTCGTGTCAGTACTGGTGGCGTCCACCTCGACCAGCTCGGCAAGTTCGCGCTCGACCTGATCCAGGGTCTGGCCGTACTTGGTCTGACTGAGGCGGCGCAGAGCGTCGGGGTCGCTGGACGGTGGCGGAAGCGCCGAGGTCAGGCCGGACGCGTAGGGCGTAACCTCGCCGTTGGTCGTGGCCAAGCTGGCGTAGACGTTGAACGCGGGGAGCGCGGTGAAGTCGTCAGCGGTGATCTCTGGGTGTCCCTTGGCGAGCAGCGTCGCGTCGTCGTGGGCGAGCTGGAACGCGATGCGGGAGCGGATGTTGCCGACGAAGCCGGCGCGCATCGTGGGGGATAGCTGCGAGGCGTACTGATGGGCGAGCGTGAACCCGGCGCCGAGTCCGCGAGCCTGCGCGAGGGCGTCAGCGAGGTCAGTTGGTAAGTGCAGGTAGTCCTGCACCTCGTCGATGTAGACCATGACGGGACGCCGTGCTCCGGACGTCAGCGCCAGCTGGCCTTGGATGGCCTGCCACAGCTCCGCCACGGCCAGCGAGCCGATGAGGCGTGACGCCTCGGCCCCAACGATCTGCTTACGGAGCGGGATGAGCAAGATCTTGCTATCCGCCAGGACCTGGCTCATGGTGATCCGCGGTTGTCGTTGCCCAACCATGGCGCGAAGGCCGGGGTTGAGCAGGAACGGGCGGAGCTTGTTCATGATCGGGGCGATGACGGTGGCCCGCTCGCCGTCCGAGAGGGCGTCGTACCAGGCCCAGAACGGCCCAAGGGCGACAGGATCGGCAGCGGCAACTCGACGCACGACAGAGCGGCGAAAGCCGGTGTTGGTCAGCAGCAGCGGCACCATGGCGATTGAGGCGTCACCGCGCCTGGCAAGCGTCAGAAGTGACGAGTGCACGACGTCTTGAGTGCGTGGACCCCAGGAGTCGACGTACAGCGAGCGGAAGACGCTGAGCAGCCCTTCGACGCGGGTCTCTTCGCGACCGCTCCCGCTGAGCGGATTGAGCCCGACGGGCGTGTGGTCGGTCGGGTCAAGGATCACGACATCTTGCGTGCGGTCGGCGGGCATCCGCTCGAGGATGTCGGTGATCAGGTCGCCCTTTGGCTCGATGATCACGACGCCGCGCCCGGCGGCGATGTCTTGCACGGCCAAGTTGGCGAGCAAGGTCGACTTGCCGGTGCCGTTCGGGCCGAGCACCCAGGTGTGGCGGAGGGATCCACCCACGTCGAGACCGATGGCCTCGCTGTGACCCGGAGCGGTCGCGGTGGCCACGACTCGATCCGGTGTCGCGGACAGCTGGTCGGATGGCGGGAGGAGACGGGGGTGCAGTCCGGGAACGCCGGGAAAGTCCGAGTCACCGATCGGCCAGCCGATGAGGCCGAGGACTTCGGCGCTGTTGAGGGCGAGCGGCCACCACCATGGGTTGAGCGCGCTGTTGATCTTGCGGGACGCCGCACGGACGAGGCGGATGCGGACGCCTGGCATCTCCGTGGTGCGCAGCGCGCTCAAGACGCCCGCGATCAGGGTCTGTCGGCGCTGTGGACTTCGGGCAGTGACCCCGAGTCGGATGGCGCAGTCGAACCCGGACAGCTTCTGCTTGGCGCGCAGGGCGCTGCGGGCTTCGCTGTCGGCCCGATCCGCCGGCCGTGGACCGAGCACCGATGATGGCGCCGGTCTGGCCGGAACTGCTCGGGCCGCCTTGCGAGGGCCGAGGACGAGCTGTAGCACCACTTCTTCCGTACCGGCTACGCGTTCGAGTGCGGCGAGAATGGCGCGCGTCGACGGTTCGGGATCGTCGATGCGCAGTGCTCGGCTATGGCTGGTCAGTCGAACCGACGCCGCATGTGACACGGACGGCCGGTGCACGTCGTCGGTCGTGAAGCGCGTGCCGGAGATCAGTCCCTGAATGCTTGCCTTGATATTGCTCTCGGCTCGACGGGGGACGCCGAGCAAAAGCTGCAAGGTCCGTCCGGATCGCGCCTCCAGTACAAGCCGTGGGTTGCGTGGGTCGCCACTCCAGAGCTGGAGAAGTTCCAAGACTCGAAGGGCAGCGACCGGTCGTTGGAAATGCAGTTGCAGCCAGACAAGTTCGTCGAGGCGTCTATTCATTAGCGTTCCTCGATTTGCCGTCGTCGGCGACTTCGGTCGCTGTTTGAGCCTCCTGCTCAGCTTGTGCTTCGCGTTCTGCCTGCGCCATCGCTAGGTCGATGATGGCGCGGGCCAGTTTGTTGATGTCCGGAGTTTCGCGTCGCACAGCACGGACTGACACTCTGTACTCACGAGCATCTCGCGGATTTTTCCTTCTTCTTTTCTTGCTCATATATACCCTCCTTTCCGTTGCGTGCGTGCAACGTTCTGTAACTAGTTATATGTTGCACGCACGCAACGGCCAATAGCTTTTCAAGATTCCACAACACCGATAGGAACAGGCCGTTCCCTGATGCTTGACCTACTGTTTATGTGTAATGTTTCGTTGTTTATTCACCAACGATTGCGCCGCCACCGGATGACCGTCGCCACGACCCACAGCACGAGCGCGATTCCCGCTGCTCCGACGAGCCACGGCAAGATCGGCTGGAGGTAGGCGACGGCGAGGTTGAGCAGGACGACTGAGCCGAAGACGAACAAGCTGGCACGCCAGATCCAGCGGAACGGGTCGCGGCTGGGCGCGGGATCGCCGGTCATCGTTCGGCCACCCAACTGCCAGGACGGCGTGCCGTCAGACCGCCGAAAACAGCCCGTGCGAGGGTTCCGGGCGGGTCGTTGTCCGTGACCGGGGTGACGTGGATTCGATGGTGGAGAATGCCGTCCATCCGCGTGCCGCCGAGGGTTACCGCATGGACGTCGCCGGGGAAGTCGGCCAGGTCGTCGAGCACCTGGGCGGCGTTGTCGTCGAACAACTCGAAGTCGCTGAGGACGATCAGGGTGGCCGTGTGGTTCGGGTATTGGTTCGCCAGGTTGGTAGCGGCGGTGAGGGAAGGCCCGAGGCAGCTGGTGCCGGCGCTGTCGCGGGGGAACCGTAGCCCGGAGCGCAGCTGTTGCAGCCCTGACCGGGTCAGGGGTGTGGGTGGTACGTCGCGGCTGGTCGGGGTATCGAAGTGCAGCACCGCGCCGAACTCGTGCTTGGCGCCGCCGCCTCCAATCGCCCGGAACGCGCGCCAGGCCTCTTCGTACCGGTTGGAGACGGGGTCGGCTCCGGCTGGGCCGATGACCGAGCCGGAGTCGTCGGCGATGACGATGGTGATCGTTGGGTCCGTCGACGGGCGGCCGGGGTTGCCTAGCTGATAGGAGACCTTGGGGCGGTTGGTGGCGCTGGTGCCCGAGGTCCAGCGCAGCTCGGCTGCGAGTAGGTGAGCAGGTCGAAGCTGAACGACGCGGATCACGCGGCATCACCGCGGAACCGCCGCCCGATGACCTCCGCCGGCTCATCGGCTGCGCCGTGCCCGGCGACTCCGGGGTTGCGGCGCAGGATGCGCCGTGACAGCGCTTGGAGCTGCCACCAGGCCGCCCGGCCGCGGTGCGCGTGCTCGGCCTTGATCGAGGCAGCCGTGGCGAGGGCTTCGGCTCGATTCTGGATCGCCGGGTCAGCGGCGAGCTTGTGGTGCGTCTTGATCGCCTTGGCGTACGTGCGCTCGGCGCGCGCCAGGTAATCGGCGATCTCGTCCGCGTAGCTGTAGTTGGCCAGGAACGAGCCGAGCGCCGTCGCCGCGGCCAGCATGCCGAACGCGATTCCCGACGTCAGGCCCTCGACCGACAACCGCAAGCAGAAGATGCCGACGCTGATGATCGCGACGACCGCCCCGCTCAAGGCTCCAACCAGCTTCAGGGTGGAAATGCCGGCCTCGGTGCCGGTGAAGAACTGCCGGTAACGCTGCTCGTCCTCGGTCAGCTCCTCGAGGTCGCGTCGCCGGACACGCGCCAGCCGGAGGTCCTTGAGGTCGGCCCCGGCCTGGCCCGCGGTAACAGCCGCGACGCCGGTCGCCACGGCTTGGCCGAGCGCCACGATCGGGATCTCGCCCAAGGTGATAGCCGCGCCGAGGATTCCGGCGGTGTCGCCGAGGCAGAGCACGATGAGGCAGATCCAGTAGCGGACCTTCACCGGCATGTCGCGCCGAGCGAGGTGGCCGAGGGCCTGGATGGCGTGATCTAGTCGCTTTCGCGCTGTCTCGACGCTCGATGCCGCTCCAGTGATGAGGCTGGTTGAGGCTGTGGAGACCGACTCCAAGCCCGCCGCGGTGACCGTCGACTCGCGGGCTGCGGCCTCACTCTCCGCCGCGAACGTCTCGATCTGCGTTTGGGCCTTGGCGTCGTACTCTCGTTCAGAGGTGAACTTCCCGATGTTGCCCGGACGTGGAACAGCTCCGGCGCGGTCGATATGCGGCAGGATCACCGCATCGGCCTCGGCGGTTGCCTCGTCTAGCGGGTTGATGGAGGTGCGGCGCAAGGCGCTCACCGCCCTGCCACGTAGTCGGTGACGACGGTGCACTGTGCGGCCTTGGCGCGGTGGCAGACGCCGTCCCAGTAGCCGATCAGGGCGTTGGTCATCCCGGAGGACGGCGCGGATCCGGCGGCGACCTTGCCCACCCCGGCCACCGTCACGGTGGCGTCCGGCAGGCGGGGGACGTTGACGGTCATTCCGACCGCGCGGGCCTTGGTGATCTCAATCGGCGCGGTGACGCGACGGCCAACCGTCTGAAAGCCGTCAGTCAGGATGACCAGTCGCAGTCGGTACGTCGTGCCGAGCTGGGTCTGGTACTCGGCGGCCAACCGGAACTGGGCCGTGATGTCGCTCTGGGCTGGCGACACCTTCTTGATGGCCGGCGGGTAGGCGGTGGTGACCTTCTTACTAATGTCGTCGACGAGCTTCTGCACGCGGCGGAGCCGGGCGTTGTCGGTCGCGCCGGGGAGTGTGAGCTCGTCGTCGTACAGGGCGACGGTGGCCGCGCTGGTGGCGGAGAAGACGGTGACGAGCAGGTGGCCGCCACAGATGGCGGTGGTCCGGGCCTGCTGCTTGATGATGTCGAGACGGGCAGGGTCGAGCTCGGGTGTCCGGCCGCTGCCGCTGACGTCCAGGTCGACCTTGGTGGCGTACTTGACGTCCTGCGGGCAGGCCTTGAGGGTCGCTTTGTCCAAGCTGAGCTGGTCGACGCCGGGCTTGGGGCCGCAGGCGACGAGCAGGACTACGAACACAAGAATAAAGAGGATGTACATGCGCGAGAGGATTGTAGGAAGTTTCACGATAATGCGCCCTTCTGCTGGTGCATGGTCTTGAAGTGCTGTGGATGGCGCGATTCAGCTCTAAACACAAACCGCGGCAAATCAAGCAACTGAGGTGAAATGCAGTGGGCCTGGTCGGCAATATTTGCCCGACCAGGCCCACCCGGCCTTTTCACCTCCTAGGTGGGGGCGTACCCTTGAAAGTGGGTAGCCCTGCTGTCGCAGGCTGCCTGCTAGAGGCGGAGGCGGGCTCGTGGCGACCAACCGTTAAGCCCGTCTTCCGCTTAGCAGCGAATGCCCGGGAAGAAGAACATCGCCATGACGATGGCGAGCAGCGTCGGGGTGGTGTCCTGGTTGCCGCTGTTGTCTCCCATGAGGCAGTGCCACTCCATTTTGGTTCACCTCGATTCCATTTGATCGCCCTAATCGGGGCTCGTCCGTTGTGGACAGCGACAACGTAGAAGCCGGCCCGGATTCACTGCGAGCGACCAATTGGAAGGTTTAATGGAATGACTGGAAGGCTGACTGGAAAGCTGAAACTTCGGTGTGCTAAGGGAAAAGAAATACCCGCCCAGACTCGCTGGGCGGGTGGTGGAGATTGGCTGGTGTATGGGTTGGAACGTCAGCCGCGAGTCTGCTGTGACGCGACGTACTCGCTGTGTAGCCGACGACGTTCGTCTTGGCCGGCTCGCAGGAGAGGCTGGAACTCCGGCTTCGCCATGAAGGCTGGAGCGGTTTGTTCGTGTAACCGACAGTCGTGCCACAGCGCCGGGAACCGAGAGATGCACTCGAGGCTGCCGTTGTAGTGGATCGCGCGCGTGAGCACATCGAGGCAGAACTCGTAGGGGTGGGGGTAGAACCCCACCGCAGGGTGCGAGCAGTACTCCAGGCCAGGGCCCTTGAGTAGCCACACGTGCAGGTACTGCGAAAGCCACCACAGTCCCCGGACATCTTCGTCGTCCAGGAGTTGAGGATGGCGTCTAGCTACTTGGCTTGAGACGGACTGGTCCAGAAGATCGAGCGCCGTGCGACACGTCCATATCTCAGCGACCGCAGCGGTGACAGATGCCATGATCGGCCTCCTTTGCAAGAAGCCAATCTCCGCACCTACTTATGACAGATTCCAACGAAAACGCAAGTACTTCAACGCTCTTGACCTCCGTTGGCGGCGTAGGCCTTTCCACAACAACCTGCGAAGGCAGCAGTCAGTAGGATGCGATCCATGGAGCTGGACGACGCGGCGCTTGACGCTGAGTTACGGGCCCAGTTCGAGCGCGGCACTGACAAGCTCACCATTGCAAGCTCACCCGTCCTCTACGGCTTGGCGGTAGCCCACGTCCTACCCGAGATCGACGATGCAGGCTTGGCGCGGCTTGTTGGCGCAGCTATCGATCTCGCGGTCACGCCACGCGGCCATCAAACTGCGGTAAGTCTCGACGTCGCCGCGAAGCTAGCGGGAGCCTGCGGCTACTTCTATCTCGACGGCGGGCCGAGTCACGATCAGTTCAAGTCTGTGCGCGAAGCGCATCCCGACAAGGTGGTCGACCTTGACTCACAGATCTGCCGCTTCTCCTGGGCCAAGTGGCAGCATGACCGTGTCGCCAACTCAGGACCGGTGACCAAGGCACCCAACGAACGGTCGGGACGCAACCAGCGGCAGGGGTACGCGAGCGAACTGGCTAAGGCGATCCGTGCAGCGCTACGCCGGCCGGAGGATCTTCGGGCTGCGATGGCTCGCCGGGAGGGGCGCCCCGGATGGTCTCCAGCGGTGCAGGAGCTGATCGGGATATCGGCCGCCTACGTCGCAGACGTTCATATCGACGCCCATCTTTATGTGACCCGGACTGTTGAACCGGATCTTCTTGAGAAAATGGAGGACGCGACGCGTCCCTGGCCACGTGCCGTGATTGGCGAAGCTGGTAGCGGTAAGAGCAGCTTGTTGTGGTCTCTGCACAAATCACTGGAGGATCGCTCGCTGGTTGTGGCTGTCTTGCTCCCAGCAACTTGGCTGATGAATGCTGTCGTAGCTGATCCAATCGAGGCAATAATCGAGGCATTCGAAGAGATTCGGCAGGCGGAGCATCGGCCTGTGCTTTTGCTCGACACCGTAGATCTCATGCTTCACGACGAGGGGTCGCGTCAGATTCTTCTTCGTTTGATCGATTCTCTTACCGTCAGGGGATTTAGCGCAGTCTATTCAACGAGGCCCCAAGAAGCTGCTCTTCTTAGCCACGAGCGCCTGCGACGCCACGAGCTACAGCCGTACGATGATGTCGAGCTTGACCATGCTGTTGAAGCGCTTGCTCGTAGGTTTTGCCCGCAGGAAACGTCAAGCGACATCGTCGGGCATATCCGCGGTGCCACAGCTCGGGGACTTCCTGTAACTGAGGTCTGCCGGAGTCCGCTGTTGCTGCGCATGCTGTTTGAGCTGTCCACACCAACTGAGCCCGAACTCGGTGACGTGGACGTCACGAGCCTGTTTGAGGCCTACTGGGACCGCCGCATTAGGCGGGATGCCCGATCTGAAATAGCCGTCGTACTGCGGGCACACCCCGCGGAAGACCTGGCTAGGTTGGCTGGATGCGTTGGACTCGCTCTTTTGGCATGTGGCCTGCCTGAGCTTGCTGCCGACACGCTCCAAGACGTGACCCACGCGGCTGGGCCTGAGATCGCCCCTGAATTGATCCATGAAGGCTTCAGCGTCTTGCTAGAGCGTGGAGCTCTAGTGCACAACGGTGGACTGGTCGGCTACTTCCATCAGACGATGTTCGAGTTCGCAGCTGCTAAAGGGGTCCTGGCGACCTCGGACCCATCCAGGATTGACACCCTTGCAGCTAGAACTATCAGTCATGGCGGGGACCTCTTCGTTGGAGCAGTTCTTGAACAGACCCTCGTGCTGGCCGGCAAAAATCCCCTCCTTCGCCAATCGGCGCAGCGAGCGGCTGAGTCTCTAGTCAGCGCCGACAGCGAAGCTGTGCGAGCAATCGGGGTTGTCGCATGGGCACACCACCCGGTACTGCTGAGCGATACGGCATCCAGTCTGGGAAATGCCGGCGCGTCCTCGTTGGAGCGAGCCGCACGAATACTTCCCACGATTGCAACGAAGACGCCGGGCCAGACCATCAGCCAACTGATGCTCATCTGGCAGGCAACCACTGAGCCCCGGGTACGCTCCGCGGTCCTCAACGCGTTGGCTCGGCTAGCGCTCAGGGCGCCCACTGATGTAGCCGACGCCCTGGACTATCTCGACCCGCTGGCTGCAAGCCGGGACTCGCTCGACGAAGGTACGCGCAGGAGCCTGCTCGGAGTACTGAAGAATGTCGCCCCTCAGGCTCGTTCGCTCGTTCGCGGGACACTGGTAGCCATGCTCGGGTGGACCGGGAGTAGCGTCCCTATTGAACTTGACTACCTCATCGACCAGTGGCCCGACATCGGCGACCATCACTTGCTTGACGAAGTTGCGAGGACACTCGCGACAGAGGACGGGATTAACCATGCGGCCGCCGCCGGTATCGGCAGGTTGACAGCTGCCGAGTGGCGGCGAAGCGACGCCTGGGCGGACCCAGCGGCTTGGCGTGCATTCCTAGCTCAGGCGACCGATCCTGACCCGAGCGCGCCTACCTTTGACGTCGAGTCTTCGCTGTGTGCCGTTGGGCAATACATGATCAGATCCCTGGACGACGAGTGTATTGCTGGGGGCCTGGATGCGCTGCTCGACGCATCTAACCCGAAGGTACGCGACATCGCTGTGCAGATTGTGTTGCGCGACATCATGCATTCTGAATCGCGAAGCGCCGCGATGTTCGAGGTGGCTGCCAAGTCTGCACTCTCAACCATTGGATACGCCGCCCAGAAGAAGAGGATTGATCGACGCCAAGAGCTCTTTCTAGACCTCTTCGCTCAGGCCCAGCTTCCGGACGGGATCCTCGCGCGAACAATGCCGGGCCAGCTCGAGTTTCAGGACTGGACGGCGGATGATCGGCTGCTTCGGATCGCTCCCGCGGCCGCCGACCATGACGCAGTCGCCGCAACACGCTTTATGACTGCGCTTGAGCGCAACCCCAAAGCACTCTCTCCTGAACAGCTTGACGTCCTGTTCTCCACCCAAGCGATGCACATGCCCAAGAGCGAGGCAGTCTTCAACGTCGTGGTTGCGGTCGCGGCTCAGAACTCGCGGATCGCCAACCTAGGCAAGATCATCACTTCGGCGGAACGACGCGCTCCTCGCCTGGCCAGGCACGTTCCACAACTCGTAGCTCAGGTCAGGGATCTTCTGGCAGGTGACGACCAGGCGAGGCGCGATGGTGCCCATCTACTGGCAACGCTAATGGGGGTGTCCGCGATTCAACTCCCGTGGAATGAGCTACGACCCATCCTCGAGTCCCTTGATGATCCGCAGCTTCGTGATCCCCTAATCAAGCATCTCTGGCAGCAAACGCCGGCAGGCGATGTCGCCGAGCAGCTTGCTTATCTATCCCAGTACGTTGAAGTCCATCCCCAATCGAGCCCGCCAGTGCAGAGAAGCCGCAATGACGTCCCGCTGTCAACGGCAGTCGTGTGCGTAGAGGCATTGCTACGCATCCTCTGTATGCGTGCTGAGCCAGCACCCAGGCACTGGCCGATCGTTCGGACTCTGGGCCTGCATGAGCTAGAGAACGAAGATATTTTCGTCGTTGGACCGGTGTTCGTCGTTGTATGCGAGTACCTGCGGAAGCTTGCTCATACTCAACCACGTCGAGCTGGCGACTACTTGAATGAGTATCTTCGGCAACTTGCAACCGGAGAGTTTTATGGTATGACCCGCATCTTGTGGCACCGTGAACTGGTAAACACTGTCCAGCTTGCCTGCGCAGCCGGATCCGGTGCCCTCGTGACCAATCTTGTCGAAATTTCCGCTCGTCTCGACGACGAGCTAGCGGAAGCGATTACCACCGCCATCGCTGAACGCCACTATCTGCAGGTCCGTGCTCAGCTCCAGGAGCTGAGCGATAGGGATGTCACCCCTTCGCTACGAATCCACCTCACTGAGTTGGTCCGGCACCACGATCGGCATTTCGGTACTAGAGAGTTCCCCGAGATTCTTCCCTCTGGACGTTCGCTGAGGTAGACCCGCTCGGATCGTCGCCGCCTGCGGCATATCCACCTCTAAGCTGGGACATACCGAGACCATCGGGTTGCTGTGTCTCAAGTAGGAAGTGAGGCGTGCCAATGGGCGAGTCGCGCAAGGCCGGCCGAAGCCAGATCAGCGATGCCCATGTTCGTCTGGGTGACGCCCTCAGACGGACCCGACAAGGACTTGGTCTAAGCACGCGACAGGTTCCGAAAGACCATTCCCCTGGCCAGTACTTCGGCTCAGGCCACATCTCCAACGTCGAGAACGGCCACACGGCACCCTCGGAGGAGATGATCGAGACGTACATCAAGCTAGGTGGCGACGGAGTACTTCTACGCTCGCTCTATCGGCAGATGCGTGCCATAACCGACGAACTGGCTCGCGGGCGCCGGAAGGGCGGCGATGCTACGGCCACAGTCTTCCCACCCCAACATCTGGGCGATGTAACTGACCACAACGATGTCCAGAAGCACTACTTTGTTGAAGCGAACGAAGTGGACTGTTCCTTCGATGAACGAGGGGTCATCGAAGAGTTCCGGTGCGTCGCCACCATCCGAGCGAAGTCTCCGGGCGTACGGCTCTACTACTCCGGACACACGTACAGCTCAGACCGCCAACCAGGAGTGCTCCGGGCGGAAGCCATCGCTGGCGGGGCCCTTCTAGAAGCACGAGAAAGCCCCACAGGAGCCCTACAAGCCTACTTCGATCTAGGGACATCCCTATCTCCCGATGACGACAAGGCACACAATCTGACGTTCCGCATCCTGGTCACGAGCGACTCGCCAGCCCGTCCGATCCTGGTATTCCACAACAGCCGTGGCGGCGCATGTCAGATGATCTTGAGAGCTCAGTTCCGAGCACCGGCACTACCGAAGAAGATCTGGCGGTTCGCCGTCGAAGACACCATCGACGCCGAGCACCCCTCCCCAGGATCTGAGTTCGAAGTCGCTGACGATGGTCTCTACGACCACTCGTTCGGCGAACTGACACCAAGTTGGTCGTACGGCTTCGCCTGGATGTGGTGAGCTACTCCCAACTGCACTGACATCGCCCATGCCGCTTGCCAGTCGGCAAGCGGCATGTCGCCCGCCTACCTTTAGGGCATGCAGACCTGCCCCGCATCGAACCGAAGGTATCCGCCTAGACCGCCGCCGCGTAAAAACTGACTGCGGGCCGCTAGCGCATTTCACAGTCTAAAGCGCCGCCGTTTTGTGTCTCGGTTTGATATACTAAGAATAGGTAGGAATAGAATATGAACGACAAAACACGCAAGCAATCTGTAATCACGACCGACGCCGCCATCCTGGCGATTCAGACGGCGATTTCTGAGGGTGCGAAACTGGGTGTCGCGGTGTCTGCGACAGTGGTGGATCCAGGCATGAGCCTGGTGGCATTCGCGAAGGCTGACGGCGCAACGCCGCACAGTGCCGAAACGTCGCGGCGAAAGGCGAACACCGCAGCTTCAACCCGACGTCCCACCGGGTGGATGCCGGCAGACCTTGCTGTGACCCTCCCGCTTGGCACGGGCAACCTGCTGACGAACGTTCCAGGCGGCTTCCCTCTGAAGTTCGACGGTGAGCTCGTGGCCGGACTCGGCATCGCCGGCGGCACCGTCGAGCAAGATGCGGCTATCGCGAAGGCCACCCTCTCCGCACTGGGGTGTGACGAAGCTAGCTAGTTCGCACGCTTCAACAATCTGCTGACCGCCCCATAGGTGGGCAACGGTTGGCCCGCGAGCCTACTGGCCGGGCCGCCGTTGCCTCGCCCCGCTATGCCCAAAATCCCCTGCTTCAGTTGTAAGTATTGGAGACAAGGCCATGAGTCTTGCCGTCCCGGTGTCAGATTCTACGTCATCGATTGTCTGGCAATCAGCACTGTCGAAGTACAAAATCCTGGGGTCTCAGACTCCCGCGGGGTTCACCGAGAAGCGAAGTCACGTCCCTGACGACGATGCCGCAGTGACAAGTGCGATATTCGCCGACATCCTTCGCGCCACGACGACCCTGATCGCAGCGGCCGCGGCCGGATGCGGCGGAATCTACGTTGATGTCAAGCCGACGCTTGGTGTCTTTCCCTTCGAGCGCCCACCGAATATCCACGATCCCGGTACGTGGGTCTTCGGCGGCGAACTCAATGGACGTCCCGTCGAAGGGATGGACCACGAGGGCCATACCGTCGAAGGCATCATCGGCAACTCACCGCTCTCCGTGGTGCCTAAAAGTTTTGAAGGACAGCTGCTCCGATTCTTCTCTACGAACGGATCGCGCGCGTTCCGAGAACTGCTCGTCGCTCGATTGCAGGACGTATATGCACTGAGCATGGCGAACATCGACGCGACGGTCGACGCTGTGCTCCAGAAGTCCCCGCGCCGTATTTGGCTAGCTTGCGGAGGGTTCTACGGAAGCAGTTCCTTGGAAGACAGCGTTGCGTGCGGGCTCGCAACCTCTCGATTGATCGAGCTTGGATTCACCGACGAAAACGGCCTGGACGATGAAGCATTGCACATGCTCCTTTTGTCGCGAAGCTTTGAATGTGCCGGAAAATTGGACGAGGTGAAGCTTGTCTCGGCGATGTTGAAGCGACAGGTTCCACAGCTACTCGACGACATCGGAAGGCTAGAGGATGTCCCGGCGTGCGTGTCTGGAAATGGCATGGACGCTGAGCTGTGGCGAGAGATGTCGCGGACCACACTCGCTCTCGCATCACAAACCGAACCCTATCTGCGGTCGACGAAATGATGTCCCAGCAGGAAGTTCGCGGCGGCTGGGAAGTATCCTCCGGCTCCCGCCTTGCTATGGATAGCCTGCTGCGGTTTCCCGGGAGTGAACTTGCCCGCGCGGACGTCCGAGGCGAGCGTAAGCGAGTCGGGATCATTGGAGCAGGTGTGGCAGGACTTGTTGCTGCTTATGAGTTGGAGCAAGCCGGCCATCATGTCACCATCTATGAACGATCGAGTCGGGTCGGCGGACGTATCCGGACTCATGCCTTCAGTGATGGATGTATTGGCGAGCTCGGCGCGATGCGAATTCCGACTAACCACGCCTGCACGTTGCACTACATCAACAAGTTCGGCCTGGCAACCCGCACCTTCGTGAACCGAAATCCCGCTGGCTATTACCTTCTGCGCGGCAGGAAGTCGCGTATCGGCGATTGGGATGCGGTTGCGCAGCGCTTCAATCTGCCACTCAAGGATCGGAAGGACCCGATCATCCTCTTTGAGCACTACATGACGACGGCCATGTCCAAACTTTTGCGTCGCGAAAGGCGGACGAGGTTTTCCGGCCGATCATCCGACCTGCTGGCTGAATACGACTGCATGTCGCTGAGGCAGTACATGGAAAATTTGGGTGTCGCAGAGGAGACCTTTCAGTATGTCGGTCACGCAAACGGAATGCTCCAATACGAACACTCTTCGTTCTTGGAGTGTCTATTAGACTTCTTTGGGCTCTTGCGTGTAGACCAGGTCGAAATCGTTGGCGGCATGGAGCGTCTGATCGGCGCCTTGAACGACCAACTCCGCCGTCGACCACTTCTCAATACGGTGATCACAGGTGCTCTCGTTGAGGAAGATGGAGTGGTGCTAACGGGTTCGACTAGGGAAGGCCCGGTGAGAAGCAAGTTCGACTACGTGTTGTGCGCGGCTCCGGCCGCTCCGAGTGCTCGCATCTCCTTTACCCCCGAGCTTCCTCCGGGAAAAATGCAGGCGCTCCGTGGCCTCTCTCATGCAAGTGCCGCCAAGACTCTGGTGCACACCGCGAGTAGACCATGGGAGTTTAACGATGGGATCTATGGGGGAGGTTCCTTTTCCGACATGCCGTTCCAGCAGTGTTGGTACCCATCAGACAATTCGAGGAGTTACGGATTGGAGCGGTCAGTCAGTTATACGGGCGATGAGGACGTGAGGCATGCGTTTGCTCACGCACCCAACAGATGGACGGCCCTTTCAATGGAGAAGTCACGCTCAGCGGGCGTCCTCACCGCATCCTATACTTGGGAAAGAAATGCGCGGCGGATGGCTGCCTTGACGGAAGGTGAGAGGACCGATGAGGTTCTAAAATCTCTGGAGATCCTACATCCCGGGATAGGTCCTGTCGTGGACGATGTTGTGCACTTCTCGTGGGACTACGAAGTGAGCCCCGGGGCCGGTGCGTTTGCGTACTTTGCGCCGGGTGAGCACATCCGATATTTTGCGCATCTCAACTCGGCCCATCCATTGCGTTCGCCGCGCATATTCTTCGCGGGTGAGCATGCGTCGTTAATTCATGCATGGATCCAGGGTTCGATAGAAAGTGCTCTGCGTCAGGTGTTGGCAATCATGCGCGCGCCGTCCGGATCAAAGGTGATTGCGGAGGCTGACGTAGTGAGTTCGGAGATGCCGGCGTGAGCGGCATCGATTGGCCTGTGGCTCGGCTGAGCGCTGATCTCGGATATCCAATACCTGATTATGTTCCATCGCCCAACAGGTTTCTCGCCGCGCGCAAAGCGGGGAATCTGGTATTCGTGTCGTCTGTCACCCCTCGAAGATCGGACGGCTCCGAGGTGTCGGGCAAGATATTGGTCGATGTATCCGTCGACGCCGCCAAGGATGCGGCCAAGTGGTGTGTAGCCAACTCCCTGGCGGCACTAGCCTCTGTTGTCGACCCAACGACAGTAGTTGGGGTGGTCGACATGTTGGTCGCCTGTAACACTGCACAGGAGTTCGGTGACCACAGCGAGATCGCCGATGCGGCGTCCTTGCATCTAGAAGCGCTGTTCGGTGCGGCGGGTAGGCATACTCGAGGTGCAATAGGCTGTGCCAGCCTCGTGCGCAACGTATGCGTCGTCGCTAAGATCGTCTACGAGGCTATGTAGGCCTTTGGCGCGATTAGTCACAACACGGAGCGATATCATCGAGGTCGGAGGACGCTGTGGCCAGGCGAATGCAGGTGGTTCTAACGGATGATCTCGACGGTTCCGATATATCTATCCGAGGGGGCGAAACAGTAACATTTAGCCTCGACGGGAAGACTTACGAGATCGACCTCACCGACAAGAACGCTGGCGCACTTCGCAAGGCCCTGTCGCCGTACGTCGAGGCTGGCCGGCGTGTAACGACTTCTCGAGGTGCCAAGAGCAAGCGCACCCAGGTCGGCCCTGATGCCCGCACTGTCAAGGAGTGGGCGCGAGCCAACGGCTACGAGGTCAACGACCGCGGCCGGGTGCCCAATGAGATCCGCGAGGCGTTTGAAGCGGCCAACTAGGTCCGGTGCTGACAGCTTCGCCCCGACCGGTTGACGCCCGTGATACCAGCAACGTGGTCGAGCAACCATGCATCCCGATCGATCGGAGCACAGGTCTCCCGGTACGACGTACTCAGCACGCGTCCGAGTGCCAGCAGCCGCATCCTGACCTCCTGGTCGCCGTCGATCACCTGGCACAGTTCTATGGATCGCCCGAGATACCGACACCGCATCGACTCGACACCCCCTTGTGAGAGCTATCGGAGATCGGTCGAAGAACGTTTCACAGATTCGGTTGGCCGCTGCTACTGGGCCTGGTCTTCAGCCTCGGACAGTAGCCACTCGGCGCGGGCAAGCAGTTCGTCGAAGGTGAGGATCTCCGGCTCGTAGAGGTTGCGGCGGTACAGCTCAAACGAGCGCTGCCTCTCGTCTATGACGTTGCCGCTGCTGCTGAGAAGCTGGCTGAGGTGGCCCACGATTAGGAACGAGCGGGGGCGGATCAGGTACGTGTCGGTGCCGAGGTTGCCACCCTCGGCATCCTTATCGGCGAACTTGTCTGAGAGTTGCTGCACGGCGCGGTAGACGGTCTGCTGAACCTGGGTAACCCCACCGGTCAACTCCTTGCTCGGCGCCCAGCATCCCGGACGGTAATCCTTAGTGTCGAGAAGCGCTGTCCGGTGGTGCTTGATCTCGGCAAACACCATGGACCGGATGACGCCAGTCGTCCTGAGCAACCCGTCCGCGCGCTTGCCGGGGCCGGCCACGGAGTAGCCCGCGACGACCTGCTCCAGGCGGTTGTCGTCCCACGAGGTCAGCAGCTGACCCGCAAGGCCGATGCCAAGCACCCATGGATTGCGCTCGAGGAACTGCTGCCAGACCTTCTCCGGCCCGCCGACGCGCTCGGCCTCGGCGTCGAACCGGTCGTCCTCGTCGAGCAACATGCGGAAGTTCTCCAGCTCCTCCCTGCGGTGAGCAAGGGCGATCACGTCGCGCGCCGAGGAATCGTTCTGGATGAGCTCGGTCAACTGCCCACGATCTTGGCGGTAGAGCTCCTCCAGGCCGCGGGGATCTTCGAGGACTGCGCGGAGGATGTCATCGTCTACAACAGTCCGGTCATCACCCTCGATCGGGATGTGATCCAGCATCTTGATGGTGTCGATGAACTTGCCGGTCTGGTCCCGGTTTAGCGAGAGCAGGGTCTCCAACTTCGATACTGAGTTGGTGGTCTTGACCTTTTGGATCATCAGCTGGCGTGCGACTCCTTGCTCGCGGGCCAGCATGATACGGACCTGCGTGCGGGCGCTCTCGGACAACGTGATGACCTCCCACTCGAAGTCGCCCAGATCGAGCGGCTCCTCGTCGAACACTTTGTTCACGTATCGGGCGAGATGTCCGAAGTCACGTGAGGTTGGAAACTTGAGGCGGAAGCTTTTCGAGACGTATGTGCGTGTCGTCAGGCGGCCGAGCGCGTAGTCGGCATCGCTCATCGGCTCGTCTGGGTCGCTGAACGGATCACTCACCTGGTGCACACCTTCGTCTGCCTCACGGTCTGGGCGCTGAACGTCCCCCAGGTGCACGGTCCAGCGCCAAGACACACTACTCTCTGTCGATGCGACGTACGCCAACCGCAGTAGCGTGTCGGCGATTGTTACATAGGGTAACGACAGTCAGGCCTGGCGCTTAGGTTCGTGGCGGTTCCTCGGTTGAGCGAGGAGTGTCGAGCTTGACGACATCCAGGCCGGCCGTGCGCGCCCGCATCGACTGGCTGGTGTCGAAGGTTATGAACTTGATGTTCCGTCCGGCGAGCGTCTGGATGGCTTGGGCACGATCAATGATCTCGTCGTCGTTGATCGGCAGCCGACTGTGACCTGGGGGATCCAGGACGAGTTCGATCGTGACCGCGCCCCGCGGTGACTCCCCGTCTTCTCTCGGGGATCGGTCCGCTTCGTGTAGTCGGCCTTCCAAGCCACCGCCACCAAGAACGCGGTCTATGACGGCCAACGTGTAGCCGGCCCGCCAACGCTTGTGCGGCTTGCCGCTTCGCTTCAGACTGTCGAGCTCATCGATCACCACGATCGGGAGTACGAGGTGGACTGGCTCGTCCCAGGACTTCGTCAGGGCCGAGAGGTCCAATGCTTCGAGCTTCTGCTCGTGCTCGCAGAAGAGGGTCGTATCGGCGACCACGAAGCGGCCCGGGCGCATCCATCGGTTGATGAGTGTCGTTAGCTCGCGAATTTCATCCTCGAACATCAGTAAGCGTTCGTCGACCTCAGTCGTGAGCAACCTGCCTTTTGGGTCGCCGGTTTCCATAGGCAACATGGTTTGCAGTGCCCAGTAGCGCCTGGTCAGAATCAGGCGATCGAGATCCGCAGCACTAATCATGGAGCGGAGCAGACGTGTTGACTGGTTCGCCCAATCGATATAGGCGTCGTACTGAGATCGGATTGTGTGTCCAGCTGATCGAGTGTTCTGGAGGTTGGCGTGAGTCGCGCTGAGCGTCTCAAGTAGGCGCTTTCGATCCGTGCCAGGGAGTACTTTGCTGAGCATCGCCCGATGTTGCTCTACATGTGACTGTTCGCGCAAGCGCGCACGGCGGCGCGTCCGGTGCCTCTTCCTCCACCGTCAGCCCGCTTAGCTCTCAAATGGCCGCAGACGGCAGATTGATGTGGGTGGCGTGCCGGACGCGCTTGTTCAAGGGTCGCGGATGTTCGTAGTCGCCGACAAGTACCTCTGGCCACCTGTGGATAACTCGGTGAACGACCGAACGGCTACGACGTCAGGGAAGGTCAGCTAACTTCTTCCGGCCACTCGCGCCACTCAAACCCGGCTGGGCGCGCCCCGTTACCCTCGACGAACTCGCGTACGGCCTGGCGTACCTGTTCGATACTGACGACTGAGTCCTTCGGCCAACCTTCGCCGTGGTCCATGTAGACGTAGAACATCTCGTCGCGGTCGCTGGTGGCTCCAGGCACGTACGTCACGTCATCGTGGTCGCCGCCGGAGTAGCGGATGCCGCCAACGTTTTCCTTCGCATCGACCGCAACACGGAGCTCGTGGTCGGGGATATCGGGAGCACCCTCGACGGATGGGCGGTCGAGGTCGTAGAGCGCTGCAACTGAGTTGTTGAAGGACTCTGTCAGCATCGCGTCAATCAGCGCGTCGGCATCATCGGCGTTGGTGAGGATGAGCGGGTCGTCACCGTGGCCGTGCTTGAAATATGCCTCAACGTTGCTCATGGTTGCTCCGTCTTGTTCAGGTCAGGTACTGGATAGGTGCGTTTGAATCCATCTGGGCCGAAGACCGTCAGAGTGGCTCCCGGTGGAAGGATATAGCGTAGGAACCTCTCGCATCCCCACTTGCCGGTACAGGGCAATTTATTTACCACGATAGTTTCATGCATCAATCCACGTTGGCGCATACGCATCGCGAATTTTACTTCGACATGCGACGGCGTGGTGACGTTTCCCTTTGGTGGTAGGAGGCCCTTCCCGCGAAGGAAGTCTCTAACGTCCTCGAACTCGTCATGCTCACCGCTGGCGAGATCTTCTTCGTTGCCGTTCTCATCGATCCACTTTCCCCGGGTCTTGGGGCTGGTAACGGGGACCTCCTCTCGAATCGGCAATTTGCGCTGTAGTCGATGCCCTTCTTCGTCGCTGATCCGTCGTCCTGGCGGCGGTGACTCCTTTGGACTGTCGTCATCGCCGGCCCCCGCGGGCTTGTCAGACTTCTCGGCTTCCGGATTCTCCGTGTCCTCGGTCTGCCGGCGTTCCGCGGGGGGTGGGCTTCCACCTGGTCCAACTGGCCTTGGAGCGATCGAACCTCCGGCCGGTTCAGCCGTACGGACACCGCTGACCATCTGTTCGACCCACGCCCGTCCCCGAGCGTGGGCCTGTTGCAAGTGGTGAGCGGCTTCCTCGCATCGTCTGGCAGCCGCGTCCAGCTGCATTGCCGCCATGCGAGCATTCTGGTTACTGCTCAGACTCCCAACCCATCCGGCCGCCTGACGGTATTTGTTCGCCTGATCGTGCAGGTACGGAACGATGCGAGGAACTTCGTCAAGGGCAGCCA
>NZ_SMKR01000230.1 GCF_004348725.1 Kribbella turkmenica
GTAGTGGCCCTACCCAGCCCCGCGCCGACGGGGTCGCGTCGGCCTCCTGCGCCGACCGGGTAGTGGCCCTACCCAGCCCCGCGCCGACGGGTCTGGTCGCCCGCCCTGGTTGGACTGCGTCGCGGTGGTTGCTGTGGGCAATCACCGCGACTCGGGGTTGGTGCGGCGCGAGGGGTGGCTGACCTGCCGATGGCGGAAGCGGTGGTTCTACGCCTGGCCGAACAGAGTGACGTCCGGCCAGGTGATGCGGAGGCAGATGGGGGTGCCGTTGAGGCGGGTGGGGTCTCCGCCTGGTGGTGGCACGGTCGAGGTCTCCACGCAGTCTCCGCCGGCGGCGCGGTAAAAGTCTCGCGCCCTGGTGTTCTGCTCCAGCACCCACAGGTACATCGCGTTGCCACGCGCCTGCTCGCTGACCGCCCGCGCCGCGCGAGCCATCAATCGTGTGCCGATCCCACCACGATGGTGCCGATAGTCGACGTGCAGATTGTCGACAAGGCTGCCCCACTGCGGGTCGTGGTCGAACATCACATGCACGAACCCCGCCAGCCGCCGCCCGTCGTACTCCGCGAGCACCGTCGCAGTCCCGCTTTGGCCGGCGAGCCGCTTCGACCAGACCTCGCGTCGGTCGGCGTCGATGTCGCCGTCCAGGAACGAGTCCGAGTACGCACCCCGGTAGTGCCGTCGCCAACTGTCCGCGTGCAACCACGCGACCTGCTCGGCATCCTCGATCCCAGCCGAACGGAACTCCACAGACCCCATTCACGCCCTCCATCTCGCGCCAGCACCGTACCCCAGGAAGTCCAGCAGCAGACCGTTGTCCATCTCGTGGCCGACCTGCTCGGTGACGTGCAGAGACACCGCGTCCTCGGCACCGGCGGCCCGGTAGATCGCGCGGAGCTGGTCAATGGCGTCGGGAACAGTTTCGTTGTACGACGCCGATCCGTTGCCCGGACCGGGCACGTCGAGCTCGCCATAGTGCACGGCCAACCGACGAGGCGCGTTCAACCCGGCGATGTCGGCGCGGTCGAACCAGTCGAGCACACCGGGGACACAATGAGCCGGCGCGTTGCCGGACCGCGCGAAGACCGCGGTCAACGATCCCAACGTCCCGCTGGCGAAAATGGATTGGACCCGCTCACTGAACACCGGATAAGCACAGGCGAGATCCCCACCCCACGAGATCCCGGCAACGTCCAGCCGCCGTACGTCGTGAGTGCCCGCAAGCCAGTGCTCCCACGCAGCAGGTCCTCGATGGTGTCGCCCAAGAGCGTCCGCCCGTTCTGGAAGCCGTCGGTGAGCAGCGTGTAGGCCATGTGCCGGCCCCAGCACCAGTACTCGAGACTCTCGCCCTGACGCTGACCAGCCAGATCGCTGAGCGCTCCGAACCCACGCAGCTCCGGCAACAACACCGCGTGCCCGGCCTGCGCGAGTACCAGCGCGAAGTTGTGGTGATAGTCCTCGCGTACGCCGTCGATCGCGAGGCACTCGTCGACCTGCCCGTGTCCATGCAGCGCAACCACCACCGATTCCGTCGCGGTCGCCGGCAGCAGCAGATAGGCGGGCACCGACAGCTCATCGCTCACCCGCATCACCACCGTGACCACGTCGACGTCCCCGTGCGAGATACGACGTACCTCGGTCACCTCGCCGGGCCCGACGCCCTTGTCAACACCGAGCAACTCCGCCAGCTTCGCCTTGGCACGGGGACGCCAGTCAGCCCATGCGAGCCCGGCGTTGGCGAACGACAGCCGACGCGACGCTCGAGGTGTTCGATAGCGCAGCGTCAGCTCGTCAGGCTGGATGAGGAAGTCGTAGTCCATTCCGAAACCCTGGCCCACCGGCGTCTCAGCAGGTAGCGATTTTCGGATTCCGTGCAGCAGGCCGTCGATAATCGGGCCATGCCGCAGATCAGCGTTGAGTACTCGGAGTCCTTGTCAAGCGTGTTCGACCGGCGCGGGTTCGCGTCGACGTTCCACCCGGCCGCGTCCGCGTTGATCGGCAGCGCCCTGCCGGGGTTCAAGACGCGCTTCCGGACAACCGGCGACGAGGTGATCGGCGAGGGCGGAGCCGGCCAGGCGATGGTCCATGCCGAGCTGGCGATCCTGCCCGGCCGCGACGACGAGATCAAGTCCCGCCTCGGGGAGCTGGCCGTCGCGACGTTGTGCGACCACATCGCGGGCGGGACAGGGCTCGACATCCAGGTCACCGTCGAGGTGCGCGACCTCGCGACGTACCACAAGCGCGTCCTGCCGCCCGCGACCGACGGCTAGCCACCGGAGGCAACTGGTAGCTCCAGGCAACTACTTGAGGTGGACGATCTGGACCAGGTTGCCGCAGGTGTCGTCCAGGACGGCGGTGACCGACATGCCCATGTCCAGCGGCTGCTGGGTGAAGAGCACGCCGATCTTGCCGAGCCGGTCGTACTCCGCCTGGACGTCGTCGACGGCGAAGGACACCGCCGGGATGCCGTCCTTGGCCAGCCCGGCCTTGTACGCGTTCACGACCGGATGGCGGTCGGGCTCCAGCACCAGTTCGGTCTCGCCCGGCGCTTCCGGTGAGACCACCGTGATCCACCGATCCTCCCCCATCGGGACGTCGTACCGCTTCACGAAGCCGAGTACGTCGGTGTAGAAGCGCAGCGCCTTCTCCTGGTCGTCGACGAAGATGCTGACCTGGTGGATCCTCATGAATTCTCCTCCGGTGTGTCCGGCCTGAGCCACCGCGTGACGATGCGCTCGAGCGGCTCGGTCTCGAGATCGTGGAACTTGTAGCGGCCCTGGCGGCGCGTACGGATCAGGCCGGCCGACTCCAGCACCGCCAGGTGCTGACTGATCGCCTGCCGCGACAGCCCGAGGTTGTGCTTGGTCACCAACCGCGTGCAGATCTCGAACAACGTCTGCCCGTCCCGCTCCACCAGCTCGTCCAGAATCCGCCGCCGAGTCGGATCGGCCAGGGCCTTGAAAACATCCTCACCCACAACTCCACAATAGGCAAGCATCCACTTGCCTATCAAGTCCCGTCCACCGGTGGGCGAGCCGCCGCAGGCGGACCAGCGTCGTCGCAGATGCCGCCGCCTCCAAGGCGCTCGCCGATCCGATCCGTGACCTGGTGACCGCATGAGCGCGCCCGTCCGCCGACAAGATCACTTCCACAGACGCGTCGACGCCGATCAGGCAGGAAGGGCCATGCTGTCCGCTGAGATCGCGTCGGAGAAACCGACTAACTGTCCCTAATGGCCACTTCGTGCAAGTACGTGACGCGCTTGCCCAACGCGTTGGCGTACGCGATCTCGCCGCGGGTGGCCTCCCCGATGTAGCCGCCGGGGTTCACGATTCGCACCTCATCTGCGAGGTCGATGCGGCGGAGGTGCAGCTCTCCCAAGGCTCGCACGAGCGAAGGGTCCAGCACAGACGTCTCGGTGGCCTCCGGAGCCAGGACGATCGCTAGATCGAGCGTCAAGCGCGTGCGCTCGCTAGCAAACTCCCTGCTGAAGCGCAGGGAACCGCACAGACAAACGATCTTCGGGCGAGCAACCGGCACGTTGGACATGGACCACCTTCAAGAGCCAAAGGTCGTCCAGCATCTTAGGCTGCGGATGATGCCCCGCCAGCCAATCTCCGTGATGGCTCGCTTTCCGCTCATCGGCTGCCTGTTTCCTTGCCTAGGACCGGTGTCTGGCGAGGCTCGGCCGCTGCGCTCTGCGGCCGGTCTGGATGTTCTGCACCCGCGACTGGCGGAGACTCAGCGCGACCCGGTTGGCGAGGGCCACGATCCCGAGGGACGTCATAGGAGATCGCCACGACGTTGTGGTCCACCATCGACCGAGCTCGTGGCAATGTTGCCCCACGCCGCGGGGCCTGTGACGCAGAACGCAAGCAGCGCGCGGCTCAGCCTCGCAACGACGCGATCGCGCGCGCAGCTAGTCGTTCGGCGTGCTCGGGGCGGGCGAGCCAGCCGATCCATCCCTCGTCCATCGTCGGGGTGGACCCGCTGCGCGCCGCCTCCCGGTAGTCCAGGCACGCCAGCCACAGCGGTCGCATGGCCAGTACGCCGGGCAGCCGCTCGAGCTCCTCACCAGTGAGCTGAACGTGCTCGCGATACCCGCGCGCGACCGCGTCGATGCCCTCCCCATCGCCTTCCCCCGCGGTCGTCAGCAGCCAGGCGAGGGCGGGCAAGCGGGGTCCGCGTCCGGACCCGGCCCAGCCGACGATGGCCAGGTCGCCCGGCCTGCCGACGGCCGCCCATGCGTGGTAGTTCCCATGGGTGAACGCCTCGGGCAGGCCTTCTGCGTCGTCGGCGTGCTCGACCCTGTCGCGGAGCCACTCGAACATTTGGCGCCCCTCGGGAGCGACGGCGTCTTCGACGCTCACCAGGAAGCTCATCGCCGCCGCGAGATCCTGCTTCGGTCGTCCCGCGAAGAAGCCGCCGTCGTGCTCCTCCGACCCTCCGTCCCGCGCGACCGCACCACCGGCCGCGGGCAGCGTGTGCAGGCGGCCGAGCAGGCCCGCCAACTCGTGGAGTACCGCCGGCGACTGGGCCGGACGTCCGCCCTCGACGTACTCGGTCACGATCACCCCGCTCCCCTGGAGCACCGACACGGGATCGTCATGCGCGCGCCGTTCGGCAGGGAATTCGTGCAAGGCCAGGAACCGCAGGATCTCCGCATCGCCCTCGACGCGGCCGACCGTGTCCGCTGCCGACGAGAAGACTCGAGCGATCCAGGGCGAGCCGTCCTCTCGCTTGACGACCAGCGTCCAGGGGTAGTGGCCGACCCAGGACCCGCGTGGCCGCGTCTCGGGGTCGTCGTCGATGGGCGCGATTGAGGTGATGCGAATGCCGTATCGGGTCTCGAGGTGCGCCCTCAGTTCCGCGAACTCGACGGGGCGAGTGCGAGCAAATGGCGACGTGCGGCCCTTCTCGAGCGCGGCGCGCGCCTCGGTGTACCGCAATCCGGTCGCTTGTGCCCGTTGACGCACTGCGCGCTTGAAACTGCCCTCTTTGGTCATGACAAGCCTCCTCGACGTGCCCCATTCCCCCAGCGAAGCGGCACTCGAAACAGGCCTGGATGGCAGCAGCCTTGAGGGCAGGATCCCCTTCGCCTTCTCGAGGGCCCGGCTGGGGCAGATCCTCAGGAGGCTGGGCGTCGGCCACGCCGTGCATCGATCCTGCCGAGGCTGGGCGGTCGTGTCAACGGCAACGGCAACGGCAACGGCAACGGCAACGGAGGAGCAACGGCGACCGAGCGCGCCCTCGCAACACGGCGCCTGACTCCCGTCGCGAGCACGGGCTGCCCCGGGCCGACGGACAGGAGCCGTTGGGGTCAGCGTGGGTCAAACTGGCCGGCACCCTCGCCTGCTCGAAACGCGGCATGTCGGGCGAGCTCGGCGGCACCGTTCGATTCCACTACCCCGGAGCTCTGTGTTCGGGCGGGGGCCGGATCGGAGGCCTCGGGTTTAGGGCTGTCCGGCCCGATCCGTGGCCGCTGTCAGCAAGCCCGTTGGCAGGGAGAGGATGTCGGCATGACGGAGTAGATGGACTGTGCGGGACTACACCCCAGGGGACGAGACGCCATGGCTGCGGTGCCGCGTCCTGGCCTTTCTTGACACGAACTACTACGACGACGTCGCAACGATCAAGCCGAGGCGGGAAGCAGGTCTTGAGTTGGTCGCTGCCGTCGGTGACCAAATCGTCGGGCTGCTGGACGCGAGTGTCACAGGTAGCGAATCAACCATCGAGACGATCGCGGTTCACCCTGACTACCGTCGGCTTGGTATCGCCCAGCGGCTGCTCAACGAGATCTGCGACCGACTTCAACAGCGAGGAGCCATGCAGGTCGAGGCGTGGACTCGGGACGACGAGGGAACGCTGGCCTGGTACCGGTCACAGGGTTTCGAACAAAAGATGCGTTACCTGCACGTGTACGCGTCCGATCCAGACGAGGCAGTTTCGGCCTTCGGTTCACAGATGGATCTAACGCCTCGCGCGGGCTTCTTCCACGCCTGGATTGACCACGAGGATGCCCTGCGCAATCAGTTCAGCCGTGTGTACTCCTGCCGACAGTTCGTGAAGTCGCTTGAGGACTAACGCTGGAAGAGATGGCGACGCAATCAAGGCAGCCCCGCTGTCTTCCCGTCTGCCGTTCATCCCACGCGTGGCTCCTGATAGGTCCTGACTGGGCTGAGCGGTAGGCGGGAAGACGCACCCGCCAACTGCTGGCGTCGAATCCGGCTGAGCGGGCAAAGCGGCCTCGCGTGAGCACCGTGGACCAGTCGACATCTGGACCGCCGACGAGCTGCGCCGCTTCCTCGACCTGATGAGTGATCACCGGCTGTTCGCGTTCGACCAACTGGCCGCCTACTCGGGTGCTCGCGACCTTGCTGCCGGACGCGGCCTGCACATGCCTACGGCCCAGAGCACCGAGCCAAGGCAGCTACAGCGCGAGTGGCAGGACGTGCTCGCCGTACGCGGTCGTCGGGTCGGACTGGGTCACGCAGCACCACCGTGCAAAGGCCGGATGAGCGCTTCCGTTCGGCTGAGCGGTAGATCTCTGAGCGTGGACTCGGCCACTGCGACGCTGTTGGTGACCGCGCCCGAGGACCAATTGTCGGTGGACGGTGATAGGCCGGGAGCGGGACTAGTCCGCATGGGAGTGATGGTCAATGCGATTCGGTCTTGATATTCCGATCAGCGGGAAGTACGCCGACCCGCACGTTCTGGCTGATATTGCAGTTCAGGCCGAGGCCCTTGGGTGGGACGGCGTGTTTGTCCAGGACGTCCTTCCTCTCGACGACGAACCAGCTATCGACCCGTGGCTCGCCCTCGCGGCTATCGCGATGCGCACCGAGCGAGTCAAGATAGGCGCTTTCCTGAGCCCGTTGGTTCGTCGCCGACCGTGGCAGATCGCCAAGCAGGCAGTGACGCTTGATCTGTTGTCGGCCGGCCGAGTGGTCTTTGGTGCGGCGCTTGGCGCTAACGAGGATGAGTTCCGTCGGTTCGGTGAGGCATGGGATCCGAGAATCAGAGCGCAGAAGCTTGATGAGGCCCTGACCGTCGTCGCCGGGATGTGGACGGGTGAACCGTTCTCGTTCGCTGGCCGGCATTACTCCATCGATCGGGTGACATCGCTTCCTCGGCCACTTCAGCGACCACGAATACCGGTATGGGTCGCGGCAGGATGGCCACATCGGCGACCGCTACGAAGGGCAGCCCAATGGGATGGCGTCTACTTGATGGATACCCATCAGCGCACCGGCGAACGCCTCTCCATCAACGACGTGGCGGCTATCAGCCAGTACCTCATCGACCTCCGGACGCACCCATCCACCATTGATGTCGCCGTCGTCGTCGATCGCACAACCACAGCGGCCGACAATCGGGCAAAGGTCGACGCCTACTCCAGCGCGGGCGCCACCTGGTGGATCGAAGGTTGGCACGGCCAGCCGCCCCCACTTGGCTCAGACAGGCCTGAACGGCTCGCCCGCGCGTAGCGCCCATTTCGAGCGCCTCGCGCAACTGATCGTCACTCTGGCTGAAGAGCGGAAGGTCGGCGGTTCGAGACCGCCTTCGACCACCCTTGTTGAGCGTGAATGGGGCCGCATCGGCCCACCCGCGAGTCCCCGTGAATCCCCTCAGCGACCATCCGTAGTTGCCTGGATGTTGCACGCCCGCCGCCGGCGCCCATTCCTGTATCCGGAGGAGGGATCATGCGGACGCGACGTGTTGTGATGTGGGCGCTCGGCATCGGGGCGGTCGGCCTCTGACCATGGCGTGATCCGGGTCGAGCACGGGCTTCATCGGGTGGCTGACAAGTTCCAGCTCGGCTCGGTCAAGACAGATGACTTCGCCCGAGTAAATCCCGGTGCCCAAGTCACTGCTCGCTGTCTTGAAGAAGCATCGGGCGGCGCAGGAGGTTGAGCGTGCCGGTCACCTGGTCGACCTTGCCGGTTCGGACAAGAAGCGTGAGCGGGCTGACGCCGTGCGAGCCAGGAATGAGGGGTACGTGTTCACGACCACGATTGGTACGCCGATCGAGCCGCGCAATGTGAACCGCCACTTCGATGCGCTCTGTGCCAAGTCCGGCGTACGGCGAATCCGGTTCCACGACCTGCGGCATTCGTGCGCGTCGCTGCTGTGGAGTCAGGATGTCCCGCTTGAGCAGATTCAGGACATCCTCGGTCACGCTGACCCCCGCACGACGAAGGTGATCTACGTCGACGTGGCCGAGGAGTTGCAGCGTGACGTGGTGGACAAGCTCGGGTCCCTGTCGAGGACCCGGAGGGGTGACGTTGGGGTCAATCGTGAGGGTCACGAGGAGGGCGAGCACCACAGCCGCCCAATCTGCCGTTCCATCCGAAACACAAAGCCCAGGTCAGACGGGCTGAACCTGGGCTTTCACGAAGCGCGCTCGGAGGTGTTGTGGTTCAGGACATCGGAATGGGGTGTCTCAAGTCATCGGAATAGGTGTGGGGGCGGGATGTTTCGGGGGTGTCGAAGCGGCGGTTGGTGATCACGGCGGTGTTGGCGGGGCGGTCGCAGTCGGAGGTCGCTCGCGCGTACGGGGTGTCGCAGGGCTGGATCAGCCGGTTGCTGGCCCGGTACGCAGTCGAGGGCGAGGCGGTGTTCGAGCCGCGGTCACGGCGGCCGAAGACCTCACCACGGTCGACCCCGGCCGAGACCATCGAGGTGGTGCTGGCGCTGCGCAAGCAGCTGGTCGAGGCGGGCCTGGATGCCGGGGCGGACACGATCGGCTGGCACCTGGAACATCACCACGCCACGGTGCTGTCGCGGGCGACGATCCACCGGATCCTGACCCGGGCCGGTGCCGTGGTCCCGGACCCGGGCAAGCGGCCCAGGTCGTCGTACCTGCGGTTCGCCGCCGAGTTGCCGAACGAGTGCTGGCAGTCCGACTTCACCCACTACCGGCTGACCACCGCCGGCGGCCGTCCCGGCGCGGATGTCGAGATCATCACCTGGCTGGACGACCACTCCCGCTACGCGTTGTCGGTGACCGCTCATCCCCGGATCACCGGCCAGATCGTGGTCACCACGTTCCGCGAAACCGTTGCCCAGTACGAGATCCCGGCGTCCACGTTGACCGACAACGGGATGGTCTACACGACCAGGTTGTCGGGCGGGAAGGGCGGCCGCAACGGCCTCGAGACCGAACTGCGCCGCCTGAACATCGTCCAGAAGAACTCCCGGCCCAACCACCCAACCACGTGCGGGAAGGTGGAGCGGTTCCAGCAGACGCTAAAGAAGTGGCTGCGTGCCCAACCCGCCCAGCCGGCCACCCTGACCGAGCTCCAGGCACTGCTCGACACCTTCGTCGAGTACTACAACCGCCAGCGCCCCCACCGGTCACTCCCGCACCGAGCCACCCCAGCGGTCACCTACCACGCCCGCCCCAAAGC
>NZ_SMKR01000231.1 GCF_004348725.1 Kribbella turkmenica
ATGTTGTAGAGGCCGCGGTACACGTTGCCGCCGGACGGGTTGCCCTCCGCGGTGTGCCCGTGCCAGCCGACGCGCTCCTTGAACGACTTGATCGTGGCGAGGAAGCGCTTGGCGGTCGCCGGGTCGCGGACGTTCTTCAGCACGTACGGCTCGGCGCCGATCAGCTCATCGGTCTCCGCGAGTACGGCGGCACCGCCGTGCTTGATCACCTCGGCCCCGACCAGGCCTGCCAGCGGGTTCGCGGAGATCCCCGAGAACGCGTCCGACCCGCCGCACTGCAGCGCGATCCTGAGGTTGCTCAGCGGAACCTCGGTACGCGTCTGATTGTCGACGATCGGCAACCACGGCTCGATGAGCGCGCCGGCGGTCGTCAGGTCCTGCTCGAACCCGGCCTGGCGGGTGAAGTACGCGTGCGGCACCTTGATCGTCGGATAGCCCCGCTCGGTCATGAAGTCCTTGATCGCCTGGCCCGAGACCACGTCGTCCTCGGTGTCGACGATCAGGACGGCGCCGACGTTCGGGTTCAGCGTGAAACCGGCCAGGGTGGCGAGCAGGAGGTGCAGGTTGTTCGGGACCGCGTCCTCGCCGCCCTCGGTGTGCGCCACCGGTACGACGCCGTCGCCGGCCGCCGCGCCCTCGAAGCGGCGGGCCAACTCGCTGACGAACCCGCTGCTGCGCGAGCTGGTCGCCATGATCACCACGTGGTTGCGCGTCCCGGCCGCACCCTGCTCACGCGGATAACCGAGGAACGTCCCCGGCTGCTCCACGCTGGTCACCTGGGCGCCGAAGTTCAGCGCGGACTCGTCCAGCTCGTACGGGTCGAGCGGCTCGTTGGTGGCCGACGGCTCGTCCGGGAGACCCTCGACTCCGCGGGCGGCGACGGCGGCCAGGCTGGTCGGCGTACAGACGTAGTCGCCCGGCACCAGGTCCCGGGAGGCCCGGGCGAACGGGGTGTTCCACGACGTGATCGCCTCACCCGCGCGGACCGGGCGGACGAGGAAGCGGTGCCCCTCGAGGACCGTGTGCGGCAGCGTGACCACGGTCCCGTCGAGGTCGATCGACGTACCGGCCGCCAGCCGGCGGGAACAGATCGCCGCGTTGTCCTCGGGTTCGGGCAGTACGCCGACCTCGTCGAACCTCAGCATGCGGTGCCTCTCTGGCTCTCTGACCTCAAATCATGCATGATGCATGATTACCAGTGCCACCCTGCCGAAACCGACCGGCCGGGTCAAGGCCGCGACCAGGATCCGGAGAGGGCCGATGACGGAGTCGACAGCCGGGACCGTGGAGCCGCAGGACCGGCGGCTGCTGCGGCGGCAGATGCTCGCCGACGACGTGTACGAGGCGATCAAGACGATGCTGATGGACCACGTCATCCGCCCCGGCGCCCGAATCTCCATCGACGGGCTCGCCCGTGACTTCCAGGTGTCGTCGACCCCCGTCCGGGAGGCGCTGGCCCGGCTGGAGTCCGAGGGCTTGGCGCTCAAGGAGCCGCTGAAGGGGTACCGCGCGACGCCGCTGCTGTCCTTGGCCGAGTTCGACGACCTGTACCGCTTCCGCCGGCTGCTCGAGCCATGGGCGGCCCGCCGGGCGGCCGAACTGATCGACGACGACGGCCGCGCCCGGCTCGGGGCCGAGCTGGCGACCGCGGTCGAGCCGACCTCGGTCGACTACGCCGGCTACAAGTCGCTGACGGTGCACGACAGCCGGTTCCACCTGCTGATCGCGTCGCTGTCAGGCAGCGAACAGGTCCGGCTGGCGTTCGAACGCACCCACTGCCACCTGCACATCTTCCGGCTCCACTACGACCGCGACATCGGCCCCGAAGTACTGACCGAGCACCGCACGCTGGTCGAGGCGATCAGCTCGGGCGACCCCGACGCCGCCGAGGCCGCGATGAACCAGCACATCGAAAACTCCATGTCGCTGAGGCTGCGCAAGATCTACGAGTAGGTCCGTTGTTTTGGACTGCCGGGCGCGGGCACGCGGAGGGAATGACGGCACCCGACCTCCCTGCGCCGCGTCCCGTTCTCTGGCCACTCCGCCCACTCGACTCGGCCGCGGTCCGAACCGCGGCCCGCGACGGCCGGACCGTGGTCACCATCCGCCACGCGCTGCTCTCCGACATCACCCCGGAGATGCTGTCGTGGTGGTACGCCCACGTCTCCGGCACCATGCGGTACGCCGGACAACAGTGGCCCCGCTACCTCGTCTGGCACCCGCTCGACCACATCGCGTACGACGTGACCAGCCCGAGCACCGACGGCACCGTCGGACCAGGGGCCCGGCTGCACATCACCGAAGCCCCCGGCCGCGACCTCGACCAACTCATCGACATCCGCGTCGGCGTAGAACAGATCGACAGCCAGGCCGCGATCATCTCGTCCCGGAAATGGGGTACGTCGCTCGTCCGCCTGGAGAACGAGTTCACGGCGGCACGCGGTGGGACCAGGTACGTGACCCGGATGACCATCGGCGACAGCACGCCTCTCGGCCGGGTCGTCCTGAACCGGCTAGCGCACGCGAAGGCGTTCCACCGGGCGAAGCTGACCGCGTGGATCAAGCACCACATCGAGGAGATCGGAAACCTGGAGAACTTTCTGCCGGATCTCTTCCGCTACCGGTCGGACCACGAGCCGTGAGCCATGCGGCGAACCCCCCACGGACTCCCCCGGTCTACTCCACAGGCCCTCCACCGAACCCGATCTCGTTCCCGTCCGGGTCCCGGTAGATCACCTTGCGCACGCCGTTCTCGTACGTCTCCCTCTCGGCCGGCTCCAGCCCCCGCGCCGTGATCGCCTCGATCCGTTCGTCGAAGTCGTCGCCGAAGATCGTCACCTGCCCATGGCCGGCGTGGTCCGGACGATGCTCGACGACCAGGTACTGGTGCTCGGCCAGTTCGAAGACGGCTTCGATGTCGTTCGGGTACATCACCGGCGGTCCGCCGAGCAGCTGCTCGTACCAGGCCAGCACCCCGGGGTAGTCGCTGACGGACAGCTCCGCGAACAGGTCGAGCGCCATACCGCATCCTACGAACCCCCGAGGTCCGCCGAGGAATACCGGCCTGGCCGGTGACGTTTCTCCGGTACGAAAGGCTCTTCTCGATGGAGGGTGATGAACCGATGACCGGTCTTCGGCGCGCGGGTAACGCGGTCAGGACCGCTGCCCTGCTGGCCCTGCTGACCGCCCTGATCATCGTCGTCGGCGGCTACCTCGCCGGTACGACGGGTGTGCTGATCGCGGCTGTGCTGTCGCTGGGCCTGAACACCTACCTGTACTTCAACTCCGACAAGCTCGCGCTGCGGTCGATGGCCGCCCGTCCGGTGAGCCCGCAGCAGGCGCCTGAGCTGTACGCCGTGGTCGCCGAGCTGGCCCAGCGCGCGGGTCAGCCGATGCCGCGGATCTACCTGAGCCCGGTCGCGCAGCCGAACGCGTTCGCCACCGGCCGGAACCCGGAGCACGCGGCGGTCGCGGTGACCGAAGGCATCCTGCGGATCCTGAACCGGCGTGAGCTGCGGGCCGTCCTCGGCCACGAGCTCGCGCACGTCTACAACCGCGACATCCTGACCTCCAGCGTCGCGGCCGGCCTGGCCGGGATCGTGACCACGCTCGCCAACCTGGCGATCTTCCTGCCGATCGGCTCGTCCGACGACGAGGATGCCCCGAACCCGCTGGTCACCCTGCTCACGGTGCTGCTCGCGCCGTTCGCGGCCGGCCTCATCCAGTTGGCGGTCAGCCGCCGCCGGGAGTACGCCGCCGACGACGACGGCGCCGAGTTGACGGGCGACCCGCTGGCTCTCGCGAGTGCGTTGGCCAAGATCAGCCGCGGTACGGAAGTTCTGCCGCTCCCGGCCGAGTCCGGTGTGGCGACCCAGAGCCACCTGATGATCGCCAACCCGCTGAGCGGCCGCGGTGTCTCGGCGCTCTTCTCCACCCATCCCCCGATGGAGGCCCGGATCCACCGCCTCCACCAGAAGGCCCGCGAACTAGCCGCCGCCTGACCAGCAGCGCCCGTCGACGGGGCCTACCCCACCCACTGGTGGGCTTGCACAGGAAATGACCTGTTCAAGCCCACCAGTTCTTGTGTGATCCACCGAGTGGTGGCTGGCCCGCCGTTCGGGAGGCTCAGACGGGAGCGTTCCCGTGGTCGGGAATCTCCAGCTGTACGCCGCCCTGCAGCGCGGACTGGTGTGCGTAGATCCCGGGCAGCGTGTACCGCGCGGCGACCCATGCGTTGATCGGCGGGAGCGTCTTGTCCGCGACCGCGCGGACGAAGTCGTCCGCGAGGAAGTGGTGCGAACCCTCGTGCCCGTTGTGCAGGCCGGCGAACTCGACGGGCAGCCGGGCGCGGTCGTGAACCGGGGAGAGCCCGGACATGAACGCGTCCCGCAGGGCCGGGTCGACGTTCGCTAGGTCGTCGTCCTCGAGGGAACCGCTCGGCTTGGTCTCCATCAGCCGGCTGATGTCCTCGACGCCTTCCTTGGTCTGCCAGACCGTGGTGGTCGCGAGCTGCTCGAAACTGCCCTCGGTGCCGAAGACACGCAGCCGGGACTCACGGATGTGCGACGGGTACCCGACGCGGCGCATCTCGTTGGTCCGCATCACGCCGCCGTCGGCGAGCTTGAACAGCGCAGTGGCGTTGCTGAAGTCGTTGCCGAACTGGCTGATCTCCTTGTCGAAGACGCCGTCGCCGCGGTCGTCCTGGACGCCGATGCAGGACACGTGAGTGGCGTGCTGACCGGTCACCGACAGCACGTTGCCGACAGCGTGCGTCGGGTACAGCATCGGCGGGAACGACGCGGTCTTCTTCCCGTCGTCGCCACCGGAGTACTGGTAGGCCGCGTAGAACCCGAGGTCCATGTCGTGGACGTAGTCGCCTTCGGCGTAGAAGACCCGGCCGAACTCACCGTCGGCCAGTTTCTGCCGGCAGTACACCGAGGACGGGTAGTAGTAGCTGGTCTCGCCCATCATGTAGGTCAGGCCGGTCTCCTTGACCAGCTCGATGATCCGGGCGATCTGGTCGGCCTCGATGGCCATCGGAACGGTCGAGTACACGTGCTTGCCGGCCTCGAGCGCCCGGATCGCCATCTCACCGTGCAGCCACCGCTGGGTGAAGATCGCGACCGCGTCGACGTCGGACGCGAGCATCTCCTCGAACGACTGGTAGGTCAGGGTGATCCCTTGTTTGGCCGCCATCTCCGCGGTCCGTTCCGGTACGACGTCGGTCAGGCGGACGTCGGACACGTCAGGATGCGCGGACCACAACCGCAGGAAGGACGGGGCGAACTGACCCGCGCCGACTACACCGATGCTGATTCCCATGCGCCAAGGCAATCACACATTTATGTTCCACGGAAGAACATATTCGGACGTTGGAACGTGTGACGTGAGGCACCTTGTGCACCACATTTGCATCCGGCGAACGCCGGCGTACTCGAACGGCGCACAAAGTCGCTCACCACAGGGCGCCGGGGGGTGGGCTAGCGGGGTGGTTGGAGGAGATGCGGGTTGTCCGTGGTGATGCCGTCGACATCGAGCTCGACGGCGCGCTCCAGGGTGGCCTGGTCGGGGACGGGCCAGGCGGTGACGTCGAGGCCCGCGGCGTGGAGCTCCTTCACACCCTCCGGCTCCAGGCCGGCGATACCGCAGAGCGCCGTACCGGCCTCGGCCGCGCGGGTCAGCGCGAGGACGTCGGCGATCGCCGGCGTCCGGCCGAAGATCAGGCCGGTGTTCGCCGACGGCATCGCCCGCCGGACGGCGAGCAGGATGTCGGCGTGCGAGGACGTCACCATCGTGCGCGCGGCCAGCGACGGATCCGCCTGCAACGACTCCACCAGCAGCGGTACGGCGCGCGGAGCCTTCACCTCGGCCTGGAGCCGTACGTCGATCGCCGCCACCGTCTCGGCCCACGTCGGGACGACTTCGCCGAGCCCGGCGTCCAGCGACCGCAGCTCGTCGAACGCCAGCGACGCGACCTCCCCCGTGCCGGACGTGGTCCGGTCGACGGTCGCGTCGTGCATCACCACGAGTGCGTCGTCACTGGTGACCCGGAGGTCCAGCTCGATCTCGTCGCACCCGTCGGCGACGGCCCGGCGGAACGACCGCGCGGTGTTCTCCGGTTCGGTCCCGAGCGCACCGCGGTGGCCGGTGATGATCACAGGACCTTCTCCTCGTAGAGTCGCCGGACTTCGTCGCCGATCGCCTCGAGCCGGCGCGCGACCGACCCGAACACCTCCTGGGGTGCCGCATTGTCGGCGTAGATCTGCTGCAGACCGGTGTAGATGTTGACGTTGGCGTTGCGGCCGTACAGCCGGATCGCGTCCTGCTGCCGCGCGTTCGCCAGCTGGGCGATCGCGACACCGTAGTTCGGATTCTCGGCGATCAGGTTCTTCAGCGCGGGATCCTCGCGGGCCGCGTTCACCACCGGCAGGTAACCGGTCTCGGTGGTCCACCAGGCCGAGTTCTCCGGCCGGGCGAGGAAGGCGAGGAACGTGGCCGCGGCCTGCTTGCGCTCGGTGGAGATGTTGCGCAGCATGCCGATCCCGCCGCCGCCGGTGGCGATCCCGGCGGCGACCTCGGACGGGATGAACCCGGCGCCGACGTCGAACTTCGCCTTGCCGGTGATGCTCTTCAGGCCGCCGGTCGACTCCTGGACGACCGCGACCAGCCCGTTGGCGAAGTCGGTGCTCGGGCTGCTGGCCATGTAGGCCATCCCCTTGTCGTGCACCATCTCCCGCTGCCACTCGCCGGCGGCGACCGCACCGGCCTCGTCGATGGTGACGTCCAGGCCGTCGGAGTACGCACCGCCGAACTGCCACACGTTCCCCTGGAACTGCCAGTCGCCGTCGATCTTCGCGAACGCGATCGTCCGCAGCGACCGCCCGCCCGACCGCACCTTGGCGAGCTCCGGTCCCCAGGACCGCAGTTCGGTCCAGGTTCGCGGCGCCCGGTCCGGCAGTCCGGCCTTCTCGAACGCCTCGCGGTTGTAATACAGGATCGGTGTGCTCCGGGCGAACGGGACGCACCAGCTCTGCCCCTTGACGACGTACTCGCCGAAGAGCTTCTCCTGGTAGACGGCCGGGCCGAAGCCGTCGGTGAAGTAGCCGTTCAGCGGTTCGAGGGCGTCGTTCAGGAAGAACCGTTCCCAGGTGACGTCGGACAGCACGGCGAGGTCCGGCGCCTGTTTGGCGACCAGTGCGGCCGCGACCTTCTGGGCGACATCGTCGTAGCTGCCCTGGAACTGGACCTCGACGTACACGTCCTGCTGAGAATCGTTGAACTTGGCAACGAGTTTGTCGACCGCCTTGCCGTTCACCCCGCCGTACGGCGACCAGAACACCACCCGGACGCGGTTCGCGTACTCCTTCGGCACGGCTCCGGCGGGCTGGGAGTACTCCGCGTCGACCGAGCGGTAGCCGCAGCCGGCCACGGTCGCTCCGGCCGCCAGGCCCAGGAACAGCCGGCGATTGATCGTGCTCATCCCTTCAACGCTCCTTGGGTGATTCCGCCGACGATGTAGCGCTGGGCGATCAGGAAGATCAGCAGCATCGGCGCGAGCACGAGCAGCGCGCCGGCCATGATCGTGCCCCAGTTCGCCAGCCCCTCCTCGTCCTTCAGGATCAGCAGTCCGACGGGCAGCGTCCGCATCGAGGCGGTGTTGGTGACGATCAGCGGCCAGACGAAGTTGTTCCACTCCTCCACCGCGGTGATCACCACGACCGTGATCAGCATCGGCCGCGACATCGGCAGCACGACCCGCCACAGCGTCCGCAGGTGCCCGGCGCCGTCGACCGCGGCCGCATCCGTCACCTCGGACGGCAGGGTGAGGAAGTGCTGGCGCATCAGGAAGGTCGCGAACGCCGAGCCGATGCCCGGGATGATCAGCCCCGCGTAGGTGTTGATCCAGCCGAGGGTCGCCACCGTCAGGTAGTTCGGCAGCAGCGTGACGTGGCCGGGCACCATCATCGCGCCGAGCACCAGGAAGAACAGCACCTTCTTGAACGGGAACCGCAGATAGGCGAAGGCGTACGCCGTCAGCACGGCGTTGGCCACCTTCAGCAGGGTCCCGGCCACCGTGATCACCGTGGAGTTCAGGAAGAACCGGTCGAACGGCGCCGCCTTCCAGGCCAGGCCGAAGTTCTCCCAGGTCAGGTCCGGCCACCACGCCGGCGGCCACTGGTAGATCTGGGTCGGCTGCTTGAACGCCGTCGACAGCAGCCAGTACAACGGCCCGAGGAAGACGGCCGCCACCCCGATCAGTACGACGTACTGGATCGCACGCACCTTCATCGGTAGTGCACCCGCCTCTCCATCACCCGGGCCTGCACCGTGGTGACGAGCAGCAGGATGACGAACATGATGATCGACAGCGTCGCCGCCCGGCCGGCGTTGAACGCCTGGAAGCCTTCGTTGTAGATCGACCAGCTGAGCGTCGTGGTGGCGTCACCAGGGCCTCCACCGGTCATCACCGCGATCACGTCGAACGCCTGGAACGTGCCGATCACCGTGGTGATCAGCAGAAAGAAGGTGATCGGCGCGAGCAACGGGAGTTTGATCGCGCGGAGCCGGGTCCAGGTCGAGGCACCGTCGATCGCCGCCGCCTCGTCGAGCTCCTTCGGCAAGCCCTGCAGACCGGCCAGGTAGATCAGCGCGGCGAACCCGACGTTCTTCCACAGGTAGACGATGATCAGGCCGGGCAGTGCCCAGTCGGAGTTGTTCATCCAGTCCGGCGGTTCGGCGCCGAAGGGGTCGATCACCGCCCGCATCAGGCCGTAGCCGGGGTCGAAGATGAACAGCCAGATGGTCGCGACCGCCGCCCCGGACAGGATGTGCGGGGCGAACGCGATCGTCCGGACCGCGCCGCGGCCCTTCAGCGGCAGGTTGAACAGGAACGCGAGCGCCAGGCCGAAGAGCAGGCTGACGGCCACGATGAAGCCGGTGAAGACGACGGTGATCCACAGGGTCTTGTGGAACGCCGGGTCCGTCAGCGTCCGGCCGTAGTTCGCCAGCCCGACGAAGGTCGGCCGGGCCGCGATCATGTTCCAGTCGGTCAGGCTGAGGAAGGCGTTGTAGATGATCGGCCAGTACGCGAAGACCGCGATCACCAGCAGGTTGGGCGCCACCAGCAGGGCGAACAGCCCGTACTCCCGGCGTCGCCGGCGGCGTAACCGGTCGCCGCCTTGTTGGCTCTGGCGGCGTTCGTCCGGATGAGTCCGGACCGGCAGGTCCAGTGCGGTCACACCCCCCTCCTCGGGGTTGGCGGGGCTAGCAGTTCGATCAGGGCGGCGGCGAGGGAG
>NZ_SMKR01000232.1 GCF_004348725.1 Kribbella turkmenica
GAACCACAACCCCAAGAGCGTGAATCGGCTGTCCACAAGCATCCGGCGGGTATCCGGCGGGTGGGCGGCGGGTGGTGGTCGTAAAGCCGGTGGGTCCAGGATCGTCGGCACGGACTCCGCCCGCCTCGGCGTGCCGCGAGCGCTGGGGCGGGCGGACCTCGCCGCGATGCTGTTCGGCCACAGCCTGCGGGCGCCGGCCGGGCCGGCTCAGTCCGATCTCCGTGTGCGGGTTCCCTCGCCGGAACCGTCGCGGGAGTCGACCGGCCACCCCGTCATCGGCGTTGCTCACGCGCCGAGGCGTAGAGGCAGACGGCGGCCGCAGTGGCCAGGTTGAGGGACTCGGCGCGGCCGTAGATCGGGACCTTCACCGAACGATCGACGATCGCGTCGTAACCGTCCGGCAGCCCGTGCGCCTCGTTGCCGAACAGCCACACCGTGGGCTTGGCAAGCGTGCCGTCGTCGATACAGGTGTCCAGGTCGGTGGATCCGTAGCCGTCCGCCGCGAGGACCTGCAGACCCTGGTCGCGCCACGACTTGGCCGCCGCGGGCACATCCACGTCGACGGTGATCGGGACGTGGAAGACACTGCCCACGCTGGCGCGGACCGCCTTCGGGTTGTGCGGGTCGACGGACTCCGACGACAGCACGACCGCGTCCGCTCCGACGGCGTCCGCCGTACGGATCAGGGTGCCGGCGTTGCCCGGGTCACGGACCTGTACGCCGACCGCGACCAGCCGGGCCGTCCGCCGTACCGAGTCGTCCAGCGGGACGTCGACGAGTGAGCACACCGCGACGACGCCCTGGGAGGTCACGGTCTCGCTGACCGCCTCGATCGCGGCCCGGTTGACCTCGAGCCACAGCACGCCGGCGGCACGAGCCAGGTCGCGGAGATCGCGGTGCCGGGTGGCGACGTCGGGTTCGGCGTACACCTCGAGGACGAGCTCGCGGTGCTCGAGAGCTTCCCGGACGGCCTGTGGGCCCTCGACCAGGAAGCGGCGCGTCTTGCGCCGGAACGCACGAGTGGCGAGCCGCCGGGCCTGTTTGATCCGCACGGACTGTGCGGTCAGCAGGCCAGGGCTCGCCACTTCGAGTGCTACTTGAAGATACGGCTCAGGCCGCGGCGTCGCTCTTGGGAGCGTTCACGTCGGCCGGCAGCGCCGCCTTCGCGACCTGGACCAGCGCGGAGAACGCGGCCGGGTCGTTCACGGCCAGGTCGGCGAGGATCTTCCGGTCGACCTCGACCTCGGCCAGCCGCAGACCCTGGATGAACCGGTTGTAGGTCAGGTCCTCGGCCCGGACCGCGGCGTTGATCCGCTGGATCCACAGCTTGCGGAAGTCGCCCTTGCGCGCCTTGCGGTCCCGGTAGGCGTAGACGAGCGAGTGGGTGACCTGCTCCTTGGCCTTGCGGTACAGCCGCGAGCGCTGGCCGCGGTAGCCGCTGGCCTGCTCGAGTACGACCCGGCGCTTCTTGTGGGCGTTGACTGCCCGCTTCACGCGTGCCATGAGGTGTTACTCCTTGTATTTCTGCGCCGGAGAGAGATTGATGCCCACTCGGCGGGGGTGTTCGGGGGAAGTGGTGCTCAGATGCCGAGAAGCTTCTTGGCCTTCTTCACGTGCGACGGCGCGACCTCGACGGTGCCGGACAGGCGCCGCTTGCGCTTGGTCGGCTTCGCCTCGGCGAGGTGGCGCTTCCCGGTCTGCTCGCGACGGATCTTGCCCGAGCCCGTCACCCGGACGCGCTTCTTCATCCCCGAGTGGGTCTTCATCTTCGGCATGGCTGTTGTGCTCCTGATTGTTTCGTTGACTCGATCTTCGGTTGACGGGTGCTCCGGCCTCGTGGGCCGGAGCGGTTCGTCACTCCGGGTCGAGGTTGTCTGCCGGACCCTTCGGCTTCTTCGTGGAGCCGGCGGCGCGCTCGGCCTCGTGAGCCTGAGCCTGCTCGGCACGCTCGGCGCGCTCCGCCTGCTGTTCGGCCTCACGCTCGGCCTGCTTCTTCGCCTTCTCGGCCTCCACGTCCACGCGCGCCTCGGACTTCTTCTTGTGCGGTCCGAGCACCATGATCATGTTCCGGCCGTCCTGCCGCGGCGAGGACTCGACGAAGCCGAGCTCGCTCACGTCCTCGGCCAGCCGCTGCAGCAGCCGGAAGCCGAGCTCCGGCCGGGACTGCTCACGACCACGGAACATGATGGTGATCTTGACCTTGTCCCCGGCACGCAGGAACCGGACGACGTGACCCTTCTTGGTCTCGTAGTCGTGCGGGTCGATCTTCGGCCGCAGCTTCATCTCTTTGATGACCGTGTTGGTCTGGTTCCGGCGGGACTCGCGCGCCTTCTGCGCGGTCTCGTACTTGTACTTGCCGAAATCCATCAGCTTGCAGACCGGAGGCCGGGCGGTCGCCGCGACCTCGACCAGGTCGAGATCGGCCTCCTGTGCCAGCCGGAGTGCGTCCTCGATCCGGACGATGCCTACCTGCTCACCGTTCGGTCCGACCAGTCGCACCTCGGGAACGCGGATGCGCTCGTTGACGCGCAGTTCAATGGTGATGGGTCCTCCTGGGTTGTGCTCGTTTTCGTGCCACCTCGCGACCGCCGCGGACCACTCGGCGTCGTCAAACCTCTGAAACGACGAAGGCCCTCGTGCGATCACACGAAGGCCCAATTCCCAGATGTACGACGCTCCAACCCTTGTGGGAGGTACGCCGTACCATCGCCTCGGCGCCCGGATCGCTCCGGGACCTCGGCTGACCGGGACCCGCCGACTGTTCATCGACTGGGTGGGAGGTGGCCCTCCGCTTAGACCAGAACCACTGGCTTCCCGCGAGTATTCCACTCAGGGGTCACCACCGGACCAGGTCGGTCGCCGTGTAAGAGTAGCAGCATGACCGACGAACTCTCCACTTCGCAGTCCGAGCCCGCCCCGGGGGCTACCGAGGGCGGGCGGCCGGACCCGATGTCCACGGTGTCCCGCGACATCGCCGACGTACCCAGCGTGGAGATCATCTCGACCGCCGCGCTGCACCTGATGAGCGCCGCCGCGGTGAACCTCGGCCTCGCCGAGGACCTCCCCGAGCACAAGGACCTGGACGAGGCCCGCTCCCTCATCGATGCCCTCGCCGGCCTGCTCGACGCATCCGCCGCCTCCCTCGGCCACCACCACGCCGCTCCGCTGCGCGACGGGCTCCGCTCCCTCCAACTCGCCTTCAAGGAGTCCGCCACCATCCCCGACGAGCCAGGCCAGGGCCCCGGCGAGAAGTACACCGGCGCCGTCCACCCGTCCGCGGCCCGGAGGTAGTTCTCCGGCGCGGGCTGGGCCGGCGGCCGCGGCGACGAGCTACCGGTCGCGATCGAGGACCCGCGTCATCCAGATCGAATCGCCGCGTTCGGCGTCCTCGGTCACGCGCCCGCTCCGGTGGAACCCGAGCTTGTCCAGCACACGGAACGACGGCGCGTTCCATGCCCGCACGGTCGCCCACAGCCGCCGCCGACCCGTCCGGGCCGCAGCTTCGACGACCGCACGTGCGGCCTCGGTGGCGTAGCCGTGACCGTGAGCTCGCCGCGCGAGCTCGTACGCGAGCTCGGGTTCGTCGAACGACGCCTGGCCGACGGTCAGTCCGCAGTACCCGATGAACTCCCCCGTGTCTCGCCGCTCGATCGGCAGCAACCCCAGTCCGGGCGCTGCCGCCAGCGGGTTGCCGGCGAGCCACCCACGGATGTCATCGACCGTCGGACGCCCCTCCGCGTCGATCCGCCGCAAGGCCCGTGGATCCCGCTCGATCCACAACCCGCGGTACTCCGCGGCGTCCGAGGGCAGCCAACGCCGCATCCGCAGCCGCTCGGTCGTCAGCTCCGCAGGCAGGTCCTCGTACGTCGCCACTCACCCAACCTATAAGCGGATCAGGCGGAGCGGGTGTCGTGGGTGCCGGCGGGGAGTGCTTCGTCGTCGACGAACTCGAGGAGGTCACCCGGCTGGCATTCCAGGACTCGGCACATGGCTTCGAGGGTGCTGAAGCGGACGGCCTTGGCGCGCCCGTTCTTGAGGACGGCGACGTTCGCCGGGGTGAGGCCGACCTTCTCGGCGAACTCGCCGACGCCCATCTTGCGCTTCGCGAGCTCGACGTCGATGCGCACCACGATGGGCATCAGATCACCGCTTCCATGTCGGTCCGCAGCGTAGTGGCCTGCCGGAGCAGGGCACGCATGACCACCATCAGGAGCACGAGTACGCCGCCGACCAGCACCATCCCGAACATCAGGATCGGCAGCCCGGGGTCGTTGGCCAGGAAGCCGAGGTACAGGAAGACGCCGAAGAACAGCACCCAGCCGATACCGAGCGCCCAGATGATCGCGTCGACCCAGGGCAGCGAGTCCTCGCTGAAGATGCGGTCGGAGGCGACCAGGGTGAGCAGTTTCCAGGTGCAGACGATGACCACCTGGATCGAGAGCAGTTCGAGGATGGACCAGATCGTCAGCGGCCAGCGCAGGTACGCCAGGTCGGGCTCCTCCTCCGCCATGTACGCGAACTGTCCCGGCATACTCATCACCTGCGCCACCACGAGTCCCGCGAACAACATGACCAGCAGCACCCGCAGCGGTACGACGACCCGGTTCACCATGTTCATGCATCGACTATCGGTCGTCATCTATCGAAAGTCAATAGGTGGTCGTGATCGCGATGCGGTTGCCAGCGGGGGCCGTGGACAGCACATCGGGGGCTCGGACAGGTAATAACGTGTCCAAGCCCCCGACGGTGTGTGCAACGTCCCCCTTCGACAACTCGGCCGGGGCACGCGTGGGAGGGACTAGCCCTTGACCGCACCTTCCTCGACGCCCTTGAAGAAGAACCGTTGCAGGGTCGCGAACACGATCACGATCGGGATGAAGGCGATCATCGTGCCCGCCGCGATCAGGCGGGGATTGTTGCTGAACGTCCCGGACAGGTACTGCAGCCCGACGGTCAGCGTGTACTTGTCCGGGTCGGTGAGCACGATCAGCGGCCAGAGGAAGTCGTCCCAGGCCCCGATGAACGCGAAGATCGCGACCACGCTGATCGTCCCGCGGACCGACGGCAGCCCGATGTACACGAACCGCTGCCACGCGTTCGCGCCGTCCACGATCGCGGCGTGGTCGACCTCGACCGGCAGTGACCGGAACGCGTTGTACATCAGCAGCACGTTCAGCGCGCCGATCATGCCCGGCAGCGCGACCCCGAACAGCGTGTTCGCCAGGCCGAACTCCCGCACCGTCACGTACTGCGAGATGATCGTGACCTCACCCGGCAGCACCAGCGTCGCCAGGAACAGGCCGAGCACCAGCCGGCGCCCGCGGAACTGCAACCGGGAGAGCGCGAACCCGGCCAGGGACGCCCCGATGACGTTGCCGCCGACAACCAGTACGGCGACCACGAGCGAGTTCTTCGCGTAGTCCCAGACCGGGATGGTGTCGGCGACCGCGCCGTAGTGCTCGAACGTCGGCTGGGCCGGCAGCAATCGCGGGATCCGGGTGTAGATGTCCTCGCCGGAACCCTTGAGCGAGGTGGACAGCTGCCACAGGAACGGCCCGATCGTGATCAGCAGGACGAACATCAGCAGCACGTACCGGACCACCTTCTCCCGCGTGGAGACGGTGTTGAAGCCGAAGGAGCCGCGCCGGCGGGCGGGCGGCGTACCCGGTGCCTCCACGACGGCCGGCCGGGCCGGATCGGTCACGACGCTCATCCACGTCCTCGCTTCGCTCCGGGCGCGGATGAGACACGAGACGCTCTGTGCTTGATGATGAATTCGCTTCGCTCGCTCATGCTTCGGCTCCCCGGCGGTTGAGACGGGCCAGGATCAGCATCGGTACGACGGTGACGAAGAAAAGCACGATCGACAGCGCCGACGCGTACCCGAGGTTGCCCTCGAATCCCTGGCTGTACTGCTGGATCAGCATGACGACCGAGTTGTCCCGGCCACCCGGACCACCCTTGCCGCCGGTGAGGATGAACAGCTCGGAGAACACCCGCAGCGCCGACACCGAGATCAGGATCGAGATCAGGATCATCGTCCCGCGCACGCCTGGCACGGTGATGTGCACGAACCGCCGCAGCGGCCCGGCCCCGTCCACGGCGGCGGCCTCGTGCAGGTCGCGGCCGACGTTCCCCAGGGCGGCCAGGTAGATGATCATGTAGTACCCGAGCCCCTTCCAGATCGTCAGGCTGATCGCGCTGAACAGCAGCAGCCACTGGTCACTGAGGAACGGGAGCGGCCCGGAGATCACACCGAGCTTCTCGGCCAGGCCGTTGACCAGGCCGCGGTCGTCCAGGATCCACTGCCAAATCAGGGCGACCACCACCGCCGAGGCGACCACCGGGGTGTAGAACGCGGTCCGGAAGAACGTGATCCCGGGCAGCTTCTTCTCGACCAGGACGGCGAGCAGCAGCGGCAGGACGGTCAGGAACGGCAGGCAGACCACCATGTAGATGACGCTGTTCAGCAGCGCCCACCGCAACTGCTCGTCCTGCAGCAGCGTCTCGAAGTTCCTCAGCCCCACGAACGTCCCGCCACCGAGCGGCTTGGCGTTGGTGAACGAGAGGATGACGGTGTTGACCGACGGCCAGAGGTTGAAGACCAGCAACCACGTGAGTGCCGGGATCACCAGCACCCACGGGGTGAACCAGCGCTGGTACCGCATCACTGGGTGAGCAACTGGTTGGCCTTCGCCACCGCGGCGTCGAGGGCCTGCTGGGACGAGATCTTGCCGGAGATCGCGAGCGAGATCTGCTGGCCGATGAAGTCGTTGGTGGCACCGCTGATCACCGGCGGCTGCAGCACCTTGGCCTTGGACAGCGACTCGAACGCGAGCACCTTCGCGTCACTCTCCGGCGTGCCGTCACTCTTGGAGAAGTACGGGTCGCCGGCGGACGCCTTGGTGGACGGGAAGATGTTGACGATCTTGGCGAACGCGGCCTGGTTCTCGGCGTTGGTGACGAACCGGGCCAGCGCGATCGCGGCCGCCTGGTTCTTGGTCTTGGCCGACACCGACAGGCCCTGCACGTACAGCGGCGGGGTGTCGAGCGCGGGCGACGGGACGATCTTCCCCTTCAGCGACGGGTTGTCCTTGACGAAGTCCTGGATGGCGTTGCCGCCGCCGGTGGTCCAGGCGACCTTGCTCTGGGTGAAGAGCTTGGAGTTGCCCAGGTACTCCTGGGTGAGGATGTCGCGCGGCAGGTACCCGGCCTTGTAGGCGTCGCGGTACTTGTCCAGCAGCGCGGCCGCCTCCGGGGTGTTGAAGACGAACTTCGTGCCGTCGTCGGAGAGGATCTTCACGCCGGCGTTGGTGAAGTCGCCGATGCCGGGCAGCCGGCTCATCAGGTACTCCCTGCCGCCGGTCTTGTCGTGCATCACCTTCGCGGCCGCGAGCAGTTCGTCGAAGGTCTTCGGCGGGTTCTTCACGTCGAGCCCGGCCGCGGCGAACTTCTCCGCGTTCCAGTAGTCGACGTCGGTGTTCAGGTACCACGGGTAGCCGAAGGTGCCGGTCATCCCCTGGTACTGGTACGCCTGCACGCCGCCCTCGACGTACTCCTCGTTGATCTTGGGGTCGGCGGCGCCGACGTCGAGCAGCATGTTCTGCTTGGCCAGCGACAGGGCGAAGTCCGGCGGCAGGTTGGTGACGTCGGGCAGCTGACCCGCGGACGCCTGGCTGAGCACCTTCTTGTCGTAGCCGTCGCCCGGCTGGTCCAGCCAGGTGACCTTGGTGCCCGGGTACTTCGCCTCGAACGCCTTGATCACGCCCTCGACGTACGTGGTGAACTTCGGCTTCAGCGCCCAGGTCTGGAAGCTGACCTCACCGGTCACCTGCGCGTCGGCGTCGACGGTCGGCGTGGCGCCGCTGCCAGGATCCTCGGCCGAACCGAGGCCGCAACCAGCAAGGGTGAGAGCCGCGGCGGCCAGAACTGCCACCACTGCCGGACGACGTCTACGCATGGAATCTCCTGGGTTGATAAACCGGTATAGCTCCTGCACTATCCGGGATCGTAGAATCCGCTGTCAAGGGCGAGGGAGGTGGCACGTGGCGAGACCGACGATCGCGGACATCGCGCACCGGGCCGGGGTGTCCAAGGGTGCGGTGTCGTTCGCGCTGAACGGGCGCCCCGGGGTGAGCGACGCGACCCGGGAGCGGATCCTGCGGATCGCCGAGCAGATGAGCTGGCGGCCGCACAGTGCGGCCCGCGCGCTCGGCGCCTCCCGGGTGGACTCGGTGGGCATGGTGATCGCCCGGCCGGCCCGCACGCTCGGCGTGGAACCGTTCTTCGCCCACCTGCTGTCCGGCGTGCAGTCCGGGCTGTCCGCGGAGTCGATCTCGCTGCAACTGCTGATCGTCGAGGACACCGCTGCCGAGATCGAGGTGTACCGGCGCTGGACCTCGGAGCACCGGGTCGACGGCGTGATCCTGGTCGACCTGACCGTCAAGGACCCCCGGATCGACGAACTCAAGGCGCTCGAGCTGCCCGCCGTGGTCATCGGCGGCCGCGGCGGCAAGGGCGCGCTGCCGTCGGTCTGGGCGGACGACCGCGAGGCGATGCTGTCGATCGTGGAGTACCTGGCCGCCCTCGGTCACCGCCGGATCGCGCACGTCGCCGGTACGCCGAACTTCCAGCACACCCAGCGCCGGATCCGGGCCGTCCGGGACGCCGCACCCCGGCTGGGACTGGTCGACGCGCCGTCGCTGACCACCGACTTCAGTGACGCGGAGGGCGCCGCGATCACCCGCAAACTGCTGTCCCAGGCGCAGCGGCCGACCGCGATCGTCTACGACAGCGACGTGATGGCGGTGGCCGGGCTCGGGGTCGCGATGGAGATGGGCGTCTCGGTGCCGAGCGACCTGTCGATCGTCGCCTTCGACGACTCGATCCTGACCCAGCTGATGCACCCGGCACTGACCGCGCTGTCCCGGGACACCTTCGACTTCGGCCGGCAGGCCGCCGAGGTGCTGCTCGAGGTCATCGCCGACCCGGGGCAGGTGGTCAACCGGCGCAGCCCCGACCCGATGCTGACCGTC
>NZ_SMKR01000233.1 GCF_004348725.1 Kribbella turkmenica
GACCATCCCACCCTGGACCTGACGGTCATCGAACTGGACCCGGCGGCGGTGCCCGACGCTCTCCGGGACGAGAGCCTCGACATTGCGCTGATCCAGGAGTACGACTACGTGCCGATCGCCTCCGACCAGGGCCTGCAGACCGAGCCGTTGCTGGATGAGATCGTCCACCTGGCCGCTCTCACCGCCGAGCCGCTCACCCACCGGCGCGACGCGTCCTGGATCGCCGGTACGCCGGGGACGCTGTGTCACGCGATGACGATCAGGGCCTGCGAGGCCGCCGGGTTCATGCCACGCATCCGCCACCACGCCGACGACTTCGGCGCCGTACTCGCGTTGGTCGCGGCCGGCCAAGGAGTCGCCTTCGTCCCTGACCTGGGCGCGGCCGCACCACCCGAGGCGGTCGTACTGACTCCGCTGCCGATCCGCCGCAGAACCCACCTCGCCTACCGCCGAGGCACCGCCGGCCACCCGGCCATCGCCGCCGCCCGCACCGTTCTCCACGCCGCCGCACACCGGTCGACCGACGCCCTTACCAGCGGCTCCGGCCCGAACGGTGGGGTCTAGGGGTGGTCGAGGAGGGACATGGCGCGGGGCGAGGTGGGTTCTGCGCGTACCCGGAGATGGCCGGGATGGTGGCGCGACTCGGGCTGCAGGGCCGGGTCCAGCAGGACGCGGACGTCGTTCTGCGGCTGGAAGTCGGCCAGGGTCGCCCCCAGTTCGAGTGCGCGCTCGACAGCGACATCGAGGCTGCCCACCTCGATGTCCAGGTGCATCATCATCTGCTGCCGGCCCTCGGCCGCCGGCCACGTCCGCCGGACCCATGGAGCCGACCGCTGCGGCTGGAAGGACAGGTAGGTCTCGGAGTTGCCCGGCACCGCGAGGACGAACTCGTTCGGCTCGTTCTTGTGGATCCGCCAACCCAGTACTCGGTGGTAGAACATGCCGAGTGCCTGCGGGTCCGGCGCGTCGACGACCGTGCCGAACCAGTGCCCCTTCTCCGAACGTCCGCGCAGCATCACGGCTTGGGGATGACCCGGATGGCGTACGCGGCCGTGAGGCCCAGGGCGACGGACGTGCCGTCGTGCTCGACGTCGATGGTGGCGTCGTCGCGACCGTTGACGGTGAGCGTGGTGCCGATGGTGATGCCGAGCTGGTCGAGCTGCCGGAGGAGCTCGGGATCGCTGTCGGAGACCCGCGCGACGCGGGCCCGGACGCCTTCGCCGACGGTGTCCAGCCGGAACTGGTCGTCGGCCGGCAGGGTGCCGTCGGCGCGCGGGATCGGGTCGCCGTGCGGGTCGTGATCGGGTTCGCCGAGGCGGACGGCCAGCCGGTCGACGAAGGTGTCGGAGACGGCGTGTTCGAGGATCTCGGCCTCCTCGTGCACCTCGTCCCAGGTGTAGCCGAGGTACTGGACCAGGAAGGTCTCGATCAGCCGGTGCTTGCGCACCATGGCGAGCGCGATCCGCCGGCCCTCGGGGGTCAGGTCGATGGCGCCGTACCGGGCGTGCGAGAGCAGTCCGCGCTCGGTGAGCTTGCGGACCGACTCGGACACCGCCGACGGCGACAGGCCGAGCCGGGAGGCGAGGCCGCCGACGGTGACCGCCTCGTCGGACCACTCCCGGGCGTTGAAGACGGCCTTGAGGTAGTTCTCGACGACTCTGGATTCCATCGTGCCTCTCCGCTCATCCCACCGCGGCCGCCCGCCGGCGACTGGCTGTCAGATGCCTGCCGAGCACCCCGTGGCGCGGGCTGAACAGGTACACCAAGGCGAACGCGACGCCCTGGACCACGACGACGAGCCCGCCGGAAGCGGCGTCCAGCCAATAGCTGAGGTAGATGCCCAGGACCGAGCATACGGCGGAGACGACCGGTGCGATCACCAGCATCCGGCCGGACCGATCCGTCAGCAGGTACGCCGTCGCGCCCGGGATGATCAGCATCGCGACCACGAGAATCACGCCGACGACCTGGAGGGCCACGACCGCGGTCAACGCGAGCATGCCGAGCAGCAGCGCACCGAGCCGGCGTGGCGACAGGCCGATCGCGTGGGCGTGGATCGGGTCGAACGCGTACAGCGTCAGGTCGCGGCGCTTGAGCACGAGCACGACGAGGGCGACCGCGGCCAGTACGCCGATCTGGATCAGGTCCGTCGCGGAGACGCCGAGGATGTTGCCGAAGATGATGTGGTTCAGGTCGGTCTGGCTCGGCGTGACGGACACGAGCACGAGCCCGAAGGCGAACAGCGTGGTGAACACGATCCCGATCGCCGCGTCCTCCTTCACCCTGCTGGTGTCGCGCACCACCCCGATCAGCGCGACCGCGAGGAACCCGAACACCACCGCGCCGAGGGCGAACGGCGCCCCCAGGATGTAGGCGATCACGACACCGGGCAGTACGGCGTGGGACACCGCGTCGCCCATCAACGACCAGCCGAGCAGGACGAGCCAGCACGACAGCACCGCGCACACGACCGCCGCGAATACGGTGGTGACGAGCGCGCGGACCATGAAGTCGTACTGCAGCGGCTCCAGCAGATAGTCGAGCGGGGTCATGCCGCGCCCTCCTGCTCGAGTACGTCGAGACCGAAGGCGCGGGCCAGGTTCGCCGGCCGCAACGCCTCGGCGACCGACCCGTGGAACAGCACCCGCCGCAGCAGCAGAACCGCCTCGTCAGCCAGTTGCGGCAGTGCGTGCAAGTCGTGCGTCGACACCAGAACTGCCCGGCCGTCGGCGGCCAACTCCCGGAGCAGGCCGACGATCGTCGCCTCGGACCGCTTGTCCACCCCGGCGAACGGCTCGTCCAGCAACAGGATCTGCGCTTCTTGCGCGATGCCGCGGGCAACGAACGCGCGCTTCCTCTGGCCGCCGGACAGCCGGCCGATCTGCCGGTCGGCGTACTCGGTCAGCGCGACCCGCTCGAGCGCCTCGGCCACCGCCGCGTGGTCGGCGGCCCGCGGCCGGCGGGTGAATCCCTGGCGCCCGTACCGGCCCATCATCACCACGTCGTGTACCGACACCGGGAAGGTCCAGTCGACGTCCTCGTTCTGCGGGACGTAGCCGACCCGGCCGCGCCTGCGCGCCACCGCGGGATCGATCCCGTCCAGCCGGACGGTACCCTGGTCGGGCCGGATCATTCCCATGATCGCCTTGAACAGCGTGGTCTTCCCGGAACCGTTCATGCCGATCAGGCCGGTCACCCGGCCCGGTTCGACGGTCAGCGACACCCCGTCCAGCGCGAGGACGTCGCCGTACCGGGCGACGACGTTCTCGACCTCGACCGCGGTCATGGGGTGTCTCCGGTGAGCCCGCGGACGATCGTGTCGGCGTCGTACCGGATCAGGTCCAGGTACGTCGGCACCGGGCCGTCGGCCGCCGACAGCGAGTCGACGTACAGCGTGCCGCCGAACTCGGCGCCGGTGCCGGTGGCGACCTGACGCATCGCCTTGTCCGACACGGTCGACTCGCAGAACACCGCGGGAACGTCGTTGGCCTTGACGAACTCGGTCGCGGCCGCGATCTGCTGCGGGGTCGCCTGCTGCTCGGCGTTGACCGGCCAGAGGTACTTCTCGGTCAGCCCGGCGTCGCGTGCGAGGTACGAGAACGCGCCCTCGCAGCTGACCAGCGCGCGCTGCTTCTTCGGCACCGCCGCCAGGTTCCTCATCAGCTCGTCCTGCACCTTCTGCAGCGCGGCCCGGTAGGCCATCCCGTTCGCGGCGAAGTCGCTCGCGTGCGCCGGATCGAGCCCGGAGAACGCGTCGACCATGGCGTCCACGTAGAGCTGGACGTTCTTCGGGCTCATCCACGCGTGCGGGTTCGGCTTGCCGGCGTACGAGTCCTCGGTGATGTCCATCGGCTCGACCCGCTCGGAGACGACCTTGTGCGGTACGTCGACCGACTCGACGAACTGCTCGAACCACAGCTCCAGGTTGAGGCCGTTGTCCAGGATCAGGTCGGCGTCCGCGGCCTTCCGGATGTCGCCGGGGGTCGGCTCGTAGCCGTGGATCTCGGCGCCCACCTTGGTGATCGACTCGACCGCGAGATGGTCGCCGGCGACGTTCCGCGCGATGTCGGCGAGCACGGTGAACGTGGTCAGCACGAGCGGCTTGTCGTTGCTCGAGGCCTTGCTCGCCGAGCACCCGGGCAGGAAGCCGAGGGCCAGGACCAGCAGGGCGGCAAGAGTTTTCGGCACACCGAAAACATAGAAGTTCGGCACTCCGGAAACAAGGCCGGATTGCGGATCGAGGACGCGGCTGGGAGGGTGCTGAACCGTGGACGACGACATCCGCCGCGGCGACCTGCTCGCCGAGGGCGAGCCGGAGCGCGAGTTCCATGCCGGGATCGCGGCCCGGCTGCCGCGCAAGACGGTGGCCGGCGGTGCGCTGATCCGCGACCGGGCCGGCCGGAACCTGTTCCTCGAACCGACCTACAAGCCGACTCTGGACATCCCCGGCGGCATCGCCGAGTACGACGAGTCGCCGTACCAGGCCTGCGTCCGTGAGGTCGAGGAGGAACTCGGCCTGGCGCTCGAGATCGGCCCGCTGCTGGTCGTCGACTGGGTCCCGGCGCAGGGCCCCTGGTCCGACGCGCTCGCATTCGTGTTCGACGGCGGCGTCCTCGACCCGGCCACGATCGACCGGCTGCGGATCGACCGGGTGGAGGCGCACGGCCACGAGTTCCTGACCCTCGCCGAGGCGGGCCCGCGGCTCCGTCCATCGATGCTCCGCCGGCTCGCGTTGGCCGAGCGGGCGCTCGCCACCGGCACGCCGGTGAACGCGGACTTCGGCCGCTGACCTCCCACGCCGTGGACGGTCAGCGGCCGGGCCGGTGGCGAGCAGCGCAGGCGGACGGTCACGCTAACCGGCGGCGGCCGGCACGGTCGGGCGGTAGAGGGTCTGGCCGGACGTCTCGTCGACGACGGCGACCCGGACGGACTCCGGCGTGGAGTCGTGATGCGGTACGGCGAACACGGCGGTCACCCGGCGGCCGTCGTACCTGGCGGTGTAACTGACGAAACGCCAGTCCTCGTCGTCCCAGTAGTCGCGAATGTCGGATCGCAGCAGCCCGTCGACCGCGCGGTACGCCGGACTGAGCAGCAGCCGCCGTTGGGTCGCGACCAGCGGGATCCCGTCGGTCGCGGTGCCGCTGAGCGGATGGGTGATCCGCAGCCGCAGCCGGCGCAGGGGGAGGAGCCAGTACCTGTCGAGCTCCGCCGACAGCATGACGAACGCAGCGGCCTCCGGGATCAGGACGAGCGCCCCGGACCCGGCCGACCACCAGCCGGTCGTTGCCGTCGCCGCTGTCACTGCTGTTGCCAGTAGCAACAGTGCGCGGCCGATCGCGCGGTGGCCGATCGGCTTCGCCGAGGACCCGACACAACCGCAGGAGGCCGCCGGCACGACGATCTTGGCGTACACCAGGTAGCCGGTGAATCCGGCCGCCAGTGCCACCGCCGCGAACGCCTCGACGGTCCAGACCGGCGGCGCGAGCAACGCCAGTGCGATCACCGCTTCGACCACGCCGACCGCGCGATACGCCGGGGCGGCCCGGTTCTCGCCGACCAAGCGCGGCAGCGCCGTACGCTCCGCGCTGTCCTGCCGGACGATTTTCCCGTACGACGACCAGAGCAGGAGCAACCCGATCAGCAGCGGCTGGGCAGCCGCCACCTGTTGTGCGAACATCGCGGCCTCCCGCTCAGTTCGACGCGTAGATCGTCGCGATGTCGATCTCGTTCGTCCCCGGTCGCCAGGCGCCGATCACCTGGGCGTGCCGGCCGACCTCGAGCATCGACAGGTCCGACACCGCGGGCGTTCCGTTGTAGACGGCCGCGGTGAGACCCGGCTGAACGTGCCCCACGACGTTCTGGCCGTGGTGGTCGAGATTCAGCACCGAGCGCCCGATCGAGGTGATGCCGACGGTCAGGTTGACGATGTTCACCCACACCGACTCGGCAGCGAGGATCCCGTCCGGCATCAGCACACCGCGCGCGTACATGCCGTCGCCGATGCGGACCTCGTCCAGCGTGGTCGGCCGCAGCTTCCACACGCTGGTGACACCGGTCAGCTGGATCCGGTGCATCCGGCCGTCGGATCCTCGGACCTGCAGGAGATCCCGGTTTCGGCCGATGATCAGGCCCTCGGCGAAGTTCGGGTCCGGCTGGCCGGCCTCCGGGTACTGCGACGCCGCGGCGAACGCGGCCTCGGGAGCGAGCGAACCCATGGCACTGGCCGCGACCAGGCCGGTGGCGCCGAGCGCGGCGCGGGTGAGCAGGGACCGGCGGTTTATCGTGGTGGTCATCTCAACTCACTCCTCTCAGCCGATGTCGACGGTGCAGGGGATCAGGCCGGCGCTCAGGCTCCCGATCGCGGAGAACGCGGCCGGAGTGAGGTCGATGATCCGGTTGGAGGCGCACGTCCCGCCGCAGCAGGCACGCTCACCACAGAACAGGTCGGTCTGCGGACCACAGTCCGCGATCGACGTGACCACCCGCGCGCCGTTGCACAGGTTGGTCGTGGAGTGGCGGAAACCGCACGTACGCCGGGACATCCCGGTGATCCCGCAGCGGTCCGGCCGGGTGATGTCGTAGCACGCGTCCGAGGTGTTCGGCCAGGCGTGCTGGAAGTTGCCCGAGTGACAGGTTCCGCAAGCACCACGTCCGGTGCTGGCGCACGGTCCCCACGCGTTCCCGCAACAGAACCATGAGACTTCGCCGTTGATTCCGGCCATGACAATTCCTCCAGGTCTAGGGGCGGACAGACCTACTGGGAATCTTTGTACCGCGAACGTGGGGAAAGTCACAGACCTCGCGCGTGAAATGGAAACTTTTTGACTACGGTCGAAGGGGTTGTGCCCTGCTACTCAGAACTTGATGTCGACGCTGGTCCCGGACGGTACGCCGGGATGGCGCAGCCACAGCACTCCGGCGTCGGCGTCGTACCGGAGGTCGGTGGGGTCCGCATCGTCGGCTCGGACAGTCGCCGGTTCGGCGGGGGCGCGCAGGGCGGTGGTGACCTGTACGCCGCGCGGAGCCTCGCAGGTGAAGCGGATAGTGGATTGGTCCTGGTGCCAGTCGACGACGCGGCCGGCCGAGGCCAGGAGTGGTTGGTCGTCGAAGGAGAGGTCGCGGAGCCAGGTCAGCTGGCCGGGACCGAGCTCTCGTCTCCGGACGGTGCCCAGGTATGGATCGAGGAGATCGAGATAGTTGCCCTCCACAACATGGGTGCCGCCGGCTTCCGCCAGCACGGCCCCGATGAGGTACGGACCGCGTTGGACCGACAGCCAGTTGGTGGACGTCCAGCTGTGGCCGCCGGCTTCGGCCAGTTCGCGGATCGCTGTGACCAGCTCGGCTGCGCGGCCGGCTGATTCGGTGAACGCTGCCGGGCGGGACGGAAGAAAGCGGACTCGGCCCCGGCCGACCGGCTGGAGGCCGGGTTCGCTATGGTTCGCGCCGAGGGCCTCGGCGAGGTGGTCGGCGCAGGTGTCGTAGCGACCGGTCCACCATGAGCGGATCTCGTGGTACGGGTCGGCGCCGTCGCCGACGTACAGCAGGCTGCCGCCGCGGCTGACCCACCCGGCCAGCGCGTAGTGGATGCCGGGTGCCAGCGGCTTCTGGAACTCGTAGCTCAGGACCAGCACGTCGACGTCGTCCAGGGCATCGGGGGTGTCGATCACGTTCTCCAGCTGGACCGGACAGACGCGCTGCCCGTCGCACAGCGGTGGCAGCGCCAGGCCGTAGAAGTCGGAGAAGTGCAACTGCTCGCGGCCTTCGACTGCCAGAGCGTCCTGCAGGCCGTCGTAGTGGCCGCTCTCACCACCCGGGGCCCAGCGCTGGAACATGGCGGTGTCGGAGAGCGCGATGCCGATCCGCGGTCCTTCCTGCGCCCAGCGGACCTCGGGCTGGTCCAGGTCGCGCAGGCTGTTCATGGCGATCAGGTAGCTGGTGGCGGTGTCGGGCGGAATCGATTCCCGTTCGGTCGATCCCTCGCGCAGGTAGGGGCGGTTGAAGATCCGGTGGGGCCACGGCGCCACCTCGTAGCGCGACACGCCCGGGTGGAGCAGTGAGGCGACGAGGGTGCGCTGGTAGTTGGCCAGGTAGTCCTCCCAGGTGCGGTCCGGGTGGTCCTCGATCGGGTCGTGCAGGAACCACATGCGCCGGTCGGTGCCGCGGGTCAGGTCCTGCGCGATGCCGTACTCCAGGTACGCGGTCTCGAACGTGCGCTCGGCGACCTTCCCGGCGTACACGTTGGGCGTGCGCGAGGTGCCGGTCCACACCTGGGCGATGGCCCCGTCGATCGAGGGCAGGGTGCGCAGGCGGGATTCCGGGCTGATGATCTGCCACTGGGTGTAGTTCAGGAGGCTGTGCGTCGGCACGTAGAAACGCACCTGCCGACCCTGCCGGAGGGCTTCGTCGCGCAGTACGGACGTGACCCGGTCCAGGCTGCGGGAGAGCAGGTGCTGCTTGAGCTGCCCCGAGCGGAAATGCGCTTCCGCGGTGCTGTGCGGAGCCTGCCACGGCTCACCGAAGAAGGCCTGCCACTCGCGCTTGAACGACTCCGAGTAGCCGGCGCGCGCCCAGAACTCCGGTTCCTCGAGATGGATGCCTTCGACACCTAGTTCGATGATCGGGCGGAGCTTCTGGACGAGATACTCGGTGAAGCCGAACGTCGGCACCATGTACGGGATGTCGGTGCTCCTGCCGTGCAGGATCGGCGTTCCGTCGCCCGCGGTCTGCGCGTCGGCCCAGTGGCCGGCGCCGTCCCACCGTCCGTCCAGGTAGTCCTGGTAGGTGCCCCACGAGATCCCGGTCATCAGGTGCACGCGGTACCCGGCGTCACGCCAGCGGGCGATGCGCTCCGGCGTACTGTCGT
>NZ_SMKR01000234.1 GCF_004348725.1 Kribbella turkmenica
GGGGAAGGTGGGCCGGGGTCTGGGCAGTGGGTGGTAGAACGGGTCGGGTGGCTCGCAGGATCAGCAGGGACGAGCTCGGGGCCTGGTTGTTGAAGCGGAACCCGGCGACGGGGTTCGAGCTGCCCAGGGCGGGCGGGGTCGCGGAGTCCTGGTGTGTGGTCCCGGGGTACCGGTCCGAGTTGATGGCTCGGGGCGACAAGGTGATCCTGTGGGTGTCCGGCGACGGGCGGCGGATGGTCCGTGGGATCTGGGGGCTGGGTACCGTGACCGGGCCGGTCGACCGGGAGCCATCGGTCGACGACCACGCGCCCGCGAAGCTCGTCGTACCGGTGGAGCTGGTCGTTCTCGGGCAGGGCGTGCCGGCCGGTGAGCTCGTGGCGGCCGGGATCACCCAGCTCGAGGTGCAGCGGTTGCCGCAGGGGTCGAATCCGTCGTGGGTGTCGAAGGAGCAGTTGGCGCGTCTGCTGCCGCTGCTGCCGCCGTGGCCGGATCGCGAGCGACCTCCGACCAGTAGCTGACTACCCGGGTCCGCCGCGAGATTGACGCCTCGGCCCGCTTGGGGGTGAGACAGTGCGGGCATGGAGCAGGCGTTCGAATTGGTGGGGTTGACCAAGGTCTTCGGGGACGAGACGGCGGTCGACGATCTCAGTCTCGCGGTGCCGAAGGGGTCGTTCTTCGGCATGCTGGGGCCGAACGGGGCCGGGAAGACGACCTCGCTGTCGATGGCGGTGGGGTTGCTGCGGCCGGACGCCGGGACGGCCCGGATCTTCGGGGTCGACGTGTGGGCGGAGCCGGCCCGGGCGAAGGCGCGGGTCGGCGTACTTCCGGACGGGCTGGGCATGCCTGAGCGGCTGACCGGGCGTGAGGTGCTCACCTACCTCGGGCTGCTCCGCGGACTGCCGGCGGACGAGGTCTCGCGCCGTACGACGGAACTCCTCGAGGTGCTCGAGCTCGACCACGAGGACGACAAGCAGGTGATCGGCTACTCCACCGGGATGCGGAAGAAGCTCGGGCTGGCCGTCGCGCTGCTGCACGCGCCGCGGCTGCTGGTGCTGGACGAGCCGTTCGAGGCGGTCGACCCGGTGTCGGCGGCCACGATCCGGACGATCCTGAGCAGGTTCATCGCCGGCGGTGGCTCGGTGGTGATGTCGAGTCACGTGATGGCACTGGTCGAGCAGCTGTGCGACCGGGTGGCGGTCGTCGCCGACGGGAAGGTCGTTGCTACGGGCACCGTTTCCGAGGTACGGGCGGGCGGCAGCCTGGAGGACGCGTTCGTGTCGCTGGTCGGGGCGTCGACCCGTGGTGCGGAGGGTTTGTCATGGCTCTCGGCCTGACCTACGCCACCTCGCAGACGCTGGTCCGGATGCGGCTGGCGGCGTTCCGGCACGCGCTGAAGGACCAGAGCCGGGTGAGCTGGATCGGCACCGGTGCGTTGCTCGGCCTGGTGCTCGCCGGCGGAACGATCTGGGTCGCCGCCACGGGTGACCAGGATCTGCTCCTCGTGGCGCTCGCGGTGTGGATGCTCGGCTGGGTCGTCGGGCCGCTGTTCGCCGGTGGCGGTGACGAGACGCTGAAGCCGGAGTACTTCAGCATGCTCCCGCTCACGCCGCGCACGCTGTCTGCCGGTCTTCTCAGCGCCGCGCTGGCCGGTGTCGCGCCGGTGATCAGTCTGTTGGCGCTGCTGAGTCTGGTGGTTCTCGGTGCTCAGCTGTCGGTCCCTGTGGCGCTCGTGGCGCTGCCGGTTGTCGTGCTGCAACTGCTGTGCTTCGTGCTGGCGTCCAGGCTGGCTGTCGCGGTGTACGGCGTACTGCTGCAGGTGCGGTCGGGTGCCGTACTCGCGGCGGTCGTCAACGCGTTCATCCTGGCGTTCAGCGCGCAGGGGTGGGCGCTGATCGCCGCGTTCGTGTCGACCGACGTGCAGGGAACCATGGCGTCCGCGGCTCGGTTCGCGCCGTCCGGCTGGGGTCTGGTCGCCGTAGACGCGGCTGGAGGCGGTGACTGGCTCCGGGTGCTGCTGGCAGTCGCTGGTCTCGCCGTACTGGCTGTGGTGATGTTCGCGGCCTGGTCCACGCTGCTGGTACGACGTACGACGGCCAGCCGGACCGGACGCAAGCCACGGCGGCTGCTGACCGGCTCTGGTCCACGTGACGCGGCTGCGGCCAAGGAAGTCCGCTCCTGGACCCGGGACCTGCTCTACGCGCATCGAGCCGTTTTCGCGGTCTGCTACGGACTGTTCTTCTGCCTGATGCCGCTCGCGGTCGGGTGGGACGGCATGCTCCCGTGGGCCGGTCCGGCTGCGCTTGTGATGGCCGGCTCCATGTCGGCCAATCTCTACGGCTCGGACGGTACGGCGCTCTGGACGACGCTGATGACTCCCGGGTCGGCCGGACCGGACGTCAGAGCCCGTCAGCGTGCGTTCCTCCTGGTGTTCGGGCCGGTGACGGTCCTCATCACCGTCTTACTCACCTGGTGGTCGGGCTCGTCGAGCTCCTGGCCGCTCGTGCTCAGCGTGCTGCCGGCCCTCCTGGGTGGCGCCGCCGGACTGGTCGTCGCGACGTCCGTGTTCGCCGCCGTGCCGACGACCGACGCTCACAAGCGGTCCGGCAACCCGCTCAACTCGGGTGAGAACGAGGGCGAGACGATGGGCATCGTCTGGGTGATGCTCATCCTGGTGTCACTCACCGCGGGACCTGCCCTCGTCGCTGCCCTCGCCTGGTCCTGGTGGGGTGTCCCCGTCGGCGTGGCAAGCGGCGTACTGGCCTGGTGGTACCTGGGCCGCGTCGCGGCGGACCGCCTCGAGCAGCGCGGCCCTGAACTCCTCACCCTTCTCCGTCACGGCCGCTCCACCACCGAACAGGCCAAGAAGACCGCGGCCCTCGCCGAGTTCCCCCGCTGGCGCCGCAACCTCGCCAACTTCTGCCTGGGCTTCGGCGCCATCCCCCTGTTCCCCCAAGCCGTCGTCCCCGCCGTCTTCAAACTCACCGGCAACAACGACACCAAGTCCTGGTTCCTGGCCCTCCACCTGGATTCCCGGTGGCGCTGGCCCGTCATCACCCTCATGGCCACCCTCGGCCTGACCATGTACGCCTACGGCGCCCTCACCTACCTCAATGCCAAGAAGGCGTCACGGCCAGATGGATGAGATCCATTCGGGGTGGTCGATGAAGGGGTTGCGGTTGTGTTGGTAGGTGGTGTGGATGATGTCGTTGCGGCGCTTCTCCACGATGTCAGGTGGGTCGGCGGCGGACCAGGCTTTGAGGACGGCGAGTCTGCCCATGTAGGGAGCGCTGCCGTTGCCGACGTCGTTGTTGAGCTCGAGGTCCGCGAAGCCGTCGGTGCCCTCGTAGCGGACGGCCATGTAGAAGATCATCCGGGCGACGTCGCCGCGGACGGCGGCGCGCGGGGCGAACGAGTCGCCGTCGGCGGTGCAGCCGGAGCACTCGGCGACCGCTGAGCCGCCGTTGTCGAAGTCGAGGTTGCCGCGGGCCGCGTTCACCGAGACGTCCTCGGGGCGCAGGTGGTGGATGTCGGTGCCGGGTCCGGTCGCGGTGCCGAAGTCGCCGTGGGACTTGGCCCAGACATGCTCGCGGTTCCAGTCGTTCGGGTCGCCGCCGTTGGTGGACTTGCTCTGCGACCGGCCGGAGTACAGCAGGATGACGTTGTTCGGGTTGGCCGGGTCCTGGTCGGTGTCCTTGAGCGCGTTCCAGACCTGGTCGTAGCTGAGCTTCGTCTGGTCGGCGATGATCGAGTGCAGTGCCGCCTTCAGGGCCGCACCGGTCTTGCCCTCGGTCCCGGCGTAGTAGTCACCCGGATCCGGTCCGGGATCCGTCGTACCGCCGCCGCTGAACGCCGTGGTGTTCTTCAGGCCGGCGTGCGAGAAGTACGCGCCGAGCGCACCGGTGACGGTGATCTTCTTCCCGAGCAGCCCGGGGTTGCTCTGCAGCCCGTACGACGACCGGAACGCCGACGTGATCTGGACGTACAGCATCGACGACGTACCGGTCTGCGACGCCGAGTCCGCCAGTGCGAGCGCGTAGTCGTTCGGGAAGTTGCTCCGGACAACGGTGTTGGTGGCGGTCGGCTGGCCGACGACGTACCCCTCGACCGTCGCGGTGGAGCCGTCCTGCCGGCCGATCGCCGTACTGACCGCGATCGGGGTGGCGGCGGACGACGGCGTGATCCCGAAGCCGAGCAACGCCAGGACGACGGTCACCAGCAGCGCGGGACGTGGACAACGAAGCACGGCATCTCCCAGGGGCGGTTGGGACCACTGCGTCGCCAGTCAGTCTGCCCGGCTCGCCGGGCCGCCGAACATCCGCGCGGGAAACGAGGAGTGAAGAGTTGAGTCGGTGGGGCGGCGAGCGTGTGAGTGCCGCTCGCCGCCCCACCTAGGTGTATGGGCCCCCATCAGGCCGCGACGAGCTGCCGCGGGCTGCTCTGCCCATCCACCAGTGAGGCGCTACTGGCGGGCAGCACCTCACCGACAAGGGGAAGGGCTAGGCCCCTCCGGCGGGTGGCGTGGTGCGGACGCCGTAACGGACCGTACTCAGTCCAGCACCCGTTGTCCACAGCTCATCTCACCCTACTGACCAGTCACTGCGTCAGCAGTTGATCGTGTTCGCATGCGTCGCCCCGGCCGAGCGGTAGGCGTTCACGCGGTCGACCGCCTCGGTCGGCGTCAGCACTTCGTTCTTCGCGTAGTAGACCCAGTCGGCGGCCTGGACATAGCTGCTCCGTCCGCCGGAGTGCACGTCCAGGTCGATGAACCACTGGTTGTAGTTCAGCGTCATCGCCCGCCGCGGATAGACGGTGTGGCCGTTGCCGTCGTCGATGTAGTACTTCACGTGGCCGTCCGCGACTGTCGCCACCAGCATGTGCCAAGCGGCGTGGCTCCACCGGCGTGCGGCGCTGATCCGCCAGCCGTCGAACGGGTCGACCTTGTACGTGTTCCAGCTGCGGATCGTCGACGGCGCACCGATGTGCATCGAGCGGATCCGGATCGCGGCCGTCTCGTGCCATCGACCGCGGCGATCGCTACCGGATCACGATTAGGCTGACCTTCCCCGACGCCTAGTGCCGCAGCCGATCGAGTACGGCGGAAGCCACCGCCGCGTCGGCCGCGCCGATGCCGGTCAGGTCGGCTACCGAGCGGCGGTCGCGGTCGATGCCGTCGCGCAGTACGGCGCCGAGCGGCAGGTCCACGTCGTCCGCGACGACGCCCGAACGGACGGCGTTGCCGAAGTCGCCGTGGTCGAGGCATTGGCCGTGGTCGTCGGTCGCGACCAGAGCATCCGCGAAGACCTCGACAGGCAGTTCGCCCTTCCCGGGCATGTCGGTGCCGATGCCGGTGATGTGGATCGCGGACCGGAACGCCTCAGCCGGCAACGCCGAGCGGGCCGACGTCGTGGCGACGACGCAGCCGGCGCCGTCCAAGCCGTCAGGCCGGGCGTCCAGCCCGTCCGCCGCGAACACCGCGCACAGCTCCCGCACCGCCACCGGCCGTCGACCCCAGACCTTCACCCGGCGCAGCGGGCGCAGCTTCCGCAGCCACTCGACCTGCAGCCGGGCCTGCTCGGCGGTCCCCAGTACGGCGACCTCGTCCACGTCGGCAGGTGTCATCGCGTCGGTGATCAGCGCTCCCGCGGCCGCCGTACGCCAGGCGGTCAGCTTGCCTTCGTCGGCGAGTACGGCGGCAGGCGCGCCGGTGGTCGCGTCGACGAGCAACATCACCCCGTTGTTGACCGACGCGAACGTGCTCGCGACCTTCACGACGAAGTACGGCGCACCCTCGACGTACCCGGCCTTCACGTGACAGTCGCCGGAGTGGGCCGGGAAGTCGAGCACCATCGGCGGCGGGACCGACGTCCGTCCCTCGGCGTGGGCGATCAACGCGTCCCGGACGGCGGCGAAGACCAGGTCCGCGGTGGCGGCCCGGCTGATCTCGGGGAGGCCCAGGACGGGCAGGGTCACGAGCGCTTCTCCAGCCAGTCGGCCCAGACGGCCAGGGCCAGTCCGGGATGGCGCCGGCCGAGACCGACCCGGAAGCGGTCGGCCGGGGTCTCGGTCAGCGCGGAGCTGTAGATGCCGGCCGGCAGCAGCAGTACGCCGGCCTGTTCCACGAGCTCGGCGCACATCGTCTCGACCCCGTCGGCCCCGAGGTAGCGCGGGAAGCAGACACACCCGCCGGCGGGCGGCGTGAACTCGAAGAGCTCCGGATAGCGGGCGAAGAACTCGGTGAAGACCGGGACGTTCGCGCGGACGATCGCGCGGTTCCGTTCGAGCAGTCGGTCACGGGCACGCAGGGCGATCAGTGCCAGCACCTCACTGGGTGCGGAGTTGCAGATGGTGGTGTAGTGCTTGGCGCGTTCGAGCTTGTCCAGCACGGCCCGGTCCCGGCAGGCGATCCAGCCGATCCGCAGTCCGGGCAGGCCGTACGCCTTCGACAGCACGTTCAGCGAGAGCGCGGTACCGGAGAGGTCCGTTGCTTGTGGCAACGGATCGCGGTCGAGCTCGAGTCCGCGGTAGACCTCGTCGCTGAAGAGCGTGATTCCACGGTCGTCGCAGAGCCGGACCAACCGCAGCCAGGCCTCCCGCGAGGGCACCGCGCCGGTGGGATTGTTGGGGAAGTTGACCGACACCATCCGGGTGTTCGGCCGCACGGCGGCTTCGACGGCGTCGACGTCGAGAGCCCACCCGTCCTCGGCCCGCAACGCGACGCCGGTGACGTCGCAGACGGCCAGTGGGACCGTCTCGGCCGCCTGGTAGTTCGGTGTGAGGACGACGAGGTGGTCGGACGGCTCCAGGAGCGTCCGCATGGCGAGGTAGATCCCCTCCTCGGCGCCGGCGAAGCACAGTACGTCGTCCGCGGACGCGTTCTCGTACGTCGACGCGATCTCCTCCCGCAGCGCCGGCAGCCCGCGGGTCTCGGTGTACCCCAGCGCCAGCGACTCCCAGCGCTCGCGGCCGTCGTCGTCCGCCAGGCCCACGAGCTCGGCCATCCCGATCGTCTGCGCGTCAGAGGCGGTCAGGTGGTAGCGGGCGGTGAACTCCCAGCGGGCGAAGTACGTCTCCAGGCGGAAGTCAGGCAGGGTCGGCATGCGACTCCTTCCGGGTCTGGCCGAGGAGTTGGTAGAGCGCTGACCGCGAGATCCGCAGCGCCCGGGCGACCGTCGGCACGGACCGCCGCTGGCTCAGCACGCCGGCGGCGTCCAGCCGGCCGAGGAGCTCGACCCGGTCGTCGCGGCTCAGCCGCTCGACCGGCTGCCCGCGTTCCCGGACGTAGGCGGCGACGATCTCGTTGAGCGTCTCGGACCAGTCGTGCTCGAACAGCGCCCGCGGCTGCCCGGCCACCGGCGCGGCGAACGCGGCCAGCAGCCGGCTCGCCTCCTCGAACGCGGTCCGGTCGACGTTCACGCAGAACACGTACGCCGGTGTGCCGTCCTCGTCCCGCATGACCGCGCTGACGCTGGACAGCCGGCGTCCGTCCGGCAGCACCTTCGGGTAGGGGCCGTACACGTCCGGCCCGCTGGTGGACAGTTCGTCCAGCTCGCCGAGCAGCGACGGGTCACCAGGCCGGCGGCCGGACAGCGGGTTCCAGATCGCGACCACCTCGTCGGTCGCCGGATCGTGCAGAACGACCTCCGCATGCGGCGACAGCAACCGCGCCAGCGCGTCCCCGATCGGCGCGAGCTGCTCAGGGTTCATGGTCTGGACAATACGTCCACGCTAGACGATTCGTCTACACGATAATGGGACTGTCGTGGCGTTGGGCACGCTTCAGGCCGAGAAGGAGCAGGCCGACGGAGATGACGCCGACGACGGCGTACGTGACGGTGCCGCCGATGGCGTCCCAGGTGGAGTGGAGGGCGACGGCCAGGGCGTACATGCCGACGAAGAAAGCGAAGTGGCGGCCGGAGGGCGCGGTCACGAACCGCCACAGACCCCAGCACGCCAGCCCGGTCCAGGCCGCGTGCCCGGCCGGCGACAGCAGGCCGCGGATGAACAGGGTCTCCTCGGCCGCGCCGACGTTGCCGTTCGACTGCAGCAGCGCGACGAACGCGTAGCCCATCGTCTCGAGGACGGCGAAGCCGGTGCCGACCGCGACCCCGATGATGATCCCCCGGCCGATCGAGGTCCGGTACCGGTGCCCGAAGAACAGCACCAGGACCGCCGGCACGACCAGCTTGGCCGCCTCCTCGATCAGCCCCACCCCGACCATCGGCAACGTGCCGAGCCGGCGCATCGCGTCGTACTCGAGCAGGCCCGCGACCACCACCCCGACGACGCCGCCGAACAACAGGCACCCGCCGAGCGTCGGCCCGTCGATCAGCCAGCGCCCGGACCGCCCGGCGGCGAACGTCACGAACGTCAGCGGTACGACGAGCGCCCCGAGCAGGATCATCGTCGGGAAGAGGTTCGGGTTCCCGGTGTCGGTGAGGACCGCGAGAACGGCCAGGTACAACGCCGCGCCGACGAGAAAGGTCCCCGCCCAGGCCCACCTGCGAGCCAGTTGTTGTGCGGTCATGGGCCCCTCCCGGCCTGGATTGAGGAGTGTAGGGAGCGCAGCGACCGGAGCGACGAGGGAAGGCCGGGAGCCAAGGGCCATGACCCGCCGAGCCGGAGGCGAGGCCACAAGTATGGCGCGGTTGCGCCATGTCGCAGAGACGGCAGTGATGGACAAGGCGGATCTCCGTGACCGGATTGCAAACTCTTTCGAAAGAAGAGGTGCGCCTGCCCTAAGCCTCTGAAGGAGAATGATGCCCC
>NZ_SMKR01000235.1 GCF_004348725.1 Kribbella turkmenica
AAGAGACAGGGACGGGGCGGGTGTTCTCGAGGACGTGGGCGTACAGCGAGCGGACTCGGGCGGCTTCGGGTTCGGTCATGGCCGAGGGCTCGGGTTTGCCGGCCGGGACCTGCCAGGTGGGTGGGGTGTCGGCGCCGGAGAGGGCCCAGGCGGCCTGGCGGGCGGCGCCGAGGGCGACGTACTCGGCCGGCTCCGGAAGGATCACCTCGGCGCCGAGCAGGGCCGACGCGAGCGCCTGTACGGCGCGGGAGCGGGCGGCACCGCCGAGCAGGAGGACACGGTTGACCGGGAGGCCTTGGTCGCGGAGCGCGTCCACTGCGTCGGCCAGGCCGCACAGTAGGCCCTCGACGGCAGCGCGGGCCATGGTCGCGGGTTGCATCGTCGCGCGGGTCAGGCCGTAGACCAGACCGGTCGAGTGCGGCAGGTCCGGGGTGCGCTCGCCGTCGAGGTACGGCAGCAGGACCAACCCGTTGCTGCCGGTCGCGGTGAGGGCCGCGTCGTTGAAGGCGTCGAGGTCCATTCCGAGCAGCCCGGCCGTGGACGACAGGACCCGGGCCGCGTTCAGTGTGCAGACCAGCGGGAGGTAGTCGCCGGTCGCGGAGGCGAAGCCCGCCACCAGGCCGCTCGGGTCCGAGGTGGGCGCCGCCGACCGGGCGAACGCCGTACCACTCGTGCCGAGGGACACGGCCACGTCACCCGGCTGCAGGTCGAGGCCGAGCGCGGCCGCCATGTTGTCGCCCGTACCGGCCGCGAGCGCCGCACCACCGGCGGTCTGACCGACGATCTCCGCCGGCCCGGCCACCCGCGGCAACTCCAGCGGTCGCCCGAACGCCTGCTCCACCAACTCGGGCCGGTAGCTGTTCGAGGCCGGCGACCACCAGCCGGTGCCGGACGCGTCACCACGATCGGTGGTGGTCCCGGAGATGCCGGACCGGTCGGCCGCGAGTCGATGCGTCATCCAGTCGTGCGGCAGGACGACGGCGGCCGCACGCGCCGCCGCCTCGCGCCGCGCCGCGTCCGCGGGAGCGCTCCCGTCGGCGTCCCGGATCCACCGCAGCTTGGTCACGGTCAACGACGGCACGGGCACCGAGCCGACCGCGTCGGCCCAGGCGCCCGGTCCGCCGAGTTCGGAGACCAGGTCCACGGTCGCGTCGGCCGAGGAGGTGTCGTTCCACAGCACGGCCGGGTGGACGACCTCACCAGAGTCGTCCAGCAGGACCATGCCGTGCTGCTGACCACCGATCGAGATCGCCTCGACGCCGTCGAGCAGTCCGTCGGACGCGATCTCCCAGGCCTTCCACCACTCGGCCGGGTCCACCTGGGTCCCGTCCGGATGCGGCGCCCGCCCCTCCCGCAGTACGGCTCCGGTCTCGGCATCGCACACGACGACCTTGGTCGCCTGGGTGGAGCAGTCCACACCGGCGACCAGTCTCTGCTCAGTCATGGATCCAGATTAGAGTGCTTCGAGAGTGGCGCGGGCGCCGATCTCGTGAAGCGACTTCAGGGCGGCCTTGTACTGCGTGACGAACTGCTCGTTCGACGCGAGGTCACCGAACAGGTCCGGGTCGGAGATGAACACCAGCGGGTCGTCGCGGTTGTGCTGGGCGCGCTCGACCAGCTTGTCGCGCAACCGGTCGACCACCTCGATCGGCTGACCCTGCTCGTCGACGCCCTCGGCGTACCGGGCCCAGGACGCGACCACGAGCACCGATCGTCCGATCTCCCGCCCGGCCGCCAGTTGCTCGCGCACCACCGGCAGCAACCACTTCGGGATCCGGTCGGAACTCTCCGCGCACAGCCGCGCCAGTGTGTCCCGCACCTCCGGGTTCGCGAACCGCTCGATCAACTGGTGCTGGTAGCGATCGAGGTCGACCCCGGGCACCGGCGGCAACGTCGGCGCACCTTCGTTGGCCATGTAGCCGAGCAGGAAGTCGACGAACAGCTTGTCCTGGCACACCTCGTGCGCGTACCGGTAGCCCGCCAGGTAGCCGAGGTAGCACAGCGCCTGGTGGCTCGCGTTCAGCAGCCGCAGCTTCATCAGCTCGTACGGCTCGACGTCCTCCACGAGTTGTACGCCGACATCCTCGTACGGCGGCCGGTCGCCGCCGAAGTCGTCCTCCAGCACCCACTGCGTGAACGGCTCGCAGACCACCGGCCAGCCGTCCTCGACCCCGAACCGCTCGGCCAGCGCCGCCCGGTCGGAGTCCGCCGTCACGGGCGTGATCCGGTCGACCATGCAGTTCGGGAAGCGGACCTCGGCGGCGATCCAGTCGGCCAGCTCCGGGTCCTTCAGCCGGGCGAACGACGTCAGCATCTTCTTCGCCACGTGCCCGTTCCCAGGGATGTTGTCGCACGACATCACCGTGAACGGCGCCACCCCGGCCGCCCGCCGGCGCGCGAGCGCCTCGACGAGGAACCCGAAGACACTGCCGGGCACCGCACCCGGCCGCAGGTCGGCCGCCAGCCCGGGATCGGACGCGTCGAGCTCACCGGTCACCTGGTTGACGTGGTACCCGCCCTCGGTGATCGTCAACGAGACGATCCGGGTCCCCGGATCCACCATCCGGTCCAGCACCGCGGACGGGTCGTCCGGCGCGAACAGGTAGTCCACGATCGACCCGATCACCCGGGGCTCGAGCGTGCCGTCCGGGTACTTCACGACGAGGGTGTAGAGGCAGTCCTGGGCGTGCAGCACGTCGTACATCCGGCGGTCCTGCGGCAGGACGCCGACGCCGACGATGCCCCAGCCGAGCGCCTTCCCGTCGTTCATCAACTGGTCGAGGTACATCGCCTGGTGGGCCCGGTGGAACCCGCCGACGCCGAAGTGCACGATGCCCGGGCGGACCGCCGTACGGTCGTACGACGGCCTCCCGACCTCGTTGCCCAGGGCATCCAGACCGGCCGCTGTCAGTGCGGTCACTTGACCGCTCCCAGCGACAGGCCCTGGACGAGCTTGTCCTGGGCGGCGAACCCGGCGATCAGCACCGGCAGCGACACCACGATGGACGCGGCACAGACTTTGGCGAGGAACAATCCTTGGCTGGTCACGAACCCAGTCAAGAACACCGGAGCCGTCTGCGCCACCGTGCCGGTCAGCACCCGGGCGAACAGCAGTTCGTTCCAGCTGAAGATGAAGCAGATCAGCGCCGCCGACGCGATCCCCGGCGTCACCACCGGCGCGACCACCGACCGCAGCGTGCGGGTCAGGTTCGCGCCGTCGACGGACGCCGCCTCGAGAATCTCCACCGGCACCTCGGACAGGAAGCTGCGCAGCATCCAGACCGCGATCGGCAGGTTCATCGAGGTGTACAGGATGATCAGCAGCCAGATGTTGTCCAGGAACCCGACCGACTGTGCGAACAGGTAGATCGGCAGCAGGCCGGCCACCACCGGCAGCATCTTGGTGGACAGGAAGAAGAACAGCACGTCGGTCCACCTCTTCACCGGCTTGATCGACAGCGCGTACGCCGCCGGGAAGGCGAGCAGGATCACCAGGATCGTGGACAGGATGCTCGCGGTGAGCGAGTTCGCGAGCGACGGCCAGGGCCCGGTGTCGAAGAACGAGCGGTAGCCGTCGAGACTCAGCGGCGCGGCCACGTCCGGCGGGTTCTTCGCCGCATCCTCCTCGGTGTGGAACGACGTCAGCAGCATCCACAGCACCGGCAGCACGAACAGGATCCCGACGATCCAGGCCAGCCCGGTCAGTGCGAACCCACCACCACGGCGCTTCCGCCCGGTCACCATCGTTACCTGGCCGGTCATCGTCCCTCCTCCTTGAACAGCGTGGACACCGACCGGAGCGCGAGCGTCGCGATCACGATCGTGCCGATCACCACGATCACGCCGGCCGCGGAGGCCCGGCCGTAGTCGTGGGCGGTGTAGAAGGTCTGGTAGATCGTGTACGGCAGGTTCGCCGTACCGAGGCCGCCGGACGTGATGGTGAAGACCGCGTCGAAGTTCTGGACGACGTAGATGGAGCCGAGCAGCGCGGACAGCTCCAGGTACTGCCGCAGGTGCGGCAACGTCATGTAGCGGAAGATCTCCCACTGGTTCGCGCCGTCGATCCCGGCCGCCTCGATCACGTCCAGCGGACGGCTCTGCAGCCCGGCCAGGAGGATCAGCATCATGAACGGCGTCCACTGCCAGACCAGCGCGAAGATGATCGACCACAGCGGCTGGTTGCTGATCCAGTCGGGCTGCGGCGCGTTGTCACCGAACAACCACGTCAGCACACCGTTGAAGAGACCGTACGTCGGGTTGTACAGCGCGTGCTTCCACAGCAGCGCCGCGGCCACCGGGACGACCAGGAACGGCGTGATCATCATCGTCCGGACCACGCCCCGGCCGCGGAACTTCCGGTCCAGCAGCAGCGCGATCATCAGACCGAGCACCAGGCTGATCAGGACGACGCCCGCGGTCAGCAGGATCGTCACCCAGATCGCGTTCCGGGTGTTCGCGTCCGTCAGCACCCGGCGGAAGTTGTCCACCCCGGCGAACCCCCGCTCGTCCGGGTAGTAGGCGTTCCAGTCCATGAAGGACACCACGATGGTGACCAGGAACGGCAGCTGGGTGACGATGATCATGAACACCAGCGCGGGCAGCAGCGGCGCGCGCCGGGCCCAGTCACCGGCCTGGCGCATCATCGTGCCCTCGGATCCCGGCGGTGACGCGGCGTGCCGGCGCCCCGGCCGCCGCGTTTCAGTATCCACAGACATGACCGGCTCCCCTCTACTTCGCCTCGCGGGAGCGGTACCGCTCCGCGACGTCGTCGGCGAGCTCCTGCCCGCGTTCCAGCGCTTCGTCCACACTCATCCGCCCGGCGATCGCCGAGCTCACGTCCTGACTGACCTGGGTGCCGAGATCCGGGAACTCCGGGATGTCGACGAACTGGATCCCGATCGCCGGCCGCGGCTGGGTGCCCGGGTTCCGCGGGTCCGCGGCCTCGATCGCCTGCCGGGTCGGCTCCGCGAACGCGCCCGCTTCCTGCACGTACGCCGGGTTCTCGTACGTCGACGCCCGCTTGCCGGCCGGCACGCGGGACCAGCCGAGTTCCTCGCCGACGAGCTGCTCATACTCCTTGCCGGACGCCCAGGAGATGAACTTCCAGGCGTTGTCCTTCTTCTTGCTGGCCTCCTGGATCCCCCAGGCCCACGCGTACAGCCAGCCGGAGCTGTCGGTCTTCACCACCGGCGCCGGGGCGTAGCCCATCTTCCCCTTCACCGGCGAGTTCGGCGCCTCCAGCGAGCCGGCCGCCGAGGTGGCGTCGTACCACATCGCGACATTGCTCTGAATGGTGTTGTTCAGGCACTCGGTGAAGCCGGCCTGCGGGGCACCGAGCTCACCGTGCGCCCGCACCAGATCGACGTAGAACTTCGTCGCCTCGGTGAACTCCGGCGAGTTCACCTGCGCCTGCCAGTCCTCGGTGAACCAGGTCCCGCCGAAGGTGTTCACCACCGTGGTGAGCGGCGCGAACAGCTGACCCCAGCCGGGCTGCCCGCGCAGGCAGATCCCGCGCATCCCGGGCTGGGCGTTGTCCACCTTCGCCGCGATCTCGGCGACCTGCTGCCAGGTCGGCTTCGCCGGCATGGTCAGGCCCTTCGACGCCAGGATGTCCTTGCGATACATCAGGAACGACGACTCGCCGTAGAACGGTTCGCCGTAGATCTTGCCGTCCTCACCGGACAACGACTCGGTCATCGACGTCAGCACGTCGTCCTGGTCGAACGACGGATCCTTGTCGATGTAGTCCGACAACGGCGCGATCCACTTGCTTTTCGCGTAGATCGGGATCTCGAAGTTGCTCAGCGAGGCGACGTCGTACTGACCGGCCTGGCTGGAGAACTCCTGGCTGATCTTGTCCCGGACGTCGTTCTCCGGCAGCACGGTGAAGTTGACCGAGATCCCGGTCTCCTTGGTGAAGTGCTCCGCGGTCAGTTTCTGCAGGTCGACCATCTGCGGGTTGTTCACCATCAGCACGTTGATGCTGTCGGCCCCGCCGCCGCCCGCACCGCCGCCCCACCCGGCGCAGCCGCTGACCGCAGTCACCAGGACTGCGACTGCGGCGGCCCCGAGGCGTTTCCGCTGTCCCGACACGAGCCGCTCCTTCACGGTTGAGGGGTTGCTCATTTGAGCAGAGGGCTGCTCACTCCAGAAGTGAACCGGGAAGGCCCTTGACCTGTCAAGGGTCTGTGCAACACTAGTGCGCAGGCTTGCTCATATGAGCGGAACCACCGGCGGGAGGCTTCATGGAGTCCAGCACCTTCGGCCCGGCACAGCTGGTGCTGACGGCGTCGATCGCGCGCCGGTACTACGTCGACGGACGGTCGAAGGTGGAGATCGCCGACGAGTTCCGGTTGAGCCGGTTCAAGGTGGCCCGGCTGCTGGACCAGGCGCGGAACAGCGGGCTGGTGCGGATCGAGATCAGCCACCCGGGTGCCATCGACCTCGACCTGTCGTCCCGGCTGCAGGAGGCCCTCGGCCTGCGCCGCGCGATCGTGGTGGACACCCCTGAGGAGGACCCGGCGGCGCTGCGGCTCCAGCTCGGCAAGGCGGCCGCCGACCTGCTGTCCGAGATCGTCACCGCGGACGACGTGCTCGGGCTCGCCTGGGCCCGCGCCGTCACCGCGATGACCGAGCAGCTGACCTCGCTGGCGCCCGTCCCGGTCGTCCAGCTGACCGGAGCCCTGACCCGGCCGGACGTCGAGGCCAACTCGGTGGAGCTCGTCCGGCACACGGCCCGCTTGTCCGGCGGACCGGCGTACCTGTTCTACGCGCCGCTCGTCGTCCCCGACGCCGCGACGGCACGGGCACTGCGGCAGCAGCCGGAGGTGGCCGAGGCGATCGGCCACTTCGACTCGGTCACGAAGGCCGTGGTCGGCCTGGGATCGTGGGCGGCCGGCCAGTCGACCCTGTACGACGCGATGGACGAGAAGTCCTGTGACCAGTTGCGCCGCCGTGGCGTGGTCGCGGACATTTCCGGAGTGTTCGTGGACGCGGACGGCCGGCCGGTGCACAGCCGGGTGACCGACCGGGTGGTCGCGATCAACGCCGCGCAGATGGACGCGATCGACGAGGTGATCGCGATCCCGTACGGGCTGGCCAAGGTCGACGCCGTCCGCGCCGCAGTCCGCAGCGGGCTGGTCAACGGGATCGTTACCCACGCACCTCTGGCGAAGGCACTCATGGACCAGACACACTGACGCGCAATGCCTAAGAGCGAGGTCGAGACGCAACTACTCGGCGGCACCGCCAACCGGGGCCTGGTGGTGCGTGTCGGCGACACGGTGCGCCGCCCACTGCGCGCGAGCAGCACGGCCACCCACGCATTGCTGGAGCACCTGGAGAACGTCGGGTTCTCGGGCGCACCAACCTTCCTGGGTGTGGACTCCCAGCAGCGCGAGGTGCTGTCCTACCTCCCGGGCGAGACGGTGACCCCGCCGTATCCGGCCTGGTCGATGACCGACGAGGCGCTCGACAGTGTGGCCCGGCTCCTGCGCGACTACCATCAGGCGGTCGCGGGCTTCGATCCCGCCGGCCTGGACTGGGCCGAGCCGGTGCCGCCGGAGTACGTCGCCGGCCTGGTCAGTCACAACGATCCGAACCTCGACAACGTGGTGTTCCGGGACGGAGTCGCGGTCGCGCTGATCGACTTCGACCTGGCCGGCCCGGGCTCCGCGCTGTGGGACGTCGCCACCGCGGTCCGGCTGTGGGCCCCCCTCCGCCCGGACGCCGACATCGCCGACCCCCGCCGCGGCCGCACCCTCACCCGGCTGAGGCGGTTCGCCGACGCCTACGGCCTGGCCGAGGCCGACCGGCTCCGCCTGGTCGACGCAACCGCGAGCAACCACGTCTGGTGCATGGACTACGTCCGCCGAGGCGCCGAGACCGGTCACCCGTGGTTCCACCAACGCTGGACCACCGGCGAAGCAGCCCTCACCGACCGAACCAACCACTGGTTCAAGACCCAGGCGGAAACCCTCCACCACGCGCTGCTCTGAGCTCCTCCTCAGCCTCGGCTACGCCGTCGTAGTACGACTCCTCCAGCCGACGGACGAAATGCGGAAGGAACACGGCCGGACCGGTGGCCCACGCCACCGACCCTCCGCTGATGCCCGACGCGACAAGATCCACCACGACGTTCACCACGGTCAGGCCGACCAACACGATCCAGCCGTACCGGAAGATCCACGGCCCGTCCTCGGCAATCAGCCCACGCCGGCTCAGCGCCCCCGCCGCGATCAGCACCCCGGAGAGCAGGACGACAGCCAGCAGGCTCCAGAGCACCCACCCGTGCACATCAGCCTTCTTGCCTTGGAGCAGGAGAACCGCTTGAACCGCGATGACCGCGGCCACCAGCACGTAGGCCACCGTCCCCCACTTGGTCAGCCTGTCAGGCATCGGCC
>NZ_SMKR01000236.1 GCF_004348725.1 Kribbella turkmenica
GGTCGGTGTCGGCCGGGCGGTGGGGCGGGACGTGGAGCACCGACAGCGTCGCGACCACGGCGAGGACCGCCATCAGGACCCACGCGTAGCGGACACCGAAGGCCTCGACCACGGCGCCGGCGGCCGCGGACCCGACCGCGGACCCGAGCATCCCGCCGCTGAGCATCCAGCCGAAGATCTCGGTCCGCGCCGAGGCCGGCGTCATCACGCCCAGCCGCTCGTAGAGCGCACCGATCGTCGGCGCGATGAGGCAGCCGGCGGCGAACAGCATCACCGCCAGCGCGACCACGGACGAGGTGGCGAACACGCAGCCGGTGAGCAGCGCCGCGAGCACGAGCATCCGCCGCCACACGTACGAGTCCCGCCGGCCGGGCAGTGCGCCACCGACGAGGCCGCCGATCAGGCTGCCGAGCGCGGCCACGGTCTCGAGAACGCCGGCAATCAGCCGGTTGCCGTGCTCGTCGGCGAACGCCACGATCCCCAGCGACATCGACGCGAACCCGGTGACCATGCACGCGAAGGCGAGCAGCAACCCGAACCGGTACCGGTGGAATACCAACTGCCGTGCGGTCGGCCGCGGCTCGTCGGTCTCGTGCTGGACGGCACCCGGGTGCTGCTTGAGACCGAACCACCAGATCGCCACGGCGGCCGTCGCCGCGCAGGCCAGCAAACCCGCGCGCGGGCTGGCGAAGGTCACCGCGATCGCGCCCAGCATCGGGCCGACGACGAACAGGAGTTCCTGAGCGGTCGCGTCCAGCGCGTAGATCGCCCGCAGCCGGGTGCCCTGCACCAGCTGCGGCCAACTGGCGCGCAGAGCCGAGGTCACCGGAGCGACGAACATGCCGGCCAACGCCGCCGCGAGCGGGAGCACGCGGTACCAGCTGTCAGGCAGTAGTGCGACGACAGCCATCAGGACGGCCCAGGCCATCCCGGTCCCGATCACGACCCAGCGGGCACCCTTCCGGTCCGCCCGGCGCGACCACACCACGCTGGCGACCGCCATACCGACGGAGTAGGCGCCGGCGACCACGCCGGCCCAGCCGAAGTTGCCGGCGGCATCCTTGGCCAGGAAGGACAGCGGCACCATCGTCGCCATCACCGGCATCCGCGCGATCAGGGCCGACGCCAGCAACGCCATCACGCCGTGGGTCTTCCAGAGATCGCGGTACGCCGTCAGGTCCATAGACCGCATTCTGTCCTGACAAACCGGTTCGACGCCTCGGGAATTCTCCCTATCCGGACAGCGGGCGAGTATGCGAACATATGTTCGTGTCGGACCAGCGTGCGGCGACGATCCTGCATGCCGACCTGGACGCCTTCTACGCGTCGGTCGAGCAGCGGGACGACCCGCGCCTGCGCGGCCGGCCGGTGATCGTCGGCGGCGGCGTGGTACTGGCCTGCAGCTACGAGGCCAAGGCCTACGGCGTCCGGACCGCGATGAACGGTGGTCAGGCGCTCCGCCGCTGCCCGGGGGCGATCGTGGTCGAGCCGCGGATGTCGGCGTACTCCGAGGCGAGCAAGGCGGTGTTCAAGGTCTTCGAGAACACCACGCCGCTGGTGGAGGGGCTGTCGATCGACGAGGCGTTCCTGGACGTCGGCGGGCTGCGGAAGATCTCCGGGACGCCGCTGGAGATCGCGAAGCGCCTGCGGGCCGACGTGCTGTCGCGGGTCGGGCTGCCGATCACGGTCGGCGTGGCGCGGACGAAGTTCCTGGCGAAGGTGGCGAGCGGGGTCGCGAAGCCGAACGGGTTGCTGGAGGTGCCGCCGGACCGGGAGCTGGACTTCCTGCATCCGCTCGACGTCGAGCGACTCTGGGGTGTGGGCGAGGTGACCGCGGAGAAGCTGCGGACCCGCGGGCTGACCAAGGTCGGCGATGTCGCGATGCTGCCCGAGGCCGCGCTGGTGGCGATGCTCGGACGGGCGTCCGGGCGTCATCTGCACGCACTCGCACACAACCGTGACCCCCGGCCGATCGAAGTGGGCCGGCGGCGTCGGTCGATCGGGTCGCAGCGGGCGTTGGGCCGGTCACCCAAGTCCCCGGAGCGGCTGGACGCCGTGCTGGCCGGGCTCGTCGACCGGGTGACTCGGCGGATGCGGACCGCGGGGCGGGCCGGGCGGACGGTGACGCTGCGGCTGCGGTTCGACGACTTCAGCCGGGCGACCCGGTCGCATACGTTGCCCCAGGCAACAGATCAGACGCGGGCGATCCTGGTCACCGCGCGAGCCCTGCTGGCGACGGCCCGGCCGATGATCGCGACGCAGGGGATCACGATGATCGGCATCTCGGTCGGCAACCTGGAGAACGAGGCGGCGTTGCAGCTCGCCCTGCCGTTCGACAAGGCGGCCAACGACGAGCTCGACTCGGCTCTCGATCAGGTGAAGGACAGGTTCGGCACGAACGCGATCACCCGCGGCATCCTCCTCGGCCGCGACCAGGGCCTGACGGTCCCGATGCTGCCGGACTAGATGGCCAGTTCGAGCGTCAGCTCGTCGCGGCGTGGGATGCCGTAGTTGCCCGTCAGCGGGATGGATGGCTTTGGCTTGTGGTCGGCTGCCGCGGTCAGCAGGGCGCTGCCGATGCTCACGTGTTGCACCAGGGCGTCCAGTGAGATGACCTGCAGGCCGTCATCCGACACCGTGGAGGTGAGCAGGCCCTGGATCCGGCCGTCCTGCTCGGCTACCGGGGCCGGGAGGGTCGAGGCGTCGTACACCGTGCCTGCTGCCTCTAGGTGTACTGACCGGAGACATTGATCGACCGCGCGCTTGTGTTTGAGCGCACTCACACCTCTACCTTCGTGGCATGAAGGAAGATGACGCTCTACAGGCGGCGCTTCGCCTGGCGGTCGATCCGCCCGGCGGGGTCTCGATCGGAGCATTGCGTGAGCTGGCCCGCGATGACGACGCGACCGACTGGGACATCGCTACAACGGCCGCACACCTCGGGGTCAATCCCCACACGCTGCGCTACTACGAACGCATCGGACTGGTCCGCGTCGCCCGCGACGCAGCTGGGCACCGCCGGTACGACGCCCCCGCGGTTCGCCGGCTCGTCTTCCTCATCCGGATGCGCACGTCCGGCATGCCGATCAGCGACCTGCGCCAGTACGTCGACCTCGTGGACGCCGGCCAGGACACCGTGTCCGAGCGCCTGGACATGCTCCTCGAGCACCGCGACACGCTGCGATCCCAGGTCGCCCATCTGCAGCTCGCCCTCGCAGCGACCGAGTACAAGATCGCCACCTATCAGGAAGCACCCCGACCATGACCAGGACCACCGCCCCGCAGCACGACATCAACAGCCCCGAGAGCCTCGCCCGCCGCCGTCACGGCCACGCAGTCCTCTCACACATCGACGGCCACCAAGGCGAGGCCGTCATCGACTCTCTCGCCGACATCAACCCCGCGTTGGGCCACCACGTCGCGGCTTTTGCCTTCGGTGACATCTACGACCGGCCCGGTCTCGACCCGCGCAGTCGGCAGCTCGTCACCCTCGGCGTCTTGACTGCCCTCGGTGGCTGCGAGCCCCAGCTGAAAGTCCACATCGGTGCCGCGCTCAACGTTGGTCTCAGCCACGAAGAGATCCCGAAGCGCTCTTGCATGCTGCCGTGTACTGCGGCTTCCCGCGCGCCGTGAACGCCACCTTTGCTGCCCGCGAGGTCTTCGCTGAGCGAGACAACTCGCACACCGACTGAACCCGGCCATCAACCACCTCGGGGCCGGCAGCCGTCATGGCTGCTGGCCCTCTCATGCCCGGAGCCCCTGATGTCTCACCCGAACGCTGCATCGAGCGTTTCTACCGGACCATGGCCGACGGTTGGGCCTACGCCCGTTGCTACCGCTCGGAGGCCGAGCGCCCGCGATGCCCTCGAGGCCTGGCTACACCACTACAAGCAGCATCGGCCTCACACGACCTGCGGCAATCAGCCGCCCTTCACCCGGTTAACCAACCTCTCCGGTCGGTATATCTAGCGGTGGTGAGGCGATCGGCGATCGGTTGGCGATCGGATCCGGTTGCGGGTCGGATCATGGGTAGGAATTGTCGTGCAGGTGGCCGGCGTACCGATGAGCACGCCGGTGGCCGTCAGGCTCGCTGCCGCGCGGCCGCGGTCTCGCGGCCGAGCCGGGTCTGGATCGCGAACGACCCGATCGTCTCCGGATCCCCTGGGTGCGTTGTCATCGGGGAGTCAGGCTAACGCGGTTCAGGAGCGCGGGTAACCGATCTCGGCGATGCCCCCGGCGAGATCCGGCAACCGGCGCTGACGGTTGAGCGACGTGACGACGTACTCGGTCAACGGCATCAGCGCGTAGACGTGCCGGATCGGCTCGAGGTCGAGAGCCACTGCGTAGTAGTCCTCGGCGAATGTCAGGTACGCCTCGGGGCGGCCGTCCGCGAGCACCTCGAAGAGCCCGTCGGCACCGTCCTTGTCGACCCCTTCGACCGGACCACAGCGCCACTCGGTGTCGGCCGTCGTACGCCAGAACGCGACCGTCGCACGCGGCGCACCGATCGGATCCCAGAACACCTGCTCGTCCCGCGCGCTGGCGAACACGTCCGGCACCTGGTCGATCAACCCCGGCCACGGCTTCGACTCGTTCACCCACGGCGACATCGGCGACTCGTGGTCGAAGCCGTACGCGAACGCACCCTCGGGTGAGAACACGATCGAGTACTCGTTCCCCGACCTGTCCCGCATCAACGCCGCCTCCTCGGTCTCCGACCAGCGGGCGTCGAAGGAGAAGCAGCCGAGAGAGTCGGCGTCGTTCAGCACGAGGTCGAGCACCGCCAGTGCCCGGCTGACGCGTTTGACGGTCGGCAGATCAGGCATCCGCCGGATCACGTCGTGAACAGACACCTGGCCATCCAACCGGCCCGGGAAGCAGTCGTCCAGCCACCGCCGACTGACCGCAGACGGTCAGGAACCCGCTCGCGTGGACGGGGAGGCGACCTGTGGATGACTCTCAGCGGCGCTGGACGACCTCTTCGGCGACCTCGACCAGCTCGCGGTCGGTTGCCTCGGTCTCGGCGTCGTGCGCCGGCTCGAGCCGGTCGTGCGCGATCAGCGACTGGATGGCCCGCAGTACGGCGCTCGCCGCGGCACCCCACGTGGACACGTAGGAGAACTGCCACCACCACAGGGCCTCGATGATCCGGCCCTCCTCGTAGTGGGCCAGCCCGTGCACGAGGTCGGTGGCGATCGCGGTCAGGTCGTCGGACAGCCGGTTCACGGTGATCTCGGGCGGAGCGGCGTACGGGTCGAAGACCTCGGCGTACTCGTCCAGGCCCTCGAACAACACGGCCAGGCGGTCGCGCATGGCGTCCAGGTCCGGGTCCGGGCCGGCGTCGCTCTCGAACCGCTCCTCGGGGACGAAGTCCTCGAACGCTCCCAGCCGGCCGCCGGCGAGCAGCAACTGGCTGACCTCGAGCAGCAGGTACGGCAGCGAGGCGAGCCCCTCGTCGACACCGTCCTCGTCCGGCTGCGCCGCGATGTCGCGCACCGAGATGAGGAAGCTTCGCACCTGGTCGGCGATCTGCTCGGCGAACTCGGTCAGGTCCTCGTTGTCGGTGCCCAAAGCGCGTTCCGCAATATCCGTTGGTTCAGTCATCGATCGATCGTCGCCCTTCAAACGCCCGTCCGAGAGTGACCTCGTCGGCGTACTCGAGGTCACCGCCTACTGGAAGTCCACTAGCCAAACGGGTGACGCGCAACCCCATGGGCCGGAGCAACCGGCTCAGGTAGGTGGCGGTCGCCTCACCCTCCAGGTTCGGGTCGGTGGCCAAGATGATCTCGGTCACCTCACCGCCGGCCAGCCGCTGGAGGAGCTCCTTGATCCGCAGTTCGTCCGGCCCGATGCCCTCGATCGGCGAGATCGCCCCGCCGAGCACGTGGTACCGGCCGCGGAACTCGCGGGTGCGCTCGATCGCGACCACGTCCTTGGCCTCCTCGACCACGCAGATCAGGCTCAGGTCGCGGCGCGGGTCCCGGCAGATCCGGCACTGCGTTTCCTCCGCGACGTTGCCGCAGATCTCGCAGAACTTGACCTTCTCCTTCACCTGCACGAGCACGTGCGCCAGCCGCCGTACGTCGGTCTCGTCGGCGGCGAGCAGGTGGAACGCGATGCGCTGTGCGGACTTCGGACCGACGCCGGGCAGCCGGCCGAGCTCGTCGATGAGGTCCTGGACGGCCCCTTCGTACACGTCAGCCCGGGTTCTGACCGGGCGAGCCGGTCCCGCTACCCGGGTTCACGAACCCGACGCCACCGCTTTCGTTGCCGGGCCTGGGCGCCGGCCGATCGTTGCCGGGCTCGTCGTCGTCACCCGGCTCGACCGCGGGCGGCGTCGCGCCCGGCAGGCTGAACCCGGCCGGGCCGCCGGCACCGCCGAACCCGGGGATGTCGGCACCGCCGAGGCCACCGGCCAGCGGGCCCATCGCCGCGGCGGCGACCTCTTTCGCGTTCTCGGAGGCGTCGCGAACGGCGGCCACGATCAGGTCGGCCAGCGTCTCGGTGTCGTCCGGGTCGACGGCCTCCGGCTTGATGTTCAGGCTGAGCAGCTCACCGGTCCCCGACACCAGCGCGGTCACCAGCCCGCCCCCGGCAGAGCCCTCGATCTCCTGGCTCTCCAGGTTGGCCTGGGCTTCCATCAGCTGGTTCTGCATCGCCTGCGCCTGCGCGAGCAGATTGGACATGTCGAAGCCCCCAGCACCGCCACCGTCGAACACCGCGATCTCCTCGTCGAGCCGCTACCTGCTACCGAGCCTCAACCCTAGCCGGTCCCCCCGACAAGCCCACCGCCGAGTAGAAACCGAACGGTCTCCCCATCCTCGTCCACAAGGTTGTGGACACCCTTATCCACAGCCTGTGAATCCTGTGGATACTCTCCGCCGCGATCCTCACAACCACCTGTGGACAGGTTTGGCGGCCGGCTCGGCTAGGGCTTGTCCCAGCCGGTGGTGGCGACGTAGTCGGTGTACCAGGTGGTCAACTCGACGAGTGGGCGGAGCGCGTCGGCGATCTCGTCCACGTCGTCGGTGTCGATGGGCTTCTCGGCGTACACGAATCGGCGTTTGAGCAGGTCGGCCCGCGGGTGGTCAGGTGAGTACTCGCGCGGTACGCGGAGCAGCGGCGACCCGATCAGCTCGTAGCCGACCTTCAGCAGCCGCTCGATCACTGCGGCGAGTTCATGCCCGCTCACCTCGGCGTCGACCATCTCCCGGAACAGCCGCACCTGATCGCCGGCCGGAGATGCCGAACCGCCCCCGAGCACCAGTCCGTCGAGGCCGAACGTGAACGAGATCCGGATCCTGCGCGCGATCCACCAGGACGCGCTCTGCCGCTGCCACGCGGCCGGGTGACCCGACAACCCACTCAGCCAGAACGTCCCGAACTCGTCCATCTCATTGAGCTCGTCGCACAAATCCTGCAACGGCCCCCGAACATGCCGCTCCAGACTCTCCCGCTGAGCCTCCAACCGATCCGGCCCCGGTTCCCCCTCGAGCCCGACAAGCACCTCGAACGCCGCATCACCCCACCCACCGAACCCCATGAAGACAATCTCCCACCCTCCACGGACAGTCCCCTGCGCCCCGGCGTCGTTCGCAACCATCCGTGCGTGGGTCCCGCCACCGAACACCACCCACCAGCAGCCCACCACCGCCTACAGCCACCACCGCCGGCAGCCACCGTCGCCGACGAGCGCCGCTGTCGCCACCACGGGACGTCCTGCGGGGACCGCACACCCGCAAACTATTCCTGCAGGCACGCGCATCCGTCACCAACGGCCTCCACCGCCACGATGGCGTAAGTCGGCCGTGAAGAGCGGCCAGAGCGACGAGCGGCTGCACCAGGGAACCACCCAGCGCCACTGCACACGTCACGTGCCTGCCAGCAGGTAGTGCACCGCTCTGCCGCCATTTCGCCGCCGGCGCTAAGTGGAGTTCAGTGCCGAAGGTCAGTTGGGCTCTTCGGTGATGATCTGGGCGCCGAGGGTTTGCCGGAGAAGCTCGGTGTGGGATTGGGAGTCGTCTTCCAGCACCAAGTCGTCCTCGCCGATCGCATCGGCTTCTTCCTCCGGCGTCAACGGCACCTCAGGCGCCGCCGGTCCCTGCGCAGCTCTCCGCGCCTGTTCAGCGGCGACAGCTGCCTCTGCAGCCCGGCGTTTACTAGCCGCCTGCTCCCGACGATCCCTACCCACCTGACCGCCAACCGCGTCGGACGGCCGCCGCGACGGCGGAGGCGGCGGATCATCCCAAGGATCCGGCTCCGGCGGCACGTCGTAATCCGGCGGCTCCTCGACCGCCACCCCACCGCGCCCAACCACCT
>NZ_SMKR01000237.1 GCF_004348725.1 Kribbella turkmenica
GCCCAGATCCGTGCAGGCACATCCTACGGAGGACGACCGACGGACAGCTACGTTTCCGGCAAAACCCCGGACGGAAGGACACGCGATCATGCCTGCTGACACCATCGTGCTCGTTCACGGTTTCTGGGTGACGCCACGCAGCTGGGAGCAGTGGATCACGCACTACGAGGCCCGAGGCTTTACGGTGCTGGCACCCGGTTACCCGGGGTTCGAGGCCGAGGTGGAGTCGCTGAACGCCGACCCGACGCCGATCCTGAAACTGACCGTGCCGGCCATCATCGACCACCTCGAGTCGGTGATCCGACCGCTCGCGAACCCGCCGATCATCATCGGTCACTCCGCCGGCGGCGCGTTCACCCAGATCCTGCTCGACCACGGGTTCGGCGCCGCCGGGGTCGCGATGAACTCCGCGCCGACCGAAGGGGTACGGGTCGTCCCGTTGTCCCAGGTCAAGTCGACGTTCCCGGTGCTGAAGAGCCCGGCGAACCGGCACCGGACGGTCCCGCTGTCGTTCGAGCAGTGGCAGTACGCGTTCACCAACACGTTCACCGAGGAGGAGGGCCGCCGGCTCTACGAGCGGTACGCGATCCCCGCGAACGGCGGGATCCTGTGGGGGAGCGTGCTGGCGAACTTCCAGCCCGGTCACCAGGACACCTGGGTCGACTACAACAACGACGCGCGGGCGCCGCTGCTGTTCGTGTCCGGCTCCGAGGACCACATCATGCCGCCCGAGGTGCAGCGGTCGAACGCCAAGCACTACAAGTCGAACACCGTCACCGAGATCCGGGAGTACGACGGGTACGCGCACCTGCTGCCGGCGCAGGAGGGCTGGGAGCGGATCGCCGACGAGGTGCTGGACTGGGCGCTGGCGCACTCGTGAGCCTGGCTCGGATCACCCACATCGGCGGCCCGACGACGCTGATCGAGGTCGACGGCTGGCGGTTGCTGACCGATCCGACGTTCGATCCGCCGGGGCGGCGGTACGCGTTCGGGTTCGGTTCGTCGTCGGTGAAGACGGCCGGGCCGGCGGTCGGCGTCGACGAGTTGCCGCCGATCGACGCCGTACTGCTGACTCATGATCAGCATGCCGACAATCTCGACGACCTCGGCCGGACGCTGCTCGCGAAGGTGGGCACCGTGGTGACGACGCCGCCTGGGGCGGCGCGGCTGGGTGGTGGGGCTGTCGGGTTGGCGCCTTGGTCTGTTCACACGGTCAGCCGAGGCGGGCGGCCGCCGTTGTCGATTACCGCGACGCCGTGCCGGCACGGTCCGCCGTTCAGCCGGCGGATCACCGGCGACGTGGTCGGCTTCGTCGTCGGGTGGCCGGGGCAGGAGCATGGTGCGCTGTGGGTGTCGGGCGACAGCGTCCTGTACGACGGCCTTCGTCGGGTCGGCGAGCGCTTCGACGTGGGGACGGTACTGCTCCACCTCGGGGCGGTCCGGTTCGGCGTAACCGGCCCGCTGCGCTACACCATGACCGGCCGCGACGGCGTCGACCTGTGCTCCCTCCTGCGCCCACGCACGGTGATCCCGGTGCACTACGAGGGGTGGAGCCATTTCTCCCAAGGGCGCCCGGCCGTCACGAAGGCGTTCGCCACCAGCACCCTGAACCCCCACTGGCTGGACCCGGGCGTACCGGGCCTAGTCCCCGTCTAACCACACGTACGCCGTCCTCGCGGCGACCTGCTCGTCGTCCTCCAGCACGAACAGCCGGAGATTCCAGAACGCCATTTTGTCTGCGGACCAGGAGGAGCGAGCCGTCGTCGGCGAAGGAGGCTGCGGTCGGCCGTCGGCGTCAACGGTGGCCAAATGCAGCAGCACCGTGGCGCCCTGCTCGACCGTGAAGCAGCCGGTGTGATGTGAGGGGCGCCGCCGCTAGTCGTGCTGGAGTTCGGTGAGGAAGAAGTGCCGCACGTCCTCGGCGAGTAGGTCCGGTTCCTCCATCGCGGCGAAGTGGCCGCCGCGGTCGAACTCCGACCAGTGCCTGACGTCGTACAGCCGCTCGGCCAGCGGTCGCACCGACTGGGTGATGTCGTGCGGGAAGACCGCCACGCCGACCGGGACCGGGCACGGCTCGATCCGGCGCGGGGCGTCGTGGTGCAGCCGTCCCGAGGACGCCGCGGTGGCGGTGAGCCAGTACAGCGAGATGTCGGTCAGCATGCGGTCGTCACTGATCGGCGACCGCGGGTCCGTCCACTGCGCGAAGCGCTCGGCGATCCAGGCCAGCTGACCGACCGGCGAGTCCGTCAGCGCGTAGCCGATGGTCTGCGGGGTGGAGGCGAGCAGGGCCTGGTACGGCGGCCGGTTCGCCATCAGCTGCCTGACCTTGTCCAGCCGGGCCTCGTCCGTCGCGGAAAGCTCGACGTTCGCGTCCGGGTCCGGCCGGGTCGGCAGGTAGTTGACGTGCACGCCGACGACCTGCTCGGGTGCCACCGCGCCGAGTGCGAGCGAGATTCCCGAGCCGAAGTCGCCGCCCTGCGCGCCGTAACGCCCGTACCCGAGCCGGCGCATCAGCTCGGCCCAGGCCCGCGCGACCCGGACGATGTCCCAGCCGCGCTCGTGGGTGGGACCGGAGAAGCCGTACCCCGGGATCGACGGGATCACCAGGTGGAAGTCGGGTGACAGCGGCTCGATCACGTCCAGGAACTCCAGGAAGGAACCGGGCCAGCCGTGGGTGAGGATCAGCGCGAGCGCGTCCGGTTTCGGCGACCTGACGTGCACGAAGTGGATCGTCTGGCCGTCGATCTCGGTGGTGAAGTGTGGCAGCTCGTTCAGCGCGGCCTCGTGCTTGCGCCAGTCGTAACCGGTGCGCCAGTACTCGGCCAGCTCCTGCAGGCGCGCGAGCGGGAAGCCGTAGTCCCAGCCGGCATCATCGGCGACCTCGTTGGGCCACCGGGTGCGGGCGAGGCGGTCGGTCAGGTCGTCGAGGTCGGCCTGCGGGATGTCGATGCGGAAAGGGGTGATCATCGGCTTGACTCCGAGGATTCGAATGAACGTTGGCGTGACCAACAATAGCAATGATTGTTGGTCATGCCAATCAATGTCACGGGAGTTGTCGAGGATGGAAGCGTCTGACCATCCAGCGAGTTCAGGAGCTCAGGGGTGGCCCACGAGCAGGCAGAAGGGGTGGCCGGCCGGGTCCGACAGCACGTACAACGGCTCGCCGGCCTCATGCGTCCGATCCAGCAGGACCTCGGCGCCCAGTTCCTCCGCCCGTGCGCGGTGCCGCCGCAACTCCCCGAGCGACGGTACGGCGAAATCGACATGCAACTGCATCGGTACGTCCTGCGACGGCCAGGTCGACCGCGGCAGCACGTCGACCTGCTGGAACGCCAACTGTCGGCGCCCCTCGTCATCGACCAGCACAAGCCAGTCCGCGTCATCCACGACTCCGTCGCCGGGCACGTCGTCCCCGGGCCGGTACTGCCACCCGCACAACACCCGATAGAACTCCGCCAGCCCACGAACATCCGTCGCATCCAGCACGGTGTGCATCCGCTGCGGGTACGCCATCACAAGCTCCTTCCGTCCACCCTTCGACTATCACCCGATGAAGCTCTCAATGCGCTGCGCCGCGTGGGTCCGGTCGACACGCGGTGTGTGTCGGCAGCGAAATCCGGTCGTGGGACGCTGCGGGGTCAGGCACTATCGGAGCGTGGAGGATGGTCGGGTATTGGCCCGGAGGTACTACGACGACGTCGTGAGGCCGTTGATCGGGAAGAAATGGCCGGGGTTGCCGCATGCGGCCGGGCGGCTCGGCAGCGGGTCCGACGTACTCGGGCTGGACGACGAGACCTCGCGGGATCACGACTGGGGCCTGCGGCTGTCGCTGCTGGTCGACGGGGCGGTCGTCGACGAGATCAACGCGTACCTGGCCGCGGAGTTGCCGGCGACGTACGCGGGGTTGCCGACGCGGTTCCCGTTCACCGGGCAGACCGAGGCGATCCACCATGTCGACGTGTCGTCGGTCGAGGGGTTCGTGACCGCTCGGCTCGGCGTCGATCCGCGGCAGGGATTGTCGACAATCGACTGGTTGACGATGAGCGGCCAGTCTGTCCTGGAAGTGGTCGGCGGACCGGTGTTCGTCGACCAGCCCGGTGACATCACCGCGGTCCGCGACCGGTTGCAGTGGTACCCGGACGACGTCTGGCGGTACGTGGTGGCCTGCGACTGGACCCGGCTCGCGGAGGAGATGCCCTTGATGAGCCGGGCCGGGGAGCTCGGTGACGACCTCGGTTCGCGGGTGATCGCGGCCCGGCTGGTCGACGTCGCGGTCCATCTGGCGTTCCTGGTCGAACGGCGCTGGCCGCCGTACTCGAAGTGGCGCGGGACGATGTTCGCCCGGCTGCCGTGTGCGCGCGAGGTGGGCGAACCGCTCCGGAAGACGCTGAAGGCAGACCACTGGCGCTACCGCCAGCAGCAGTTGGCGAGGGCGCTCGACCATCTCCTGAGCCGTCAGCGAGCGGCCGGCCTCCCGGCGCCGGGCCCGGCGACCGTCGACTTCTGGGACCGCCCGTACCTGCACCCGAACTCGGCGATCATCGACGAGCTGCTGGCGTCCGCTCCAGACCTGCCGCGCGGCCGCGGCAGCATCGAACAGCGCACTGACAACGTCCAGGTGCTCGTCGACCCAGCCGCACGCCGAGCCGCGATCACACAGCCTTAGCCGACAGCTGGTTTCACCGGCGTGCGGCTCAGGCGTCGATCTGGTGGAAGGTGCGTCGGTAGGTGTCCGGGGGTACGGCGACGACGCGCTTGAACTGCCTCCGGAGTGTGGTCGCGGTGCCCATTCCGGTGGCGACCGCGATCGACTCCACGCTCTGATCGGTTGTCTCGAGCAACTCCTGCGCCCGCCGTACCCGCTGGGTCAGCAGCCACTGCAGCGGCGTCTGCCCGGTCACCGCCCGGAACTGCCGGCCGAGATGGCGCGGGCTGGTGTTCGCCCGGCGAGCCATGTCGGTCACGGCCAACGGCTGATCCAATCGCTCGAGCACCCACGCCAGCAGTTCAGCCAGCCGATTGTCACCGCTGACCTGCACCGGAGTCGCCACGAACTGCGCCTGACCACCCGACCTGTGCGGTGGTACGACGAGACGCCTGGCCACACTGTTGGCGACGTTCGCGCCGTGATCGAGGTGGATCAGATGAAGGCTCAGGTCCACGGCGGCTGCCTTGCCCGCTGACGTGAGTACCGACCCGTTGTCGGTGTAGAGCACGTCCGGATCGACCTCGGCCAGTGGATACCGCGCGCTCAACTGCGCAGTGTGCGCCCAGTGGGTTGTTGCCCGCCGCCCGTCGAGCAGCCCCGCCGCGCCGAGCACGAACGCGCCTGTGCACAACGACGCGATCCGCGCACCCGCCTTATGAGCCGAACGGACGGCATCGATCAGCTCCGCCGGGGGTGCCTCGTCGACATCGGCGCAGGCCGGCACGATCACCGTGTCGGCGCTGACCAACCGCTCCAGCCCGTGGTCCGGCTCCACCGCGAAGGGGCCGACCTGTACCGGCTCCGGTCCGCACAGCTGGACGTCGTACCAGCCTCCCGACACCTCGACCGGGGGATTGCCGAAGATCTCGCAGGCCACGCCGAGCTCGAAATGGAGCAGGTGGCCGGCGGTGGCCAGCGCGACGGTGTGCATGTCCGAAAGTGTACGCATGATGTCGTTCCGGTCGCTCACGCTGCCGGTCGCCGGACCGCGAGACTCGTCACAGCCAACAAGTGGAGGACGGACGAGATGACTGCGGTTGTGGTGTACGGAGCGACCGGGCACACGGGACGGTTCGTGGTCGCCGAACTGGCCCGGTACGGCCTGACGCCGCTCCCGGCTGGGCGCCGGCCGGTCGGCGAGCGGATGCGGCAGGCGACGGTCGACGACCCGGCATCCCTCGACCGCGCACTCGACGGCGCGGATGCGGTCATCAACACCGCCGGACCGTTCGCCACGACGGCCGGACCGGTGATCGAGGCGGCCCTGCGCGCCGGGATCCCGTACGTCGACGTCGCGGCCGAGATCGAGGCGAACGCCTCGACGTTCGCCGGCTACCCCACAGCGGCGGCACCGGTCGTGCCTGCGGTGGCGTTCTTCGGTGGGCTGGGCGATCTGCTGGTGACGGCGGCGCTGGGAGAGCGGAGTACGGCCGACTCGGTGCAGATCGCGTACGGCCTGAGCAGTTGGCACCCGACGCCGGGCACGCGCGTTGCCGGTGAGGTGTCGCACGATCGTCGGGCCGGTCGGCGGGTGCGCTTCCGCGACGGTGCGCTGGAGTACCACGACGACGAACCGACGCAGCTGGAGTGGAAATTCCCGGAGCCGCTCGGGGTGCAGGCGGTGATCGCCGAGTTCAGCATGGCCGACGTGGTGACGGTTCCCAGTCATGTCGACGTGCCAGATGTGCGGACTTTCATGACAGCGGTCGCTGCCGGCGACCTGGCTGATCCGGACACGCCGGCGCCCGCGCTGGGCGGGGATGCCGACCAGACGTTCGTCGTCGATGTGCGGGTCCGGGCCGACGGCGTCGAGCGGCGGGCGGTCGCGCGGGGGCGCGACATCTACGCGGTGACGGCGCCGCTGGCGGTCGAGGCGGTACGACGGTTGATCGCCGGGGAGACGCGGACGGCTGGGGTGGCGTCCGCCGGGGCGATGTTCGACGCGGCAGACTTCCTCCGGGCGCTGGCGCCGCAGATCACCGTCGAACTGCCATGACGTGATCCGGGACTACCGCCTACCTCAACCGGGGAGCGCGCTGCCGCCGGCCACGACCGCGGGCATGGCATGATCTTGGGGTGGCTGGGGTCAGGGATCTGCGGGACTTGGCGTTGTTGCGGCGGGTCAAGGACCGGATCGACCGGGAGTACGCGCAGCCGTTGGACGTGGAGGCGCTGGCTCGTGGGGTGGACATGTCGGCGGGGCACCTCAGCCGGCAGTTCAAGCTCGCGTACGGCGAGTCGCCGTACAGCTACCTGATGACCCGGCGGATCGAGCGCGCGATGGCGTTGCTGCGGATGGGTGAGCTGAGCGTCACCGAGGTCTGCTTCGCGGTCGGGTGCTCGTCGCTCGGGACGTTCAGCACCCGGTTCACCGAACTGGTCGGCGTACCGCCGAGTGTGTACCGGGAGCAGGAGGAGGCGCGCTCGACCAACGGCATCCCGGCGTGCGTGGCGAAACAGGTCACCAGACCGATCAGGAATCGAGAAGTGCCGCCCGGCGCGCCCCGGCTAGCGTGAGCGTCATGGACCTCAGAATTCAGCAGACCTACCTACCGCACAACGACCCCGACGCCGCCGTCGCGTTCTACCGCGACGTCCTGGGCTTCGAGGTCCGCATGGACGTCGGCTACGAGGGCAAGCGCTGGATCACCGTCGGACCGGTCGGCCAGGACGTCGCGATCGTGCTCTACCCGCCGGAGGCCACTCCGGGTCTCACCGAGGACGAACAGCGCGCGGTCGTCGAGATGATGGCCAAGGGCACCTACGCGAGCATCAACCTCGGGACCCCGGACCTCGACGCCACCTTCGCCACGATCGAGGCCACGAACGCCGAGGTCGTCCAGGAGCCGACCGATCAGCCGTACGGTGTCCGCGACTGTGCGTTCCGTGACCCCGCCGGCAACATGATCCGGATCGCACAGGCCGGCTGACCGCTGCGGCCCTCGATGAAGCAGAAATCGGCGTGAAAGCTGGTTGAATCGACCGCACGCGACGCCGACGGGGGGCCACAGCCGCGGTCCCCGCACACCCGGATGGAGACCACGATGACCAAGGCCACGAGGAAGAGCCCGTCCTCGCCCGCCGCCCACGCCGCCGACAGCCACGACCTGATCCGGGTTCAGGGCGCGCGCGAGAACAACCTGAAGGACGTCAGCGTCGAGATCCCGAAGCGCCGGCTGACGGTGTTCACCGGCGTCTCCGGCTCGGGCAAGAGCTCGCTCGTGTTCGGCACGATCGCCGCGGAGTCGCAGCGGTTGATCAACGAGACCTACAGCGCGTTCCTGCAGGGCTTCATGCCGAACCTGGCCCGCCCCGAGGTGGACCTGCTGGACGGCCTGACGACGGCGATCATCGTGGACCAGGAAAGGATGGGTGCGAACCCCCGCTCGACCGTCGGTACGGCGACCGACGCGAACGCGATGCTGCGGATCCTGTTCAGCCGGCTCGGCGAACCGCACGTCGGGCCGCCGGCGGCGTACTCGTTCAACGTCCCGAAGCGGACCGCGACCGGCTCGATGGTCGCCGACAAGGGCGCCGGCGAGAAGACCGTCGTCCGCAACGCGGTCTACCAC
>NZ_SMKR01000238.1 GCF_004348725.1 Kribbella turkmenica
ATCCGTTCGGGTGAGGGCCGGGGGTGGGGTGGAGGTCGAGTTGCTGTCGGTTCCTAAACCGATTTAGCATCGTCGGCATGCCTTCGGATCCCGTGTCGCCGCGGTTCGGCGCGAACCACGTCCCCTCGGCCGGCTGGTTCTACAGCTGGCTCGACTACGACGGCGCGGCGGTACGGCGGGACTTCGCCGACCTGGCCGGGCTCGGCCTGGACCACGTCCGGGTGTTCCCGGTCTGGCCGTGGATCCAGCCGAACCGGGCGATCATCCGCGAGCGGGCGATCGCGGACCTGCTGGACACCGTCGACGCGGCCGCCGAGCACGGGCTGGCCGTCGCGGTCGACCTGATCCAGGGCCACCTCTCGAGCTTCGACTTCCTGCCCTCGTGGGTGCTCACCTGGCACAAGACCAGCATCTTCGAGGACCCGGCGGTCCGTGACGGCCTGACGGCGTACGTCGACACCGTCGCGCGCGCGGTCGCCGAGAAGCCCAACGTCTTCGCGATCACGCTCGGGAACGAGGTGAACAACCTCTGGCCGGACAGCGCGACCAGTTCCGGGACGTCGATGAGCTGGGCGCAGGAGCTGCTGGCCACGGTCAAGAAGGCGGCACCCGACGTACTGGCGTTGCACTCGGTGTTCGACGACGCCTGGTACAAGGCGGACCATCCCTTCCATCCGGTGGACGTGGTCGACCTCGGGGATCTGAGCACTGTCCACTCGTGGGTGTTCAACGGGGTCTCCCGGGTGGACGGTCCGCTCGGGCCGGCGACGCTCAGCCATGCGGACTACCTGGTCGAGCTGGCCGCGGCGACGTCGCTGGATCCGGCGCGGCCCGTGTGGCTGCAGGAAATCGGCGTACCCGGGCCGGACATCCCGGACGAGCTCCAGGCCGAATTCACCCGGCGGACGGTCGAGCTGGTGCTGCCCAACCCGGCGTTGTGGGGGATCACCTGGTGGTCGTCGCACGACATCGACCGGCGGCTGCTGGACTTCCCGGACCGGGAGTACGACCTCGGGCTGTTCACCGTGGACCATCAGCGCAAGCCGGCGGCGCAGGCGCTGGCCGACGTCATCGCCGACGTCCGGGCGAATGCAGTTCAGACCGCCGAGGCGACGACGCTGACGGCTCCGGTCAACCTGCGCACGGAACCGCACCGTCGCCCGGAAGTTGCCCCCGGCAGCGAATTTCACCTGCGGTGGGTCGCCGCCCGCACCGAGGGGGCGGTCCGGATCGTCCTACCGGACTGAGTACTGGGTGCCGTCGAGGATGCGCGTGAGCCCGAAGAGCTCTCGCACGATGGCGTCGACCGCGTCCACCGGAGCTGCACGTCGAGCAGCTCGTCCTTGGACCGGACGTACCGGTCCATCGCATTCGTGGGGCGCAGCCACGGTCACGCCTCTCATCCTCGCCGACGCCGGCCACCTCGTCGGCCCTGGTGGCTGTACTCCGCCGCGGTTCGATCAGCCGGCCGGCTCGACCCATCCGTAGGTGCCGTCGGCCAGGCGGACCACCTGGAGACCGGCGGCGAGACGTCGTACGTCGTCGGTCTCGATCACGCCCGCCGCCGGGCCGGCCACGTCGAGCACGATCGCGGCCGCGCCTTCCTGGATCGCCGCGGTCGCAACCAGCTGTGACTGGGCAGGCATCGGACGGGCCTGCCGGCTCCAGCGGGCCAGACTCTCGGTGCCGGTGAACGCGAGCAGGGCGTTGCGGCCGTCCTGCCCCTGGAGCAGCGCGACCGCCATGTCCGACGTCTTGTCGTGCGCCAGCCCGTTCTCGTCGTACTCGACCTCCCCGAGCATGGCCACCACCGGCACGAGCAGGCGCGCCTTCGTCAGCGCGGCCAGCAGCGCCCCGTGGTCACCCGCCGCCAGCGCCTCCGCCAGCGCGGGGTCGGCCGACCCGTCGTCGTTGTCGAAGCCGGTGAAGGCCAGGCGGCGTTCTGATTGCATGCCCGCATTCTCCACTCGGCGGCCCCGGGGTGGGGTTTCAGGGTGGTGTCAGGGCTGTTCCCGGCTTGGTTCCGCGGGGGACTGTGCGAGCCTGGGTATGTGCCTGACTTCAACGATCTGACGCTGCTGCCGTTCTGTGTGGGCCTCACGCTGCTCGGCCTGATCGGCTCGTGGGCCGCCTGGCGGCGCCGCGGGGCGGCGGCCGGCACCCGCGGCGTGGCCTGGTCCCTGTTGCCGATCTCGCTGTACCTGACCGGCCTGCTCGAGCTGGTCTGGGACGTGGTGCGCTCGTCCGTGAGCTGGGTCACCCACCTGATCTTCTCCCCCACGGTGTGGGCCGGGGTCGCGCTGTTCGGCGTCTCGGTCGTGCTGTACGTCGTCTCGGGTGTGGCCCGAGGCCGGGGACGGAACCGGGGGTCCAAGGAGGAGGCACAGTCGAAGCCCGCCGCGCCCGCGGGTGAGCTGACCGCGAAGGGTTCTGAACCCGCGTCGGCCGCTCCTGCCAAAGCTGCCAAGCCCGCCAGGGGGTCGAAGGCGAAGCAGCAGGAATCGTCGGAGTTCGACGAGATCGAGGACATCTTGAAGCGCCATGGAATCAACTGAGACGAACGACGTCGCTCCACTCACCATCGACTCCCTGCTGGACCACGTCCAGGCCGCCCCGCCCCGCCTCGGCAACACCCGGCTGATCAGCATCGACGGACCGGCCGGCTCCGGCAAGTCCACGCTCGCGGCGAACGTCGCGGCCCGGGCCGAAGCCCGCGGACTGCACACCCGACTCATCCACATGGACGACCTGTACGACGGCTGGGCCGGCGCCGTCCGCGGATTCGGGCTGCTGCGCGACCACGTGCTGCAGCGGATCGCCGACGGCCGCGAAGGCCGCTACCGGCGCTACGACTGGTACGCCGGCGCGTACGCCGAGCTGCACGTCGTACCGGTGACCGTCGAGCTGCTGATCGTCGAGGGGGTCACCTCGTGCGACCGCGACGCCGGCCACTGGCAGTCGCTCCGGCTCTGGATCGAGACGTCGAACGAGGTCCGGCTGGAGCGCGGGATCGCCCGCGACGGCGAGGCGCTGCGCGACCACTGGCTCGAGTGGATGCGGTGGGAACGCGACCACTTCGCCGAGCAGGCGACCCGGTCCCGGGCGCACGTCATCGTCGACGGTGACCCGTCGGTCCCGCACGACCCCACGCTCGAGCTCGTCACGAAGTCGGTGGCGCTGCCTCCGCACGACTCGGCGGCTTCCTGACCACGAGCAGCCGGGCCCGCGGATGGTGGGTCCACTCCCCCGCGGGCGCCTCGGCCAGGAACCGCCGGCGAAGCTCGGCGAGGTAGGCGTCGCCGCGGGCCAGAGCGAGGGCCCGCATCGGTCCGGCGTGGTCGGCGGCATCGAAGTACGTCGCCGCATCCGGGTGGGTCATCGGGAAGTCGATGAACTCGTCCCGTTCGACGGTCCCGGCGTCCAGCGCGCCGACGAGGCGGTCCTCCCAGGAAGAGTCGCTCCGGTCGCCGATCACCTTCCCCAACAGGGCGAACGGCCCGTCGTCCTCGGTCTTCCCGGGCCAGTAGACGACACACAACCGCCCTCCAGGCGCCAGCGCGTCCACCCACGAGCGAAGCGCCGCCTCAGGATCGGGCAGTTGCTGCAACCCGAACACCGAGACGACGGCGGCACACCGTCCCGACCACCGTGGGTCGAGGCTGGAGGCATCAGCCTGCAGGACATCGACACGGGGGTGCCCGAGCCGAGCTGCCCGTTCCCGAGCCCGCTCGACCATGCCCGCCGACAGGTCGATCCCGGCGAGCTCCCGTCCCGGGAACCGGTCGACGAGCAGCTCGAGCTCAGGGAACGTGCCGCAGCACGGCACGAGCACCGGTCCGTCCCGCAGGTCGCTCACCGCCTCCACCGCGGACCTGACCCAGGGTGCGAAGCGTGGCACGAAGTACTCCTCGTACCCGTCGGCTGCCTCGTCCCACCCGCGCGCGACCCGCGCGAGGCGCTCGTCGGTCACGAGGGGGTCTCTCCGGCGAGGGCCGCCAGCCGGCAGCGCAGGTGGTCCCGTTCAGGTTCGGTGCCGGCCAGCGCGAGCGCCTCCCGGTACGCCGCGGTTGCCTCAGGCAATCGCCCCAGGCGGTGCAGCAGGTCGGCCCGGGCCAGTACGTAGGGGTGGTACTCGCGCAGCCGCGGCTCGCCGGACAGCCGGTCGAGCAGCGCCAGGCCCGCCTCGGCTCCGTCGCGCATAGCGATCGCGGCCGCCCGGTTGACCTCGACCACCGGCGACGGGTCCATCGCGATCAGGACGTCGTACAGGGCGACGATCTGCGCCCAGTCGGTGCCGGCGACGTCTGGTGCCTCGTCGTGCAGCGCGGCGATCGCGGCCTGGACGCCGTACGGTCCGGCCGGGCCGCCGGTCAGCGAGGCGACGACCAGGTCGCTGCCCTCGGCGATGAGGTCGCGATCCCAGCACGAGCGATCCTGGTCGTCGAGCAGGACCAGCGAGCCGTCCGGGCCGGTACGGGCGTCCCGGCGGGCGTGGATCAGCAGCATCAGCGCGAGCAGACCGGCGACCTCGCGCTCGTCCGGGAGCAGCCGGCGCAGGATCCGGGCCAGCCGGATCGCCTCCTCGGCGAGGTCGAGGCGCTGCAGGAAAGGGCCGGAGCTGGCCGAGTACCCCTCGGTGAACACGGAGTAGATCACCTGCAGCACACCGGGCAGCCGGTCCGGCAGTTCGTCCGGGCCGGGGACGCGGAACGGGATTCGTGCGTCCTTGATCTTCTTCTTCGCCCGGACGATCCGCTTGGCCATCGTCGCCGTCGGGACGAGGAACGCCCGGCCCACCTCCGGTGTGCTCAGTCCGGCGAGACACCGCAGCGTGAGCGCACCGCGGTCCTCGGCCGCGAGCGCCGGGTGCGAGCAGGTGAAGAACAACTGCAACCGCTCGTCCGGTAGTTCGTCGCCCACCGCCGGCGGCCCGGCCCGGTCGGCCTCGACCTGCAGTACGGCGAGCTTGGCGGCATACACCTGGTCGCGGCGCAGCCGGTCGACCGCCTTCCGCCTGGCCGTGGTCATCAGCCAGGCACCCGGGTTCGGCGGTACGCCATCGACCGGCCACTTCACCAGCGCCGCCTCGATCGCCTCCGACGCGACCTCCTCGGCGAGGTCGAGGTCACCGAACCGCCGGGCGAGCGCGGCCAGCAGCCGCCCGCGCTCCTCCCGGAACACCGCCTCGACCTCGGCGTGCATCGCGGATCAGGCCCCCGGGAACTCGGCGACCGGCCGGACGTCGATCGACCCGCCGCCCCGCGACCCCGGGCACTTCGCGGCCCACTCGAGCGCGACGTCGAGGTCCGGTACGTCGATCACGTAGTACCCGCCGAGCACCTCGCGGGTCTCCGCGAACGGCCCGTCGGTCACCGTGCGCCTGCCGTCGTTCGCGACCTGCACCCGGGTCGAGGTGACCAGGTCGGCCAGCGACTCGGACGAGACCACGACCCCGGCCTCCTGGATCTCCTTGTCGAACCGCATCCAGTCCTCCGGCTCGCACCCGGCCGCGCCGCCGCTCAGGTCGAGCTCACCGGCGTTGATCAGCAGCATGTACTTCATCTCGGAACCTCCCGTTGGCGTGTGTACAGCATCTCTACGAACGGGTCGGTCCCCGATGGACACCACCGTAGAGAAAGTTTGTGAGGATGAAGGCATGAGCGCAGAGGTGCTGCCGTCCGGAGAGCAGTGGGTACTCGATGACGGCGGGTGGTCCGCCACCGTGGTGAGCGTCGGCGGTGGTCTGCGCGGCGTCTCGTACGGCGAGCGTGAGGTCGTGCCCGGGTACGCCGAGCACCAGCCGGCGTACGCCGGGATCGGGCAGCACCTGATCCCGTGGCCGAACCGGATCACCGACGGGAAGTACACGTTCGAGGGCGTCGACGAGCAGTTGGACCTGAGCGAGCCCGACCGGCAGAACGCGATCCACGGCCTGACCCGCTGGGCGAACTGGGAGCGCGTGGACGACGGCACCGACCCTGCCGTCGTCGAGGTCGGACACCGGCTGCACGGTGCGCCCGGGTACCCGCACCAGCTCGACCTGCGCCTTCACTACCGACTCGCCGACGGTCTCACGGTGACCGCCACCGCGACCAACGTCGGCGCGAGTGACGCGCCGTACGGGTATGGCACGCACCCGTACCTGAGCGTCGGCCGGGTGATCGACGAGTGCGTGCTCGAGTTCCGCGCGGCCGAGTGGCTGGAGGTGTCGCCGGAGCGGATGACGCCGATCGGGCTGTCCCCGATCCACGACTCGCCGTACGACTTCAGTGCGTCCCGGACGATCGGCGATCTCGAGATGGACAACGCGTTCACCGGTCTCGGCGGCGGCACCTGGTCGGTGACGTTGACGGACCCCGCCTCCGGCGACCGGGCGGTCCTGACCAGCGACACCCCCTGGCTGCAGCTCTACACCGGCGGCGCGATCGGACGTACGGCGCTCGCCGTCGAGCCGATGACCTGTCCGCCGAACGCCTTCGTCACCGGCCAGAACCTCGTGATCCTGAAACCCGGCGGCTCCCACAGCACTACGTTCCGGGTGTCGATCTAGGGCCGGCACCGCGGGAGCGCGCGACGGCGGCCAGCTCCTTGGCCGCCTTGCTCGCCCGGGCACCCTCGGCGGCCTGGACCGCGAGGATGCCCAGCCGGTTGCCGTCCGCGTCGAACAGCTGGAGCCACGCGTCCCCGGGCCGGAACCGCAGCGCGGTCACCCGGTCCCAGGGCAGCGTGTAGGACTTGAACACGTTGCGCACCCGCAGCCGGTCCGGGTACGCCGACACCCGCAGCGTGGTCATCCGGTACAGGATCCACAGGATCGCGCCGAAGAACGCCAGCAACGTCAGCCGCTGGAACCAGCTGAACGTGTCCCGGGCGTCCTCCGACAGCCGGAACCAGATCACTCCGAAGACCGCGATCAGCGACAACCCCATGCCGGCGGACATCACCGCGACGATCCGCGGATGGAAGGTGTACAGGCGGTCGTCCCTCACGTCAGATCCGGCAGGCGTGGATGTCGGTGGTGAGGATGGCACGCGCGCCCACCTCCCAGAGCTGGTCCATGATCCGCTGGGCGTCGGCCCGCTGCACCATCACCCGGACGGCGACCCACCCCTGGCGGTGCAGCGGTGACACGGTCGGCGACTCCAGCCCGGGCGCGACCGCGGTGGCGGCGTCGACGTGCTCGGCGCGGATGTCGTAGTCCATCATCACGTAGTTCCGGGCGATCAGGACGCCCTCCAGCCGGCGGACCAGCTGCTGCATGCCGTTCGGCGGGGTCTCCACGCCGTGCCGCTTGATCAGCACCGCCTCGGACTTGAGGATCGGGTCGCCGAAAACCTCTAGCCCGGCCTGGCGCAGCGTCGTCCCGGTCTCGACGACGTCGGCGATCACGTCCGCGACGCCGAGCTGGACGGCCGACTCGACCGCGCCGTCCAGGCGGACCACAGCGGCCTCGACGCCGTTCTCGGCCAGGTGGTCCTGGAGTACGCCGGCGTACGAGGTGGCGATCCGCTTTCCGGCCAGGTCCTTGATCGAGGACGCGGACCCGGGCGGCCCGGCGAACCGGAAGGTGGACCCGCCGAACCCGAGCTCCATGACCACGTCGGCGTCGGCGTGCGAGTCGAGCACCAGGTCACGGCCGGAGATCCCGACGTCCAGGGTGCCCTCGCCGACGTACACGGCGATGTCGCGGGGGCGCAGGTAGTAGAACTCGACCTCGTTCGCGGCGTCGGTGAGCGCGAGGTCCTTGGTGGTCCGGCGCTGTTTGTAGCCGGCCTCGGTGAGAATCTCGATGGCGGCCTCGCTCAGCGAGCCCTTGTTGGGTACCGCGACGCGCAGCATTGCACTGCCTTTCTGGAGAAGTGGACCGGATCCGCGGAGCGCTCCTACAGATGTCGGTACACGTCGTCGAGGTCCAGGCCGAGCGCGTGCATCATCACCTGCGCGTGGTAGAGCAGCTGGGACAGCTCCTCGGCGGCCCGCTCCTTGCTCTCGTGCTCGGCGGCCATCCAGGACTCGGCGGCCTCCTCGACCAGCTTCTTGCCGATCGCGTGCACGCCGGCATCGAGCGCCGCCACGGTCCCGGAAC
>NZ_SMKR01000239.1 GCF_004348725.1 Kribbella turkmenica
AGATTCGTCCGACCACCCCTCAGGAGGACCCTCTTGTCGAACCAGCCCCCGTACGGCGGACCTCCGCCTCAGGCCCGGCCGCCGTACCAGGGACCCCCGCCGCAGGGCCCGTCGCCGCAGTACGGTCCGGCTCCGCAGTACGGTCCGCCTCCCCAGTACGGTCCCTCCCCGCAGCAGCAGTACGCCGGCCCGCCCACGCCGTACTGGGGTCCGCCGCAGGGGCCGCCTCCGCAGGGGCCCGGCTTCGGCTGGGGCTCGGACGGTTTCCCGCCGCCGCCGCGGAAGAAGAGCAAGGCACCGTTCATCGTGCTGCCGATCGTGGTCGTGGTGGCCGGCGTCGCGGCGCTGCTGATGTGGCGGCAGGTGTCGTCCGGCCGGGACGACGACTACACGTCGCCGCAGCCGACGTACACGTCGACGTACGAGCCGACCGCCGAGCCCACGGAGACCGGCGCGCCGACGATCCCGGCCACCCGGCCGACGCGCACGCGGCCGACCGCGACCCGGACCACCCCGACGACTCCGCCGCCACCGTCGGACTTGGACATCGTCACGAAGAACCGGATCTACAAGACCGGCGTCCAGCGCACGGTGAACTGCCGCGAGTCCAGCGCCCGGGCCAACAGCCCGGCGAACGCGCGGAAGTACTACACCCAGATCCTCAGCTGCCTGAACCGCGCCTGGCCGCGGCAGGTCGCCCTGTCCGGCAAGACGTTCGCCCCGCCGCGGATGATCGCCTTCACCGGCCCGGTGAGTACGCCGTGCAGCGGCAACGCGCCCAGTTCGTTCTACTGCTCGGCGAACCGGACGATCTACATGGACGCGACCACCGACCTCAAGCGGTACAGGCAGTTCCTGGGCTACGGCAACCGGTCCACCGCGATGGCCTTCCTGCGGGCGGACATGTCGGACACGATGGCGCACGAGTACGGCCACCACCTGCAGCACCTGACCGGGATCCTGCGGGCGTCGTCGAACATCCAGTACGAGCGGTCCGGCGACGCGGCGCTCCAGATGAGCCGTCGGCTCGAGCTGCAGGCGACCTGCCTGGGCGGTGTGTTCCTCGGCGCCAACAAGAGCAGCTACGGCCTGAACGGCGGGTTGTTCAAGTCCCAGCTCGACTGGCTGCACGCCCACCAGGGCGACGAGTACGGCACCCGCCGCGACCACGGCAGCCGCGCGGTCGTGCCGCGCTGGGCCGCCGCCGGCTTCAAGACCCGCAGCCCAGCCTCCTGCAACACCTACCTCGCGGCCGCGACCTACGTTCGGTAAATACTCACAATCGAGTCGACCGCAAGGGTTGATTCTTACCGAACCCGGGTAGAACCTCCGGCGAGCGCTCTGTCCCGCCCCTCATCGCTCTGTGGAGGTTCACCGTGAAGTCCGCCCTTTTCACGGGTGCCGCCGTCACTCTTGGCCTGCTCCTGGCCTCGACCGGCCCCGCCCAAGCACGCCCCACCGATCCCTCGTCGCCCGACGCGGTCACCGCCGCACCCCAGCCGACCCCGCAGGCTCGTCAGCACGGCATCCACAAGGCCGGCGACGCGTACATGGGCTGGCTGCACAACACCACGACCAGTTCCGCGCCGGCCGCGCCGGCACCGGCCGCGGTGGTCGAAGGGATCGACGTCTCCAGCCACCAGGGCAATGTCGACTGGCAGTACTGGTGGAACCAGGGCAAGCGGTTCGCCTACGTGAAGGCGACCGAAGGCACGTCGTACCGCAATCCCTACTTCGCCCAGCAGTACAACGGTTCCTACAACATCGGCATGATTCGCGGCGCGTACCACTTCGCGCTGCCGAACAACTCCAGCGGCGCCACCCAGGCGAACTACTTCGCGAGCAACGGCGGCGGCTGGTCCCGCGACGGCCGGACCCTGCCGGGCGCGCTCGACATCGAGTACAACCCGTACGGCGCCACCTGCTACGGGCTGAGCCAGTCCGCGATGGTCAGCTGGATCCGAGACTTCGTCAACACCTACAAGTCCCGCACCGGCCGGGACGCGGTGATCTACACCAACCTCGACTGGTGGACCCGCTGCACCGGTAACAGCACCGCCTTCAACGCCACCAACCCGCTCTGGGTCGCCCGCTACTCCTCGACCGTGGGCACGCTGCCGGGCGGCTGGCCGTACTACACGTTCTGGCAGTGGACCTCGTCGCCGCTCGACCAGAACCACTTCAACGGCGACCAGTCCCGGCTGGTTGCCCTCGCCAACGGATAAATCCCTGCCTCACGTCGCGTCGGTCGCATAGTCTCGATCGGTGAGCGTTTCGCTGCCGATCGAGACTGACCGCCTGACCCTTCGCCGCTACCTCGAGACCGACTACGACGATCTGCTGAAACTGCAGTCGAACGACGACGTGGCCCGGTTCCTGCTGTACGACGCCCAGACGCCCGAGCAGGTCCGCGACACGACGTTGCCCCGGCGGCTGGCGGACCTGCCGCCGATGGACACCGACGGTCAGGCGGTGACCCTGGCCGTGATCCTGCGAGAGACCGGGCAGCACCTCGGCGAGGTGTCGTTGTTCGCGCAGAACGCCGCGCACCGGGGCGGCGAGATCGGGTTCGTCTTCCACCCGGAGTTCCACGGGCATGGGTACGCCGCCGAGGCGTCGGTGGAGATGCTGCGGCTCGGGTTCGAGGAGTTCGGGATGCACCGGATCATCGGCCGCCTGGACGCCCGCAACACCGGGTCGTCCGGCTTGCTGAAGCGGTTGGGGATGCGCCACGAGGCCACCTTCGTGAAGAACGAGTTCATCAAGGGTGAGTGGACCGACGAGGCCGTCTTCGCGATGCTCGCCGACGAGTGGAACGACCGCTCGTAACTATTTACCGAACAAGACCACACCCACGCCACGCGTTCACCGCGACACGGCCGGGTGCCCGATCTACCGTCGGTGTATGACTGTGCACATTGCCACGCTGCCGCGCGGCGGGTCATGGGGCGGTAACTCCCGGCCTTCCCTCGTCGCTTCAGTCGCTGCGCTCCCTCCGCTCCTCGGTCCAGGCCGGGTGGCCCCATGACCGGCGCCCGCAGTCTCACCGCGCTGATCGCCGGTGCGGTCGTGCTGACCTGTGGCTCCGTGCCGAGTCAGGCCGCCAAGGTGCCGCAGCTGCGCGACATCGCGTACACCACGTGGACGTCGACCGCCGACTTCCTCGCCGGTGCCCACTCCGGCACCGCCGTCGCCGACGGCGCGCTCACCTTCGGCACGTCGACCGGCACCACGGCGTACGTCGACCCGTTCGGCGACGGCACCGCGAAGAGCTACGACCGGACCAGCTGGACGTCGCCCGTCGTCACCAGCGACTTCCGGCTGACCGAGCTGATCGCGTCCTGGAACGCCACCACGCCGCCCGGGACCTGGGTGGAAGTCGCGATGTCCGGCCGCACCGATCTCGGCAGCACCACCAAGTGGTACGTGCTGGGCCGGTGGTCGAGTGGCGACGACACCGCGGCGGGCGACATCCACCGCACCTCGGTGCCGGCCCAGAGCGACACCAACGGATCGGTGGCGGTCGACACCTTCGTCGCGGCCGAGGGCCGGTCGCTCGACCGGTGGCAGCTGAAGGTGACGCTCCACCGACTCGCCGGTACGACGCAGTCCCCGGTGGTCCGGTCCGTCGGGGCGGTGGCGTCCTTGCTGCCGGACGCGAAGAAGGTGCCGGTGAGCCCCCTCGGTGGCGCGGAGGGGATCGTGCTCGACGTCCCCACGTACTCGCAGGAGACGCACATCGGGCACTACCCGCAGTGGGACGGCGGCGGTGAGGCCTGGTGCTCGGCGACCTCGACGGCCATGGTGCTCGACTACTACGGTGCCGGGCCGGCCGGCGACGAGACGGCTTGGGTCGACCCGGCCGACGCCGATCCGCAGGTCGACCACGCGGCCCGCTCGGTCTTCGACTACGCCTACGACGGCGCCGGGAACTGGCCGTTCAACACGGCGTACGCCGGCACCCGCTCGGTCGACGGGTTCGTCACCCGGCTCCGGTCGCTGACCGAGGCGGAGCAGTTCATCAAGGCGGGCATCCCGCTGATCGCCTCGCTGTCGTTCAAGAAGGGCGACCTGCCCGGCGCCGGATACGGGACGAACGGGCACCTGATGGTGATCGTCGGCTTCGACCCGGACGGCAACGTGGTGGTCAACGACCCGGCGTCGCACCTGATCCCGAGCAACGACGAGGTCCGGACGACGTACGACCGGGCCGCGTTCGAGAACGCCTGGGTGCCGCACTCGGGCGGACTCGTCTACGTGATCCACCCGGCCGGGACGCCGCTGCCGCCAACAGGCCCACAGGCGAACTGGTAGAAGCGGCAGCGCCCGCACACCGGGGCGGTGTGCGGGCGCTGTTCCGGTCTCCTACCGCGCGAACAAAGCACCGGTGAGGTTGGTGGTGAGGTTGCGGAGCGAGTCCGGCAGGTACTGCAGGTGCCAGCCCCGCGGACCGCGGTACCACGCGAAGCCCTCGTCCTCGCCGATGTCGTCGTCGGTCGCGACCAGCGCGTCGATCCAGCGCTCCGAGCCGCCGAGGACGACGGCGTACGGGAGGGCGCGCGCGCAGAGCTCGGCGTGCTGGTCCGACGGCAGTTCACTGACGTCCATCTCGAGCAGCTCACCGCGGATCGCCGCGACCTGGCCGAGCACGCGGCCGGCGGCCGGCGCCTTGGCCGGCATGTAGCGGCCGACCATGATCAGTCCGACGCCGACGGCGGTGATCGCCAGGCCCAGCAGGCCCCAGGTCGACAGCAGCGCGAGCACGACGGTCAGGACGACGCCCAGCACGGTGGTCACGATGCCGACGGTCGCCCACTGTGAGCGGGTCCGGTCCGGCCGCTCGCTGAACCAGCCACGCTTGACCACACCGTCGTACAGGGCGTCCTGGACCTGGTTGAGGTTCGCCCGGACCTGGCGGCCGAGCTCGGAGACCAGCACCGAGTCGGAGTCGCCGAAGATCGCCCGGATCAGCACGTTCTCGTACCGCTGGAGCTCCTCCGACGGCGCGTTCGCGACCCGGCGCAGCTCCCAGTCCGGCCGGGCGTACTCGGAGTCGTGGTCCTGCTCGATGATGGTGAGGTGGCCGCGGACGGCCAGGTCGATGATGGTGGCGGTGACGTCCACCGGGTCGATCCGCTCGTCGATCAGCGTGCCGACCTCGCCGGGACGCAGGTCCGACGGCGGGGTGAAGTCGATCCGGGTATCGGCGCCGAGGCTGAACAGCGACGCCGGGACGACGCGCCGCGGGTCGACGCGGTCGCGGCCGCGGAGCCGGTACAGCACCAGCAGCGCGATCGCCCCGAGCAGCAGCACGGCCAGCGCGGTCAGCAGCTGCGCGGTGTCGGTAGAGAACGCGCGCTTCAACGTCTTGCGGTACTCGACGATCGAGTTCGCGGCGATCTCGCCCTCAGGAAAGCCGACCGTCATCCGGACCGTGTTGCCCGGCGGCAGTCCCTGCTGCTGGAACGTCGGCCCGGCGGTCTCCCCGATCTGCGCCAGCGTGCACGGGGTGTTGCTGTCGATCGCGCCGGCGAAGCAGGAGACGTGCGTGACCTCCGGCGTGCTGAAGACGATGTTCGCCTGCTGGACGGTCAGGTTGATCCCGGTCAGCGGGGCGAACCGCACCTCGGTGCCGTTCAGCGTCTTCGCGACCGCGCCCTTGACCGTGTAGGTGAAGTCCAGTTGGGTGGCGCCGCTGACGTCGGCGACCGCGATCGAGGTGACGTCGCCGTTCGTGCTCAGCTCGGTCTGCTTGTCCTGGCCGCCGGACGTGACCTTCAGGTCCTCGATCCGCTGGACGTGGTCGACGTCGTCGGGCAGGTGGTCGCGGGTGACCACGAACCGGGTGAAGGTCCCGGTCACGTTGCTGAGCTTCCAGGTCTCGGAAACCTTCAGCTGCCCGTCACGTTCGACCCGGACCTGACTGTCGAAAGTGGTGACGACCGGGTCGGCCGCACCGTGGGAACCGGTCGCGCCGGCGGGGACGCCGGTCAGGGCCGAGAGACCGAGGGCACACAGGGAGAGCCCGAGCAGACGTAGACGCATCGCCCAATCACACCGTAAAGAGAGGGTCAGTTGACCCGGGCACCATACCGTGACAGGCGGACTTCCGGCGTCGTCCCGGCAGTTGAGCTGGGCAACCGTCGGTGAGCCGGGGCTCGGATAGCGTCTGGCCCGTGTCAGGCAACCATTGGGGCCCGCCGCCCGGCCGGCAGCCGCAGCCTCCGTACGGTGCCCCGCAGTGGCAGCCGGGTCCGCAGTACGGCGGTCCGCCGCCGCACCAGGGGATCCCGCCGCAGTACCAGGGGATGCCGCCGTACGCCGGCAGGCCGGGCGGGCAGCCGCAGTTCGGGTGGGGTGCTCCGCCAGGTGGACCGCCGCGGCCGCCGCGGAAGAAGGGCGGCGGGGCGAAGGCGGTCGTCGTCGTGCTCGGGGTGGTCGCACTCGGCGGCGTCGGGATCCTCGGCATCTCGAACGCTCTGAAGGACGATCCGTACACGACTCCGTCGTACGCGCCCACGAGCTACCCCCCGACGCACGCGCCGTCGCAGTCCCCGTCGATGTCGCCGTCCGTCGTGGTGAACAGTCCGACGGCGACCAGGACGACGACGCGGCCGACCGCGACCAGGCCGACCGCGCCGCGGACGACGTCCACCCCGAAGCCCAAGCCCGGCCCGACCGACGCCGACCTGGTGCTGCGGAACAAGGTGTACAAGGCCGGGGCGATGAGGTCGGTGAACTGCCGGGAGTCGCGGTCCCGTCCGTCGACCGTGTCGGGCGCACGGGCCAACTACGCCAACCTGCTGAACTGCCTGAACCGGTCCTGGCCGGCGCTGCTCGCCAGGTCCGGCGCCCGGTTCCGGCCGCCGACCGTGCAGTCCTTCAGCGGAACCGTCAGTACGCCGTGCGGGATCGGGAACGACTCCGGTCCGCCGTTCTACTGCGGCAGCAACGAGACCATCTACATGAACCTCAGCGAGGACCTCGGCAACTACAACCGCTACCCGCAGGCGTACCAGAAGGTGTGGGCGCGGATGTGGATGCTGCACCAGTTCGCGCACGAGTACGGCCATCACGTGCAGAACCTGACCGGCATCCTGGCCGCCAACCACCGGATCCGGTACGAGGCGCCGACCCGGGCGAAGGAGCTCGAGGGCAGCCGGCGGCTCGAGCTGCAGGCGTCCTGCTTCGGCGACATCTTCATCGGCGCGAACCGGCGCAGCTACCCGGTCACCGGTCAGTCGCTGTTCCAGTGGAGGTGGCTGATCCGGAACTGGACCGACCACAACAACGACCACGGCGACGGCGTGAACCACCAGTACTGGGCGACCCGCGGCTTCACCAGCCGCAACCCGAACGTCTGCAACACCTTCGTGGCCTCCGCCGCCAGGGTGCGGTAGACCCGGGCTAGCGTGGTGCGTCGGGATCACGCAAAGTATGTGTCCGGGGGCGGACAGTCCGGGGGGACGGACGACCGGGCGCGGCGTCGGCACCCCGAACAGCGCCGGATGCACCACGTTGACGGCTACACCCAGAAGGTCGTGAGGAGTATCGATGTCGGACAACTGGAATCCACCCCCGGAGCGGGAACCGGCTGACGGCGACCAGGCCGCCGGTCCGCCGGAGCAGCCTGCCAGGGATGGCCAGTCGCCCAGGTGGTGGAGTGGGAGCACGGACGCCAAGCGCGAGTTCCAGGACCCGAGCGCGGCGCAGGGTGAGCGTCCGGCGAACAACTGGTTCGGCGAAGGGTGGGCCAACCGGCGGCCGGAGGACCCGGACCAGGACCCGGACCAGGGCCCGGGCCGGCAGACCCGCCCGGAGCAGTCGCGGGGCGGACCGGCATGGGGTGGTCCCGGGCAAGGTATGAACGAGCAGGCGGGTTGGCAGTCGCCGCCGACGTACGGCAGCGTGCCGCAGTCGCCGCAGACCGGGCCAGGCGCCGACCCGCACGCCGGACCAACCCAAGGCTCGGCCTCGCACGCCGGCCCGGCCGGCGGTCCTCAGCAGCCCGGTCCGCAGTCAGGAGGCCGACAGTCCGGCGGTCCACAGCTCAGGAGCCCTCAGGCCGGCGGCC